>CAXTCB010000001.1:0-141554 GCA_964242875.1 uncultured Acidobacteriaceae bacterium
AAACCCCTATGTTTATTGACGCCAGCGAGGTATAGCACTATGTCACTGCTCTCTGTCTTGCAATCTCAAGGATGTTGCCGAAGGAATAGTTATGGAATTTGCCCATAGCCGTGAGGTAGGCGGTAAGCCCTTCGCTGTGACCTGCCTCCAACTGCTCAATGAGAAGCTGAACGTTCGCGGCAATGACTTCTTTGGAGGTCTGGGGCTTGGGGTTGGTTGGCATGGTGGCGATGTTGCTCATGGTCTCGGTTCCTCGCTTTTGAATGGCCCTGCTGTGTTTGCTTACAAACACGCCTTGGCCCTGGCCCACGCCAGCGGGGGCGGCAAGTGCAAGAGGAGGGTTCCCTACCCGGAATGAAATGGAGGGCGCCGCAGGCGGTCTGCACAAGCGAGTCGGGGTCCCCGATGGGCGTACTTTGCCAGGTGGGGTGGGGAAGTGCGGAAGATTAGGGTGCCTCTTGCGCGCGCCAGGGGAGACCCCTCAGCAGGTTTGGTTTCCTTGCTGGGCGCGGAGCGCATGGATGCATTTGGGGTGTTGCGGGGTGTCCCCGCAGAGAGGGTGACGGAAGAGTTGCGCCGGTGCTCTCTACCGGCGGAACTCTGTAGGCAGGGGGACCCCTCCCCCTTTCGCAGGTGTGGAATCGTGAAGTGATTCGTTTCAGGCAGGGATCGTTCGCGGGGATCAGCTTGGAAGCAAAGACGATATGCTTCCCCTTATGCCTTCTTATCTCGAAAGCGGCCTAAATTATTCGCCAGTGTTTATAGCGTTGCGGTCAGACAAACATGATGAGTCGTGTTCCATCCTCGTGGAGTATCTAGTTGCGCAGTCTTGATTTCAGTTCTCTTCACGCTCTCGTCACTACCCTTCTCAGCCTGGCGGTAATTACGCTGATCGGGGTCGGGATTCGACTGCTTACGCAGGTCACAATTCAGCAGCGACGCGAACGGATGAATCGACAGATCAACGAGCGCCTGCGTGCCTTGATGGCCGCTTACAAGACTTTGGGCGGCTCGTTTACTGGCGATCTGACCGTGAATCCTGCCCATCATCGTGATCTGCGTCGGAATCTCGCAGCACCGACAGTGGCCGAAGCTCCGCCCTTGGATCTGGGTACGGCTGAGTCACCGGGCTCGGATCGCGCACGCCGTGTCCGGGATGCCGTCGAAGCTGCCCTATCTGACATCATCCTGTTGGGCACCGAGGAGCAGGTCCGGCTGGCAGCAAGTGCAGCGAACCAGCTTGCGACGGGCAAACTGGTACACACTCAGGAGTTGGTCGTCTCCCTACGAGCCTTCATCCGCGAAGCGCTCGATCTCGACCCCATTCCGGCGGAACTGGTGATTCCGCTCCAAGGCCCGGCCCGGCTAACTGGCTCGGGTGGTGGAGGAAAGTCTGAGAAGGGGGAAGGCCGTTCTGGTGGTGGCGGTGGCGGAGGAGGTGGTGGCATGGGAGGCGGCGGCGGCCTTAGTGGAGGGCTTGGCCTCGGATCCGGAGCGAACCCTCAAAACAGTGAGGAAGGGGAAGATCCCGCCGAATCTTCGCTTCATCACTCCTAAACCCGGCAGAGTTTCACCCTAGAGCTACGCGGAGGAGATTTGCGATGTGTGGTCGATATGGTCGGCGTAGCGACAAACAGAAGATTGCGGAACACTTCCGCGCCAAGCCGGAACCGGCTGAACTGCCAATGCCGGACGCGGATTACAACATCGCGCCGACGACCCACCAACCCATCATTCGGCAAAGCCGCGAAACGGGCGAGCGGGAGCTGATCCTGGCTCGATGGGGCCTGGTGCCGTTCTTCACGAAGGATCTGAAAGATATCAAGGGTCTATCAACGATCAACGCCAGAGCGGAGACGATCACGAAAGCCCCAACGTGGCGTGAGCCCTTCAAGAAACGGCGCTGCCTGATACCGGCCAGCTTCTTTATCGAGTGGCCGAAAGAAGGGAAGCCCCCCAAGCAGCCGTATGCGATCGAGCTTGGAAATGGCAGTCTCTTCGCGTTCGCGGGGCTTTGGGATGCCTGGAAAGACAAGGATGGTCACTGGCTTCAGTCGTATGCGATCGTGACCACGGAAGCGAATGAACTGCTGGCCCAGATTCCTCATCCCCGGATGCCTCTAATCCTCCACGCGCGAGACTACGATCGCTGGCTGGACAGGGAGGAGACGGAACGGTTGCCGTTGGACCTGTTGCGCCCTTTCGAGGCAGAGGAGATGGAGATGTACAAGGCCAATCCGAAGGTGAATAACGTACGTAACAACGGTCGCGAGATGTTGAGGGCCGCTGAACAGGCGGTCGTAGACGGCGATCTTCCACTTTAATCTTCCAGCTAAGGCTCAGACAGCTGCAGGCACGGCCACATGATGAGTCTTTATCCAGTCACCCCGGACGGCCGGTACTTTGTCGTGCGAGCCGCCTCTGGCGCTGCAGCAATCCTCAGCTTCCCGCACGAGAGAGACAGCGCCTGACCGCGCAGCTGATGGCTGCGCGACGTGCAAAGGGAATTGCAATGCGGAAGGGCGATGATGAAGCCCGTGAGCAGGCCAAACAGCAGGTCGAAGATGCAAAGATTGCGTTGGGCGAGCGCGGGTCTGTGTGGTGGACGGACGGCACTCCAGACCTAAACCGCCAAATGGTGAAGAACACTCCCTATGCTGCATGGTTCGCAGCGTTGGAGAACAGCGAGCTTCCCCTCAAGAACGAAGCTGGTTGAGTGTTCCCTGATCCCTCTTGCCGCCGAAGCACCTGGCTACGGCTTCCTGGAAGACGGGAGTCTGGAAGCTAAGCTTCTCAGCCACCTCGGCGAACAAGGTGATAGAGGAATGAAACTTGAGATCGTCCGGATAGCCAAATATATCGTGGACCGACTTGCCCTGAACCGCAGTGACCAGCGCGGTACATGCTTCGAGCCGGCGTCCCAGCACCCGATGCTCGAGATACGCTGCGCCTTCCTCAAGACTGGAGATCGCAAACCGCTGAGCGGTGGGGCTTGAACCGAGACCTTTGATTTGGGGAAAGACGAACCACATCCAATGAGATCGCTTCTGTCTCATTTCGAGCTCGGCGCGGGCCTGATCGAAGGTGGATTCCTGAGCATTGAGAAAGCGTTGAAGGTTATAGAAATCCGACTGAGTGTCCAAGAACAACTGCCTCGTTTGCGATTGAAGTGCCTCACTTCTACACAATAGATCCTCCAGGGTAAATCGATCCAGCCGTCTTTTTCGACTCATAGAATGAGTGACTTACGCCAGAAGCACTCACGCACCAGAAACGGTGCACGTTGACTTTGCACAGGCAGAGGGAGCTATGCTGGTGTGAAGAGAAGCGAACAAAAGGCGAAGTACAAGATGGGCTATTCTGGAGTGCCCGGCTTGAAATGTGCCAGTGGATAAGAGAGACACTGGACAAGGAGAGCATATGGGACGAGGCAAGAAGTACCAGCCTGAGCAGGTGGTGAACCTGCTCAGGCAGATCGAAGTAGCCGTGGCGAACGGCAAGACGACGGCTCTGGCTTGTAAGGAAGCCGGGATCGTGGAGCAGACGTACTTCCGATGGCGTAAGGAGTATGGCGGGTTGCAGGTGGACCAGGCGAAGCGGCTGAAGGAGTTGGAGCAGGAGAACTCGAAGCTGAAGCGTCTGGTTGCGAATCTGAGCCTGGACAACCTTGTGTTGAAGGACTTCGCCTCGGGAAACTTCTAAGCCCTGAGCGACGGCGGATCGCAACAGCTCATGCACAGCAGACGCATGGGATGACGGAGCGCAGGGCGTGCCGGTTGGCCAACCAGCCGCGCGGCACGCAGCGCTACCGTGCGATCCGGCGGGAAGACGAAGATGCACTCACACAGGCGATCGTTCAGCTTGCCAGCCAGTACGGCCGTTATGGGTATCGCCGGATCACGGCGTTGCTGAAGCGAGCCGGCTGGCGAGTAGGCAAGGATCGCGTGGAGCGTATCTGGCGTCGCGAGGGGCTAAAGGTTCCGCAGAAGCAGAAGCCACGGGGCAGGTTGTGGCTCAACGATGGATCGTGCGTGCGGCTAAGACCGGAGCGGCGGAACCATGTATGGAGCTACGACTTCGTCAGCGCTCGGACGCATGATGGTCGCAGCGTACGGCTTCTCAACCTGATCGACGAACACACGCGCGAGAGCTTGCTGGTGCGTGCGGAACGCCGCTGGTCAAGTGCCAGGGTCATCTGTGCGCTGGCCGATGTCATGGTGCTGAAGGGAGTGCCGGAACACCTTCGCTCGGACAATGGGCCTGAGTTCGTCGCGAAGGACCTGCGAAACTGGCTGGCAAAGACAGGAGCCAAAACGCTGTACATCGAGCCCGGTTCACCATGGGAGAACGGCTACTGCGAGAGCTTCAACTCGAAACTCAGAGATGAGTTCCTCAACGGTGAGATCTTCTACTCGATGAAAGAGCTGCGGGTGCTGGCTGAATGCTGGCGCGTCCACTACAACACCATCCGGCCACACTCTTCGCTGGGCTATCGATCGCCGGCACCCGAGGCGTGGCTGACAAACAGCATGGGGCATGGGGAAGTGGAAACCGCTACGCGCTTCCCACTTCCCCACACCCCCGACGGCTACTTGAACTCAGAAATAGCTGCGTTACACTAACTCATCCAACGGCACAAAAGATCGGGCACTCCACTTCGCACATGCTTGCTGCTGCACTTCCGGACCTTGAGTCGCTTGATATTGAAGCGTTGAAGGCACTCGTGATTGCTCAGCATGAGCGCTATACGCGCACGCTGAACACGCGTGCCGGCGAGATCGAACGGCTGGTGCTGCTGGTTGCGAAGCTGAACCAGATGCTGTTCGGCCGGAAGAGTGAGAAGGTGCTGCGCCAGATCGAGCAGCTGGAGTTCCAGCTCGAAGATCTGCAAGTCGCAAGCGCCGTCGAAGAGGTTCAGACGGCAGCTCCCGCTGAGCGTCCCACAGCGGCGAAGCCGCATCGCCGTCCCTTGCCAGAACATCTTCCACGCGAAGTTCACACCCATATGCCTGGCCATGAGTCCTGCCCCGACTGCGGCGGCCGGCTCCGCGAGCTGGGCGAAGATGTGGCCGAGATGCTGGAGTACGTTCGCGCCAGCTTCAAGGTACTGCGCCACGTACGTCCGAAGCTGAGCTGCGATGCCTGCGACCGGATCGTGCAGGCGCCGGCACCTTCGCGGCCTATCGATCGCGGGCTCGCCGGACCGGGGCTGCTGGCGCATGTGCTGGTGTCAAAGTACGCTGACCACCAGCCGCTCTACCGGCAGTCCGACATCTATGCCCGCGAAGGTGTCGATCTGGATCGCTCGACGCTGGCCGGTTGGGTCGGCGCGACCTGCGAATTGCTGGCCCCACTGGTAGCCGCCGTGCGCGATCACGTGTTGAGCGCAAGCAAGCTGCACGCCGACGACACACCAGTCCCGGTGCTCGCACCAGGTAACGGTAAGACCAAGACTGGAAGGCTCTGGACCTACGTGCGCGACGACCGGCCCTCGGGCGATACGACCGCGCCTGCGGTCTGGTTCGCCTACTCGCCCGACCGCAAGGGTGAGCGGCCACGCGAGCACCTCAAGCTTTACCAGGGTGCGCTCCAGGCCGACGCTTACGCCGCGATCATGGTTCTGGACGAATCAAGCGAGCGGCGTGATTCATTAGTTGGCGCAGTCTGGCCGATAGTCGAATTCACCATAAGAAGCAAAAGCATCAAGCTCGGGCATTTCATCTGAACACCTCAATAAGGTCAATGGACGAGAATCACAGAGTAAGCATCGCCGCTCATCGACGGTGATGCATTATGGTTGTCGAGCGAATGAATAAACGGATGGTCATACTTCGGACCATTATTTGGCCACTGATCTACGATCATGAGTTCCCCGGTTTTTGGGTTGTGCCCCATATAAATCCCGGAATTATGATCGACCCCGCCATATGTACCGGCCTTATTGAAAGTCGCTATCGCCAGCCCTACATCCGTAGTGTCATTGAGTTCAAGTGCAGATCCCCCTTTCCTCCACTGGCTACTGCCAGGAGCCCCGGAGAAAAACTTACAAGCCGCGACACATTCAGCTTTCCCATCACCGCCCGGCTCGATAATCGAGTCGTTCTTGCCGCCACCAAATTCTCTTATAGAGCGGCGATCCTGGACGGGTATCAGCTTTATATGAACCATCGGACTGCTTACCGTACGTCTGTTGTTGGGCCGATTACAGACTTAACCGTAGATCTTAAGCCAGCGGCCATCGTCCTCATTGATGATCGCGCTAACGGCTCTCTCAATATTCTCGATTGTAAGATTCTTCACGAAGAGCATCGGCTCACCGAAGAAGTAGTCTTTGCCTTCGTTATCCATGCACCAGAAGATATTGTTGGGAGTTGCTATGACAAAGGTGTACTGCCGCCCGTCGTCTAGGACTACATCGACATCAATATTGTCATTCTCGGGGTTTACGGCAGACCAATCGGATAGGCAGACAATGCTTTTTATACCCATAATGTTTCTCCCCCCGACGGATGTGCAACGGTCCTCAGAATAGGTTCTTCAGATAGTTAATAACAGCCGT
Organism: uncultured Acidobacteriaceae bacterium; assembly: GCA_964242875.1. GTDB lineage: Bacteria > Acidobacteriota > Terriglobia > Terriglobales > Acidobacteriaceae > Edaphobacter. The sequence continues at coordinate 6,560 of CAXTCB010000001.1, forward strand.
TTCGTTAGCTTTGCTGGCCTTCGCCAGAATCTCGATTTTGTTGCCAGCCTGCTGATAGAACACCCTAGCCCCATCTCGGGCTCGGGCATAGGAGATTCCCTTGCCTAAGCTTTTTGATCCAAGGCCTGGATTAGTATTCCCTCTTGAAAGCTCTTTCGTAAGAGAATCCAGCCCTTTTTGTACTGATTTGCCTGCTTCTTCAGCATATTTGACCAGCTTTGAATCTTCGCCTATCGATGAAGACATCTCTATTGCCTTCGCTAATGGCGCAGCTCCCTCTGCTAGACCGTCTGTCGGAACCGCAAGTGCGAGACTAGCCATATCTCCCCACGTCTTTGGGAAGATTGCAGTCATTAATGTATTCACTGGGTCGAAAGGTGGCGCGACTGCGGTCGGGAGTGTGGGATCTTGCCCAACTTGTTGTTTCTGTTCGGCATCGGCCTTATCCATTTCAGTCTTAGTTTCGTTGACGCACTCGTCTGACCCGCCGAGTAAGAGGCCTCCGCACGTGTGTCCATTAGCATCGACGGCCACTAAAGGATTGTTCCCAACATAAGTATAGAGGTTGAGCGTCTGCGGGTTAGTCAGCTTGGCATAGGGAACGGGTTCGTACTTAGCGCTCCAGTCCGGGCTCTGCCAGCGGCCTCCCGAAGAGTTGTAATACCGGGCACCAAAATAGTCTAGTCCCGACTCTGCATCCCGTTCTTTGCCGGTGTACTGCCGTGTGCTGGCCCCTGTGGTGGATGGGTAGCCGGAGGGCACTGGCAGCGGCTCTCCGAACGGCAGAGATGGAAATACCCTTCGATCGCACCAGCCGCGTTAGCCTGCATCCTTCGCGTACCCTGCCAGTCCGACAGGAAATAATGCACTCCGTTAGCATCGTACGTCCCGAGCATGCCCGACGGTCCCGCCACATCCGTGTGACGCCAATTGCCGGAACCGTCCTTTTCGGTCAGATCCTGCCCCGCTGCGCCGAGCACAAAGATGCTTTCCAAGGCACAATTTAAAGTTTTTCCCACGCAGTTGCCTTCCGCATCATAGATGTATCCTGTTCCATTGAAGGACGCCAGCCGCTCTTCCGCGTCATACACCGTTTGAGACGTCTGGGTCACGTTCCCGGCGGCGTCGTAGTTGGTACCATAGTTCGCCCGATTGCCTGTAAAAGTGGCCGTAGGTTGTTGCATTGAAAAAGTTGCTGAACCCGAAAGCGTCTGGTTCGTTCGATTTCCGAAAGCATCGTATAGCCAGCTGATCGTCGTCGGATTTGACGCATTCGTGCTGTATGGTGCTGTCGAGGTTCCAGCACCTTGCAGGCGGTTCAGCTGGTCGTATTGGTAATTCCATGAACCCTGAAGTGAATCGGCCATTCCAGTGAGGTTTCCGTTTGGCCTGTAGCTATTCAAAGCGTAGTTGTAAACCGTAATCGGCCCATATCCAGCATCGCTGCCGCCCGTCAGGCTGCCACTGGCAGGGGATACCGAAAATTGCGACGAACCGCTTGAGCTGATAATGATGACACTGTAGGACGTTGAGTTGCCTGTGGCACCCGGTGCGCGGGAGCTAAGCGTGAGTGTGCCGCCTTGCGAATGGCCCGATAAAATTCCCCCGTTCGTTGATAAAATGCCCGCAAGCTGGCTCGCTACGTCGATAGTTGAACTATCGCTAGCAGCATAGTTGTAAGTGGCTTGAACCACGCCATTTGCACTCACTTGAACCGTCCCGGAGTTTCCGCCTGTCGAAACGGGGAAGTACATAGAAGGATTGGTACTGTTGTCTGATGCGGTGGACCATGCATATCCTACTCGGATACTTACGTCGCCTTGTGCCGCCGGACAATCGGTCACAATCAATCGATTGCCTTGTGCGACGGCCGTAACGTACCCAGAAGGCTGGTTCTGGCTCGGGTCCGTGCAAGCTGTGCCGATGGCGGCAGCAAACTGCTGCGCGATTCCGGCCAGCGTAGAAGATGGACTGTAGCTGACCTGCACTGGTACTGCTGCATTGCTGACAAATAGTAGAAGACCCCCGGAATCTGGAATACTTGAGAATCCTGGAGAGAGGTCAACGCTCAACACGCTCGTACTCGACTGTGAGTTGTTGGATGAGACTGAAAATGCTACCTGAGCAGTTGCAGGGACCGCTGCCTGTGTCAGCCCCGCGCCGGTGTACCCTCCGCTTGTGGTCCATCCCCTAACGTTCTTGTTTTCCGTTAGGGCGATTGCGAAGCTGTTGGTGCTACTGCCTGACATGTTGCTTGAACTCACGCCAACCGGGTCGAAAGCAGTTTCCTGGAACAATAGATTTGGGTGTTGCGGGTCCAACCAGTCGGAACTCACGCCGTCGACTCGGGTTCCTGTGTTGACGTGATAGGAAAGGGTGGTGAGGTTGGTTCCCGTTGAACCGACACTTTGAGAACGGAGATTGCCGACAAAGTCCCAATTCAACGAGAGATTGTCGCAGAAACTGTAAACGCATTGAGTTTCGTTAGCCACCCGTCCCGAAGAGTCATAAAGATTTACGATGCGGGATGTCGCTGTCTGGCCTTGCTGCGTCGTTGTCTCGGACGTGAGGCGTCCAGCGGCATGAATGTTAGCCTGCGAATTCATGCCGTAGTTGTACGTGGCGGTGGGGGTCTGGTCCGAGTACGTCTTCTGAACTAAACGATTCTCAGCATCGTATGAGAACGTCCTAGTCAAGCCCCGCGCATCCGTAGTACTACACGGCAAAGATGCGTCGCCGGAGCACAATCCGCCATTCGCATTCACATAGGAATATCGAATGGAACCGGATTCCGGGTTTTGTGAATAGACGAGCCGAGATAGCCAGTCATACTGAAAACTCCTTGAGACGGAGTTCCCAAGATTGTCGAACTGCTGCACGGCGATCAGATCACCAAGCCCACTATAGGTGTAGTCGGTCTCGAAGTTGCTGTTTGCGCACCGTGGAGATGACGGTGCATTCTGCATGGATGGCGTGTCGCTCGGAGAGCCAGGTTCGCAGACAGAAACCAGGCGTCCCAGCCCATCGAAAATCAGCAGCCGTTTTCTGCCGTCCTCGTCCTGCAACTGCGTCGACGGTCCATTGTAGTTTTGGTAACGAGTACTCGCCGGAGTCTGCGAGTCAGATGGATTTTGAACACTCGATACCCTTCCTAGAGCGTCGTAGTTGATAACCGTTGCTGCTGTTTGGGAACTTGGATGAGAACTCGCTCCGCGACTCGGAACGTAAGCGACGCTTGGCCGGCCCATATTATCAAAATCCGTCCAGTTGTAGAACGAACCGTAAGGATCGCTACTTGCCGTCTCTACCGTGCGTCCAAGGCCGTCCAAGAATAATTCTTTAGATGCACTGGTTGAGGAATCAATCTGAGTCGCCACGGTGGTCTTGAGCGGAAAACCGGTGCTCGGACAGATTCCTTGCGTGATGTCACTATAGCAGTTAGATATAGAACCGCCATTTGGCGCAGGCTCCTGCAACGACGTGAGACGGCCTAGAGTGTCATACGCCATCGTTACTAGTTCGTGATTGGGATTTTCTGTACTGGCCAGACTCCCGTCGCAGGAAGTATAGGTCATCGCGGTCACCAATCCTGTGGGTGAGGTCTTCGATGATGGGTATGCGTTCGATTGCCCACTGCTTGGCGCACAGGCCGATTGAGACCAGGAGTCTAGGTAGGACACCTGCGTGACATTCCCAGCCGCATCCGCACTCTTCACGACATTACCTGTGTCGTCATAGTTGGCTAACGTGCGGATTGGGTTGCTTGCGGCACCCACGAGGCGGTCCGTCTCAGTGACATTGCCACGCGCTGTCATACTTTGATCGAATGCGTAAGCAGGGACGGTGAACGTGGATTCGTTCTGTGCACCAGAGCAAGTAGGATCACCCGGAGTCCAGTTATACGATACCGGCACCGTGCAGTATGGCTCAGTGAATCCGAGTGCTCCGTGCTGCACTGCATTCGTCGGTAGAAGACCATTTTGGCCCAAGACACCGTAGTTATCGTAAAAGTAGCTTGTTGAGGCTAAGGTGTTCCCTTGAGGATCCTGAGTCTGTTCCGAGGAAATCAGATCCGGATTCCAAGGCGTTGCGTAATCTCCAGTTGCCGGCACTCCGTAAGTTTGTCCCAGAGTGTTCTGAGGAATCCCGCTCGACATCCAGCTTCTGACCTTCATGAAGGCAAGATTCGCGCCTGCATTGCTTTTACCTGTTGGCGGAGCTCCGGATGCGTAATGATATTCCTTAGTCACATGACAAAGATCAAAAGTCATTCCCGGGGCAACAACACTTTGATTTGGACCGTTGCTTTGAATGGCCGGCAGCGAAACACTCTGTTCATCGAAAACAAAGTCGGTGATAGACACTAAGGCGGTTGGATCACTACCAGTGGAAGCTGTGTAACCGATCAAGCCAACCGCTGTTGGCAAGTCCGGACCGATAACACTTGATATTTCTGTGGTCGAAGTAGGGCAAGCTGGGTCACCGTACAAGGCTGTCGTTGATGCGACGACAGCCTTATTAGAATCACGGGTTATAGTAGCCAGATCAGGCGAGTCACAGCGGGCGGTCGGGGGGACTGCATCGCTAAAGCTTACCGGTGTGACAGAATGGCAATCTCCTGGACTGCTCGGGAAGAAGATGTGCTCGACACTAGAGTTGTCTGGATATGTTATAAGGTTCGACTGATTTGCACCGTTGGCTCCGGTGACTGTCGGCTGGTAGCTGGTTGTGAGTTCGGGCACCGTGCATGTATTACCAGGAGACATCATTGTCTGCTTATACCCCCCAGTAACGACCGGACAGACATGTCGTGCGCTCACTTGCCGGTAGTCACCGACCATAAAGGCCGGCCCTGCCCCGGAAGATGACTGATAATTACTGACGTAGCCGTACATGCCTACGGTGTAGGGCGTGTAATCATACCGCGTGTAACCGCCGGTTGGATATCCTATCTTTGTCAGCTCCAGATATTCGTTATAGTGAAAGGTATATGTCAGTCCGTTGGCAAGAACGATCGCGCTGAGCATGGATGCCTTCATTTCCGCCGAAGGCTTAGACACAATGCTCCCGCTCGGATTCGTAAACGAGGGGACGCCGTCATCTACAGTTCCCGAAATACCAAATAATAGCTTCGCCTGCGCCGGGTTTCCATTCGTATCTTGATACGCCAGACTGCCTGAGCTAATGATGGTATAGCCTTGTGCATCGTAGGCCTGCTGCACCGACAGTACGTAGACTCTTCCGCCTGCATCCGTTATTGTTGCCGTTTGCGGCGTGCTAGTCTCGGTAGCTTCAAGAATATTAGAAGTGTAATCTGTTGCATTACCATTTCTATCGAGTACCCTGGTATGCGAAAGGTTGCTAGAGTCAAAAATCTGCAGATATTGAGAGCCATCGGGATAGAGAATTCGTCCCACCGGACCACCCTGATAGGACAGAACCCTCTCGTGTTGATCATCCACTCCAACCCAGGTATAGAAGGGCTGCTGACTCTGAGCGTATCCGTTTACTTTGGCTACTGTTGAGGTTTCTTTCGCAAACGCTGAGTACGTGACCGAAGAACCAGTGCCAGCATTGAAACTGTTGTTACTTGCCTGCGGGGCACTCAGTTGCCATCCGGACCCACCAAGGCCGAAGGTTGGAGATGTTTCCGGTTGGGTCCATGTCCACGCGAGGCCATTGCCGACCGGCGCTTCTTCAAGACTGGGGAACCACGTGGAACTGTTATAGCTCAACGAGATGGACAGAGTCTCACCATTCCGTTCTTTACGCTTAACAAGGGGAATGGAAATATTTACGTTGCCGTTGGCTAAACCTATAGATTCGTGATCGCCATCGTAGCTCTGCACCGGACGAACGCCTATGTCGTTCGGTGACTGTCCAGATCCTGGGGAGGCAGACAGCACTGCTACAGCGGTGAAAAAAGCAGCTCTGAGGATAAACTTCCAATTCGGCATAGAACCTCGTAATAGGTCAGTAGCTTTGCGCGGTAGCGAAAATGCTGGAGGAAAGCCCGGTGTTAACGTGAGCGTTCTGCAAAGTGAAAGTGACCAACTGAGTCGCAGCACTTTTCTTCGTTGTCGTCCCCGGGAGCATGATGTTCCCAACAGCTCGATAATCCGACCATTCGTATGAGATCCGATTGAGTGCAACCGTGGTGCTTGACGCGGCTTCCAGCACGGAGATCGACAGAGGCAAACCCGTTGAGCGTGACACCCGAAAGATGGCGGACTGTGATGGATCTTGGACACGCGGTGATGCTTCCGCGTCAAGCTCATCAATGCGAATGACGTCGACAAAATCGCTCCCTGCGCTGTAAGTACCCAGGTGAATAAGTCTGCTTGAAGGTTGCCGCCAGTCTTGTAGTACGGTGAACATCGGCATTAATGACGGCACCATGCTGCCGAAATTCTGTCGCGTCATTCGGGATGAATGTCCCCCCGCATCCTGCACGCTCCCGATATGACCATTGACAAGAACTGAGGCCTGCCCAGCATCCAGCCGCAAGCGATGCCCAAGCATCGCCCTAAGGTGAAATGCGGTAGGCTCGTTGGCACTAGCCATGGAGACCAGGGTGCCTGCATAGCTAGCGGAAATATCTCGTAGTTGGCTGTTCCAACCTGATATGAGTTCCATTCTTTGTAAGATCTGCACCGCCTTGGGATCACGCCGCGTTATGGGCGATGTTTGCGCAGTTACGGGATGCAGGCATGCGACGGTCCACGCAAGCACCCATACATACTTGCAAATGTGTGTAAGGCGTTGTTTTCCGCAGAAAATCCGGATGATATGCCTTAGCATAAATGTAAGAGAGCCTGAATCCTGAGGTCCATTGCATGGTGGATCGGTATGGAGCTTTGTGAATGAAAGATTGCAACTGGTGTTCGCAAACATGAAGACCTCGCTCGTCGAAATAAGAGATAAATCCAGTAAAGCTAAGGGATAAACGATTATGTACCTGTGCATAAGAAGAGCCGTCTAGTCGCACACTCTTGGCTTCGTGATAAACCGCACATCCGGAGCAGAAAGTTATGTTTGTCAATAAACGGGACAGGCCAGAGTGGGGGCTGCGCTAGTCGTCGTGAATGAAGTCTGGTAATTGTTGACGGATGTGCTCAAAATGAGATTGACTGTTCCACTTCCGGGTGGGACTACTGCAAGGACTAAATCTGGCGTCCATAGTTGAATTGCGGCATTGATTGTCCCGAATGTTACCGATCCTCGAACCGTTCCAAATGACACGCCGGAAAGTTGCACGAGCATACCGGGCGCAGCAGATCCGGGAGAAACTTGTAGACCGCCTTCATTTCCAGAGGACACGATCTCGTGAAGAGGAGCGGAGGTTGATGCAGAAAATGAGGTATTCCCTGAGTATTGCGCTGTGATTGTATGTGACCCCGAGGCGAGGGTGGCGGTCGTGAAGCTTGCCGAGCTGGCCGCACTGAGCGGACCACTGCCGAGCGAGGAGGTCCCATCGGCAAAGCTCACTGAGCCCGATGGGACGCCGCTTCCGCTTGGGACGAACACAGTAGCAACAAAGGTGACGGGAGCATTTGTGATGATGGGATTAGCTGAGCTTGCTAAGACGATGGAAGTGGCTGCGGGACCGCTGATTGCGCTGGGCCAAGCGGAAGAATCGACGTCAAACGATGAGCCCGTGGATGTGGTCGCCACGGCCCCGAACTGCGATGATGACGGAGTTAGTTGAAACATAATTGTTGAGCCATACGACTTTGCACATAAGCCTATCGTGCACAACCTTGGCCAGGCGGAGGCCGGATACGCCGAAAAGTCTGCGGCAAATGCAGACGCAATGGATGCGGTTGTCGAGTAGGGCCCGTATAAAACGCTGTGATTATGCCCATTGAAAGATATAGTTATGATCCCGGAGCCGCCAGGGTGCTCGAGACCACGAATGGTGAGGGAGGCTGACGGGTACGCCTGAGACCATGATGCCGCGACACAGCTTGGGTAGAGGCACGCAATTATAACCGCACGACAGAAAATCCGGGTCATTCAGAGAACTCCACAGATCAGGCTCTTGTGTTGCATATTTACGTTCTTTTACACAAATGTGAGCTATATGACTGTTGCCTAAGATTACAAAGCCAGACGATTAAACGATCGTCATTCTGATCCTGCTTGAGTGAGGCATGGCTGAAAATTTATCAACGCTCAAGCCCGCGCACCCTATCGTTCTCCATGACTTTCAGGAATGTACGTGAAAAGGCACGTTCTTTCCTGCCTAGTTGTCGTTTCACTGAACGGTAATCAGCGCCTCGATCAGACCACAGCCAGCATTAAGCGACGCTAAGGCTTTGCCTATTACAGCGCCTGGTAAACGCAAGACATCTGTTCCTTTCATAGCATAGCCTGAAGTACTTGAAGAAACTAGAAGATCGCCAGCCTTGACGGTGCCGTTCTCGGCGCAAACCTTTGTTGGAACGATCCCCATTATGGCCATTGGAACTTCTGCATCTTGATTGACTCTCGGCGAGGTCGCGCGTCTGCCTACGAGACCCGGCTTCGTTGAATAAACACCGGAGACGAGTGTGGAGTAAGGCTCCGATGATTTCGTGAAGGTACCGGACCTCGAGGGGTCGATAGCAATGATGTCTCCGACTGTGTAGCCCACTCGTGTACCTTCCACATCCACCGACTCGGCGTAGTCGCCGCCTTGAAGGACGCCGTTCCATGCCGTACTCTGCACAGTTCCATCGGCGAATGTCATGGATGCTCCGCTTCCGGAGGGGGTCATGACAAGGTTTCCGCGAAGTACAGTTAGACTCGTTGCCGAAGTACCTAGTGTTATGGAATTAGTTCCGTATCCTTGTGTAAAAGCACCGATCACAATTTCATTATTATCGCCACTGTGAAGTGCCGTAGTTGAAGCGCCTAGGTAAATGCCATTCGAAGAGTTGGTGTTCGTGCCATCTGAGGTGTCATCCCCGGCTCCATCCCCTATGGCCACGTTATCGCTGCCACGAGTGATGTTCACAAGAGATTCTTTGCCTAGAGAGGTATTTGAATACCCGCCCGTTGCCAGGGACCAGAGAGCCTGGTTACCAACAGCCACGTTTCCAGACGCGGAATCCGCGTCCGTATCTGCAAGAGCCTGCAGAGAATTGTTCCCGAGTGCAACGTTGAAACTCCCGACTGTATTGTGTTGCAATGTGAACATGCCGAATCCGTTATTCCCAGTTCCCCCTGTATTTAGATTGAGAGAAGAGAAGCCAAGACCAAAGTTATACTGCCCCGTCGTGACAGCCGCGAGGGATTGATCCTGCATGGCCAGATTGTAGGATCCTGATGTCAGCGTTGAGTTTGTGCTTCCTGCGAGAAAGTAATTTGATGCGCCGGATGAGGGTACTTGGAAAACGGAACTTCCATTAAAAGTGATTGCCGTCGGGGATACTGTTACAGATGAGTTCCCAATGCTGCTGTTTCCGGTGAAGACGGGAACGGTGCCGGCGCTTCCGCCATTGGTCGTCACTCCGGTTTGGGCGACGAGAGGTGGAGCCGTCATAATTAAAAACGCCATCGAAACCATGAAGCGACTGTGTCTTGTAATGATCATAAATATCCTCCTTGCGTAAGGTGATAACGGGGCACTAAGTTGCATCGCTCCTATAAAGCGGTTTGGAGTTTAGTAACGTAACGAGAGTTGGTCAGCGAACACCTAGAGGGACGTTTGTCCTACGCTAATCCGCAGATGTAGAGGCAAGCCATAGGTCTCATCTAATGCGCATTTACCTAAGATGATGAGATTGTGGCCTCGAGGGCAAGTATCCTACGCTCAGGGGCGACATCCGCAGAACGTCTCATATTAAGCGCGGGCTTTCATGTCATACATCTTGTAGAAGGGTAGGATTGCGCGGGCACGTTGCGAGAAGCTCGATAGCATCGTTGATCCTTGGTAGGGCCGTTGACTTCGTATTTCTGTGTTTTCCGACTTTACATGAACTGCTTCACTTTGAACAGCGAATTGTGATGCCTTCTGTGAGCGTAATATGACCTGAAAGATGCAGTGCGTCTGGTTCGTTATTGGTTCTTATAGACGAAGCCATCAGCTGGATGCATCTGCGCTCGTATCCCAGTAAGAGTCCGCTGGCTCTCGAGTTTCGATAGCTAGCGATATCTAAGAAAGACTCGACACGCTCAATGGCGGGCTACAAGTAGTCGATCAGTTGGCCACCTCCAACGACCTGCTCAATGCAATCCTGACAGACTCGGGACTTGAGATTACGCCTCTCGAAACTTCGGTACTGCGGCCGGATCCATTATTGGGCCTCTTCGCTTGTGAAGGTCACCGAACTGCTGCTGAGCTCGACTGATGGACCAGCTTTACAAAGCATTGTTCTCAATGAAGACTGGGATGCCACGAAGGACCGGATGCGCTGTGGCCATCATTCTCGCCGATTCGATCAACCTTGAGCTGACTAAGATTGCCGAATCCTGTACCGGATGAAGCTATGCCAAGTTGTCCTAGTTGCAGGCCTGCATCTTCGCGATAATGCCTACGCCGCACCCTTCGCGGAACTTGTAAATGCTCAGTCTCGTCAACCTTTCGCAGAGCACCTTGACGACGGAACCACCTCTTCGTCAAATGGACCATGCTTCAGGGCTGGAGGCAAGGCTGATAGCACTGGCCGTTTCAATCCCAAGTACGCTGCCGAACCGGGCTAGCACTTTTACGGCCCTCTCGGATAATTCGCACCGTGCGGTTTCAAGGTCGTCAACGTCGGTGTTCGGGATTCCACCTACGTTCCTCGGTGATCTGCTTCACCACGAACCTGACCTGCGGAGAGGAGCATTGCACCGACACCGCCAGCTTCACGGACCACGTTCGCTCTCCTGCATCTTCTCGGCTTCCGCTTCGCATCCGAATTCTAAGCTTTACCAAGACGTATCTACCTAAAAGCAAGATTAAGCGTCGCGCACTTGCGCCCATGATCGGCGGCACCATTAACCCAGAGCGGCCCGCACACACTGGATGGAGATCCTTCGTCTTGCCACTTCCATCAAGCAGGGTGCTATGACGGCTTCACTTGTGCTTCGCAGGCTGGGCAGCTACCCTCGCCAGAATGAGTCGCTGTTGCCCCAGGTGAACTGGGCTGGATCAAACGGGCGCTCTTCATCCTCTCTTGGGCTAACAGCGTTGAGCTTCGCCGCCGCGTTTACGCCGGTCTCAACAAAGGCGAAGCTCGTACCCTCTATCCTGGCTGTCTCTTCTGACGTCTTGGAGAGATCAGAGACCGCAGCTTCGCGTAGCAATGTTGCAGAGTAAGCGGCCTGACCCTCGTCACGGCCGCAATCGCATTCTGGAACGCCGTCTATATAGAGCGAGCAGTCCACGCCTCGGAACTCGAAGCCAACCCGTCGATCTCGCTCTGCTAAAGTATCTCTCCCCGCTCGGTTGGGAATACATGAATCTCACCGGCCAGTACCAGTGGAACGGCAGGAAGCCGCACGAGCTATATCTAATCCCTGCGCACCTCAAACCGCGATGCTTAGCGCGCTCTGTCGTCCGTTTCCTGACAGGACCCTCGCTGAAGGACAGAAAGCCCCTATCAATGGTGAGGGAAACGCCAGAGCTGGAGGCAGAACAAAGGCTCATAGCGTTCAGCCGTTGACTCTGAGCGGTAACGAGCCTAGCGTCTATCCTCTTGCCAGTAGCGGATTACGTCCGATAATAGATATTCTGTATAGTCGGCTTGTAGTGGCTCTATAGAAATGTCATGTCCCGCCCTTTGGAGCCGTCAGGTTCGAGATATGGAATAGACGTCTATAAGCCTGAGCGCAGTTATCGGATACCCAGTGAGTTTGCGCTCTACCTAGAGTAGCTTCAGTTTCAGCAGCGCGAATCTCAGGACGAGTGTGCGTCCGAGCATCCTGCTTCTATCTTTAGCCTTTGCGACTCAACCACTTCTGAACGTTAGAGAGTTTCGGTTCATTCTTCTCTACAAAGCTCGCAACCATGCGTTGAACCACCTTAGCGGAAGCCATTGGCACCGCTAATGGCCCTGCAGCAAGATCTTCAGCGTCGAGCATGGCTAAACCGTGGAGCGTGGACCAGACCCAAATTGCATTGATCTCGGTATCTGGTGGGCTTGAGTACTTCCGAACTCTGTCGAGTAGAAGTGTGAACGAATCAGCAGCTGCGGCGTAAAGTTCAGTCTCGTTCGAATCCTTCAGAATTCGTGAAGCAAACATCAGGCGGTAAAGCCCCTTGTGATTCCGAGCGAATTGCAAATATGCGTTGCATGCTTCCTCGAAATCTTCGTTAGGGCTCATCCCCTCCTTTGGCGCGAGGACGACAGAGAATTCACGGAAACCTTCTATCGCGACTACTGTGAGAAGTGCTTCCCTACCACCGAAGTGACGATACGGTGCTGGCTGTGAGACGCCCAGCGTCAATGCCAGAGCCTTGAGCGAGATGTCTTCGGGCGAGACACTGTCGAGAGCTTCGCGAGTGGCCGCGATCAGGGATGCTCGCAGATCACCATGATGATACGGCTTGCTTGTCCCTGACGAAGACAGTTTCCGAACAGGCCCACTGGCCGACCGTGCGTTCATGTGAATGAGTATAACTTTCCCGCGCAAAGGACCTCGCACGGGTGTAATGTGATATAGGAACACATTGAAGAGGCCGCCATGCCAGCACTCGATTTAGCCAGCATCCATCTGCCACACACGAACCCTTATCTCAAGGGCAACTTTGCCCCGGTTCTCGCCGAAACCACAGCCTTCGACTTGCCAGTTGAAGGTCACGTGCCGGAAGAACTGGAAGGCCGGCTTCTCCGGATCGGCCCTAATCCGATGGGCATGCCGAACGACCAGACGTACCACTGGTTCATGGGATCTGGGATGGCGCACGGTCTACGCTTACGCGGCGGCAGAGCTGAGTGGTATCGCAACCGCTTTGTCGTCGATGACACGATCGCCGCAGCTTTAGGGCGCACACCGTTGCCAGGGCCGCGGAACAGTAGGTACAACAACACGGTCAATACGAACATCATGGAAATCGGTGGAAGAACCTTTGCGACCGTGGAGGCGGGCGGCTTGCCGGTAGAACTGACGTACACCCTTGAGAGCGCGTCGCGTTCCGATTTCAGCGGGAGCTTGCAACATGGTTTCGCAGCGCACCCCAAGCTGGATCCATCCACAGGAGAATTGCACGCCGTTACGTACCAGCCTGATCTGCGACACCTGAGCTACATGGTGGTTGGAAAGGACGGTCGCAGCCACACTGTAGCGGAAATCCCTGCCCCACACAGTCCTATGGTTCACGACATGGCCTTCACAGCGACCAAGGTCGTGCTCCTGGATCTTCCGGTAACCTTCAACGCGGCGGAGGTGGGACGCGGCTTTCCTTATACGTGGAACGCTACTTCACCAGCACGGGTTGGTCTCTTACCGCGGAGCGGCGATCTTTCCGGCCTTCGTTGGTTTGAAGCACCGGCCTGCTTCGTCTTCCATATCATGAATGCCTATGATGAAGGCGACGCCGTCATCGTTGACGTTGTGCGCCATACACGCACGTTTTATCAGGAACGGCATGGGCCTGGCGAAGTGCCGTCACGTCTTGTTCGCTGGACCATTCACCAGGGCAGCGGCAGGCTAGAAGAATCCACCCTCGAAGAGCGCGGTTGCGAGTTCCCCCGTTTCAACGAAGCGTTTGCTGGGCGCGAATACCGCTACGGCTACACCGCCTCAGCCGAGGAGGGTGTTCGGTTCGGTCCGGCCTATAAACATGACGTGAGCACCGGACGCACAGAGGTACACGACTATGGCGCAGGCTGTGCAACCTTGGAACCCGTGTTCGTTCCCCGAAGGGGAGCCGTCGCAGAGGACGATGGTTGGATCATGTCCTTCGTTTACAACGCGCAACGTCATGCCTCGGATGTTGTGATCGTCAATGCGCAAGCCTTCGTCGAAGCGCCCGTAGCAACGATTCGGCTGCCGGTTCGCGTGCCCTTCGGCTTTCATGGCAACTGGGTGCCGGATGGAGTCTGAAGTGGTGATCTCTATCAAAAGAGAACGGACCTCTTCGCGGAGACTGGAGCGATGGGCCAGGATAGCTGCAATTAGTTGCACGTCCCGTAGTCGTTGCTGTACGGCGTACAGCATGACGCGACCTTCCAAAACTGATCGAGCAGCTGTGCTCTCTGCAGCTATGGAGATGCTGGCGCGTGATGGTCTGCAAGGGGTGTCCATACGAGCCGTGGCTATGGCACTTGGACTTGCTCCCAATGCTCTATACCACTATTTCGAAAGCCGCCAGCATTTGGAAGTCGCCCTCGCTTCGCGCGTGGCGGCCATGCTCCACGAAGTGCTTGCAAAGGCATGTCAAGGCAAACGGGCAGATGCGGCGATCCGTGCGATGGTGAAAAGTTATCTCAGCTTCGCAAGGGATCACCACCTACTATACGAAGCCATCGTTGTGCCCCGGCCGGCTTCTGGTGATGACGCCGTTGCGCCGGAGCTCCTGTGGCACTTTGTTGTCCAGCAGGTCAGCAGGGTCTCAGGCCCAACCAGGTCGCATGAAGCTGCCGTGTCGATCTGGGCGCTTGTCCATGGCATGGCTGCCCTGCAAACGGCCAACGCATTCAACGAAGAGATGCCTTTCCAGAGCACGCTTGTCTTTGCTGTAGATGCTTGGCTTGCGGCTTCGCATGACGCCGCAGCAAAGGGGCATGACGCCTTGGATAAGAATCGCCCAACGAAACGGATCAGCTCAAAGAGGAATAAACGATGATGTTGCGCCAGCTACTGTCTGTTGCTGTTCTAGGGCTTATTCCTAGCGTCACACCCGGCCAGGCACCCACGGCGACTCCGGCTTCTGTTAGTGCGCGTGCTGTTGAGCCTCAAGCACCGACGCTAGGTCGTAGCGAGATTACCGCTCTGGTTGAAGAAGAGCAGAAGATTGTATCGCCGCGCGGCATTCAGAAGTTAGTTTCCGTACAGATCAACGGCACTACGCAGTGGCTCTCCATTTGCGGCAACGACAGCCGCAACCCGATTCTCCTGTTTCTGCATGGAGGGCCGGGTGCAACTGAAATGGCCACAGCGTGGACCTTCCAGCGAGCGTGGGAAGACTACTTTACCGTTGTGCAATGGGATCAGCGTGGGGCCGGTAAGACACTTGTTGCGAATGATCGCGACGCACTTGCCGCGTCTATGACCATCAAGCAGATGACGAGCGACGGGGCCGAGGTCGTGCGCTATCTCCAGAAGACCTACGGCAAGAAAAAGATCTTCCTCCTTGGGCATTCATGGGGCAGCGTCCTAGGTGTAGCGCTGGCGCAGGAGCACCCGGAATGGTTCTACGCCTATATCGGCGTTGGACAGGTCGTAAGCGTTCAAGAAAATGAGGCGCTAGGCTACAACTTTGCGGTGGAGCAGGCCCGGATCACGCACAATCAAGCCGCTGAAGAAGAGCTTGCAGCGATTGCTCCGTATCCCGGCCCACCCACGGCATTAACGCTCGACAAAGTGGTCACCGATCGTAAGTGGGTCACGTACTTCGGAGGCATGCAATACGGTCGCACGGAGGTGGGTTACGTCGACCGGTTGGCAATATTGTCACCTACTTACACCAAGCGCGAAGTTGCCGCGATTGAAGGAGGCGAGGGGTTCTCCATGGGCGTACTCGCGCCGGAACTACTTGCGGTGAACTATCAATCCACGACGCGGTTCAATTGCCCGATCTTTCTCTTCGAGGGCAGGCATGATTGGGATGTGCCCTACACACTCGCCTCTAAATGGTACACCCGGCTGAAAGCTCCTTACAAGCAGCTTGTCTGGTTTGAAAAATCGGCTCACATGCCGATGCTTGAAGAACCGGGCCACTTCCTGCTTCATCTCGTCACGGAAGTTCGCCCGATAGCGATACGCGCAGGCGACCCCCCCTCGACCGACCGAAAGCCCTAAAACATGCCCCTATGGAAACCAACGAAGTTCGCTCGCCCCTCTCGCGGAGAACCAAATAAACCATTGACTGCGGTTCCTGCCAAGGCTTCTCTACGCGGAATGGCACTGCTGATCGGTATGACCCTTCTACAGGCGATTGCTGCTCACGCCGTTCCGTTGATGCGCTATCCCACAACCAGCAATACAGAGGTTGCCTTCGTCGCCTTCGATGATCTTTGGAGTGCTCCCCTGTCAGGTGGGCCTGCACATCGACTCACACATGATCCGGGTGCCGTAACCACCCCTCTGTTCTCGCCGGATGGAAAATGGTTGGCTTTCACGCTCAGGCGCGGCGGCTTGCACGATGTGTACGTCATCCCGGCTAGCGGTGGCGAGACCCGGCGCTTGACCTTTGAGGCGAGCGACTTCGCAGATGGGGCCATGGTTGTGGCCTGGACGCCCGATTCGCAGCGAATCGTCTTCCTCTCCCATCGCGCAACGCCGGTTGAGAAGCTTGTTCGTGCCTTCACGGTCCCGGTTGGTGGCGGCCCAGCAGAGATGCTCGCTTTGGACCGCGCGGGCATGATGTCGTTTGCACCCGGTGGGCATGTCATTGCCTTTAATCGTGTTTTCCGGAATCTGGAACTCCGCAAGCGCTATGTGGGCGGACAGGCTCAGGCCATCTACACCTACGACTTCGACACCCTCCGCCTGAAACGCCTGACGCATTGGAAAGGGACAGATACCGCACCTATGTGGTTCAGGCGCAAAATCTATTTCTTGTCCGACCGCGGAGCGGCCTTCCGCGCAAATCTCTGGACCTACGACCTGGATACGAAGCGATGCCGGCAGGTCACGCACTTCACCGACTACGACCTCGACTGGCCATCACTCGGCGGCTCAACAATTACTTTCCATGAAGGTGGGAAGCTTTTCGCGGTGGACCTCCCGTCAGAACGTCTTCGAGAGATCAAGATCGAGATGGATGATGATGGCGAACGCACGCGCACGCGCCCTGTACCCGTCGGGCGAGCCGTGAGAGTTAAGGACGCCATGGGCGGGGTTGACTATGCTCTATCGCCCAATGGAGATGCATTGTTGATTTCGGCTCGCGGCGATCTCTTCAGCGTTTCGCCTCATGGGGCAGCGAACCTCACACGCAGTTCCAGCGTGGACGAGGATCATCCCGCATGGTCCCCTGACGGTAAAAGCATAGCGTATGAAACCGACAGTAATGGAGCACAGCAGCTTGCGGTAAGAGCGACCGCAGGCGGCGGCGAGAGGATTCTCACACACTTCACGACCGGTTATTTCTACACTCCACGGTGGTCTCCTCTTGGAGACAGCATGGTAGTCGCCGACGCCAACCATTCTTTGTGGTGGGTAAGCCTTGACGGAACGCCGCCACAACGTATCGCTAGCGATCCCTTTGCAGAGATACGTGATGCGGCATTTTCACCTGACGGTCGCTGGCTCGCTTACAGCACCCAACGCCCCAATCAGCTTCGTGCGATCCATCTGCACGAGCTTGCTTCCGGTCGCGATGCCGTTGTCAGCTCTCCGATGGAGAGTGATCGATCTCCCGTATTCACCCAAGATGGCCGGCTGCTCCTATTCATCTCGCAGCGCAATGAGCAACCGTTCGTCTCCGACCGTGATGACGAAAGTCTTATTTCCACGATCAACTCTGACGGTCTCTATGCTGTGACGCTCGACCGCCGCTCACCTTCTCCGCTGCTCGGAGGATCTGCCGCGACATTCAAGCCGGGCACGGCCATCCAAGTCGATCTGGACGGCTTGATGCAGCGTGCCGTAGCTCTGCCTGTCACGCCGGCGGTCATACCCTCACTAGAGTCGCGGGGAACCGAAGTCTTCTATCAGAGCAACCCTGTTCAGCTCATTGGAGGGGAACTTGCCGGCATGAAGAGCTCCCTGCACGTGCTTGATCTGGCCACAATGAAAGACCGAACCCTTTTAGATGGTTTGGACAACTTCAGCCTCGCGTCCCTGGGTAAAATGGTGGCCTTTCGTCGCAACGGCGAATGGCGTGTCGCGAGCACAGAAGCGTCTGTCGCCAAAGGTGAAGAAGCTATCGATCTGTCTGGCTTGAGCGTTGAGGTCGACCCGAAACGTGAGTGGGCCGAGATGTTCGAGAACGCTTGGCGGCTTGACCGCGACATCTTCTTCAGTAAGCAAATGAACGGGAGCGACTGGCAGGCCGTGCACGATGCTTACGCGAAACTGCTGCCGTACCTAGGCTCCCAAGATGATTTCCTCTACCTTTTGGGTCAGATGCAGGGTGAGATCGCCAGCTCTCACACCTTCATAGGCAAGGGTGTCGATCCTGATGTACGTAAGGCATCCTCAACCGGTGTTCTCGGGGCCGACTACGTTCTGGATCCAGCTTCAGGCCGCTATCGCTTCGCCCACATCTACGGTGGTGACCAGACGAGGATAGGATCGGCTGGGCCGCTTGGTGCTCCTGGTCGGGATGTGCAGGAGGGCAACTACCTGCTGGCCATCAATGGGACGGAACTGAATGCCCCGGGAGAGGTTGACAACTTGCTTAGTGGCGTTACAGGAGAGATTTCGCTCTCTATCGCCCCTTCACCATCCGATCCGCGACGCACCGTGAAGTTGCGACCGCTTGCGGACGACACCGACCTACGCCGAGCATCGTGGGTCGAGCAGAATCGCAGAAAAGTGGATCAACTGTCGGGAGGTCGCCTCGGGTACATTTTCCTCACTGATTTCGAAGACGAAGGCTCCAAAGACTTCGTGCGTCAGTTCTATCCTCAACGAGACAAAGCCGGTCTCATCTTCGACGTGCGTTGGAATCGCGGCGGCTTTACCAGCCAGGCTGTCCTGGATGTATTACGCCGTGAGCGGGCAGGTGTCTTCATCAACCGCGAAGGAGCTGTTTCTCCGCTGCCTGCCGCGACCGCGCCCCGCGTCATGGTCACGCTGATCAACTACGCTTCTGCCTCCGACGGTGATCAGTTCCCCTACTTCTTCCGCAAATTCGGACTAGGGAAACTCGTCGGCGAGGCGACCTGGGGCGGAGTGCAGGGAATAAACGGCCCTTGGAGGCTCATGGACGGCTCCTTCATCACAATTCCTAAAGACTCCCTTGCTTCGACGGACGGGCATTGGTTGATTGAGAACGAAGGCGTGGCCCCTGATCTCGCGGTAACTACCCGCCCGGATGAAGCGGTCACGCACAACGACGCGCAGCTTCAGGCCGGGGTTGCAGCTGCATTGAGCCAAATTGGCCGGATACCGCCGCACCCCTTGAAGGCACCGGCACCTTTACCGGCTTACCCGCCAGCGGGCAATGTGCCGGGAGCTAGCTTTGCGTTGCCGAAGCTGCAGAACTCCCACCGAACACAACGATGAAAGGAAATTATGTACAAACTAAACGCTCTCCTCACGGCCTCGCTCATACTCTTGCCAATGGCCCACTCGCAGCAAATTGAGGCACCAACCACCGCTACACAGGGTTCATCGCAGAAGGATAGTGACACGGCGGATATTCAGCACCTGATGGATACCTTTCATCAGGCGGTTGCAGCTCATGACGGCCAGCGGGTGGCATCCTTATTCGTAACGGAGGGAAGCACTTGGTTCATCGTCCTGTCGGATGATCTTTACGCTGCCGCACGAGCCAAGACACCTACCGCCCCTAAGGTAAGACACTCCAGCTTCACCGACTTCTCAAAGTTCGTCTCGTCGTCGAAAGCGGCTCTCAACCCACAGCATACGAACGTTCAGATCCACACAGATGGCACGATTGGATCCGTGTACTTCGACTTTATTTTCCTGATTGACGGACAGCCCCAGAATCACGGCAGTGAAACCTGGCAGGTGGTGAAGGCGGCCGACGGTTGGAAGATTGCTGCCATCACGTACTCTTCGAAGCCCCGCGCCTAATCTCCCGACGACGAGGATACGGCAGTCAGTGTCGGACGCGGGCTAGCGCTCTCACAGTGAAGTGATGCCCGCGCCTTTCGTCGGTCGAGTCAAGTACCTAACCCCACAAAGCATTTTTCGATCCATAGGCGGCTTATGCAACATAGACGTAATGACAACAATGATCATGTATCCACACCCAAGCTCCGCATCGCAATAATCGGTGTGGGAGGGATTGGTAGCACATTCGCATTTCAGTTGGCACGCGAGGGCGGTCACGAGGTGACAGCCGTTGCGCGCCCCGGATCTGACCGTTTGCAGCACCTTCGGCGAGACAATGCCATCGTCGACAACAAGGGGAAACGGGCGGATGTTCTTGTGGCTGAGACACTGGACGAGACGATTCCATATGACTTGGTTCTTGTCACCTTGCAAGCCCAACAGGTCGATAAGGTACTGGGCGGCCTTCAGCGCAGCTCCGCAAAGTGGATCCAGTTTATGTTCAACAACTTCGATCCCGAACGCCTTCGTGACGCGATCGGTCAGGGCCGGTGCTCATTTGGTATGCCTTTTGTTCAAGCCGCTATCGACGACGAAGGGAAGCTGAAGGCGAAGATTGGAGCGGGTGGTCAGAAGAGCAAGATGAATCATCGAGGGTGGGTTGAGATTTTCAATGCCGCCGGTCTGCCGGCCACCTTTGAGCCCGAAATGTTGCTTTGGCTCCGCTGTCACGTTCCGTTAGGTGCTGCCTTTGAGAGTGTGTGCATCGCCGGAACGCGGCGTGGAGGGGGCGCGACCTGGGATCAAGCGCTGCTCACCGCGCGAGGGATGCAGGAAGGCTTTACCATAATTCAGCGTCTGGGGTATCAGATCTACCCTGCGGGTAAGGCACGTCTCCACGTTAGCCCAACCTGGATGGTGGCATCTATGCTGTGGTTCGTGTCGCGCATCCCGTCCTTTCGTGAACTTCTTTCCACAGCCGTGAATGAGTGTCGCGCACTGGTGGATGTCTTGGTAGAGAGCGCATCCCGAATAGAGCCTACAGCTTCGGTGATAGGCATACGAGCCATGAAACCATAGACGACACGTCGACTGCACGGTCCTCATTCGCAGGTCTAAGTGCTTAAGACAGCAGCCCGCCAATTTGTGAACCTTTCCCGCACGGGTGGCCCGATGTGCTGTCTCATAACAACCTCGGCCAAATACGGCTGTCGTATACGAGGGTCTGCGCGACTGAGAGGATACCCCCACGTTGCGTAGGCGCGGAAAGCGGGATCTCTAGATGCAAATTTCCGTTACTAAGATTGATGAAGCCGTTATCGACCGGGATTGTGGTCGCATAGGTCGGAGCCCCAATGTCGTTGATATAGCTTTGGGCAGTCGCACGCATTGGCGCAACGCACGCGGTCAGGACTGCCATGCTGAAGACAACCTTCAGAATAAAACGCATAGATGACTCCAGGGCTCAAAAGGTAATGGAGAAGGTGGACCACTGCGTGATAGCGAGATTCTGGTTTGCGAGCGTTTCGGTAACTTTGTAGGGAAGAACCAATAGGCCGGCCGATGTAGTGAAAATGGTTTACAGTCTCAGATACGCGATGTCAAGAGCATTCTGCTATGTCTCTTCTCCTTCAAGCACGTAAGTGGAATGAGGCAACGACGCCCGTCGGCTTTGACGATATCGCGAAGCAGTTTCCGCTTATAGATGAGCATAAGCGCCAGCCGGGCTTTCATTTGCCGCCGCAAAGCGGGGCGGAACACCGACACATTCTTGGGGTAAATGCCCAGGCAATATCTTGAGGATGTTTGAACAAGCTGGCGAACGGCTGGCGGATGGGCGCAAGCCACAGGTTCATGGCTGACTGCTAGACGCTGGCCTTAGTAAAGCAGGTTCCCTGCACCCGCAGCCTGAGTCGAGCCGGAGAAGCTTCCAGCCCAGTGCGGTAAGACCTTCGCGAATGCTCCAAAGCTATGCCATCAAGCACCAATGATCATTGTTCGTCTAGTACGAAACTCGCAGAGGCTTCCTTTTCACCTCATTGCGTTCTCGCCAACTAGGGTTTGTGAGAACATCAGTGAGCTGGCTTATACGAGCCTTTTCCCCAGCAAAACGGCCGTGTTACGTCACGATAGGCTATAGTCTATCGCAACGCTGCATATGCAATTGTTGGCAAAAAAGGGGTTGTTCTGGACTTTGCTCTGATGTTCTAACAAATCCCTGGGTAGAAAGAAGAGCAGTACCAGCGTTCATCAGAGTCCTTCTGTGCAGCAGTAAGAACAAAGCACCGGGCGTTTACGTTATGGCAGTTGAAGTTGTCTATCGGTGCCAGATCAGAATGGCTTGTTGATACGAATTGAGAACTGTACGAACAGAGCCGCAGACTAGTAGCGACACAGCAAGCATTACGACTCCGAAGTAGAGCTGCTTGGTGACGTGCGCGATGACACGAAAGAGATTCGTTCGCCTTGCCACTGAGATGATGAGGTAATCAGTTTGTGCGCGCTCCCCTGCGATAGGGTCGTTCTCGTATCCATCAAGATCACCCCAGACGATTCGGCGAAACCCGCGAAGGGCATGCCAGAGATTGAAGAGGCTCCCACAGATAAGAAGCGAGAGCAATAGAAAGAGAGGCGCTTCGATCAGCTCTTGAACGACGAAACCCGCGCGAGTTGCTGGAAAGCCGAGAAAGACAAAGTAGGCGCGGAGCTGTGTAAGTGTTAGGGTGAACGCTCCTAGCATCGTCGTATTGACGGTAAGTAGCATACTGAATTTCGAATCGAGCACGGCCAAATGGCCAAACAATCGATCGATCCGACGAGTTCCATGAGCTCTAGCCGGAGGGGAGGATGTTGGTGCTGCAATTGCGCCGGGGTTAAGATCCATGAGTTCGAAGTACACTGTTAGGTGGCTTTCCCATTCCTCAAAGCGATCAAGCCATACGTCTGGGGCAACATGACGTCTGAAGAGGAGCACCTTAAAGAGTCGATCCCTATGGCGAGCAAGTATAGAGCGTTCTTTGACTTTATGGTCGAGAGCATTAAGGTGGCAAAACATGTCCCATTCGATGGCAGTGTTCTC
Source organism: uncultured Acidobacteriaceae bacterium (assembly GCA_964242875.1). Taxonomy (GTDB): domain Bacteria; phylum Acidobacteriota; class Terriglobia; order Terriglobales; family Acidobacteriaceae; genus Edaphobacter. The sequence goes on from CAXTCB010000001.1 coordinate 29,460, forward strand.
GAGTCTAAAGAACTTCTCTACCGAGGCTGAAAAGCGTTGACGTGTTGCATCCTGCGTCATTATGCGACCATCCGGTGTGCTCTGACCTTGAGAAGGAATTCAGCTTACACTGTCGGAACATCACTTGCATTCTGCAACTCGGGAAATCCTGTCCGTGCGCCTCACATCAGCGAACATACAGTGTCGTGGCGATCTTTCCCGCGCGGAAGCGGCTGCGGAAGGGGGTAGAAAAGTCTTCTCACAAACGGTTGTTTGTGAGAGAACTGGCATGCCTCGGCGTTCGATCCTTTCCGCCTCAGAGCGGGAAATCTGCTTGCCCTACCCGACAGCCGAGACGACTTGATTCAGCGCTATACCTTCAGTGAATCCGATCTCTCCATTGTTCGGCAACGCCGCGGCGCGGCCAACCGGCTGGGATTTGCCGTGCAGCTTTGCTACCTCCGCTATCCCGGCATCGTGCTGGGCGTGAATCAGCTTCCGCTGCCTGCTTTGCTTCATCTGGTCGCCGGTCAACTCCAGATCCCGGTGGAGCGCTGGGCGGAGTACGGCGAACGGGCCCAGACCAGGCGAGAGCAATCTGGTGGAACTGCAAACAGTCTTTGGCTTTGAGCCGTTCACCAGGGGTCATCACCGGCTTGCCGTCCAGGAACTGATGGGAGACTTCTATGCAGACGGACAAAGGAATCGTGCTCGCGACTGCGCTGGTTGAGATGCTACTGGAGCGAGCCATCCTGCAGCCCCGTTTAGATGTGATCGAGGATATTTGCGCCGAAGCGATTACGCGCGCCAACCGCCATATCTATAAACAACTGGACCGGGGCTTGACCGAGCTTCACCGCGAGCGATTGGACCGGCTGCTACTACGGAGAGCAGAAGGCAGTCTGACTCAGCTTGCATGGCTTCGTCAGGCACCCTTGAAGCCGAACTCGAAACATATGCTGGAGCACATCGACCGTCTCCGCGCGTGGCGTGCTCTCGACCTGCCTTCAGGCATCGATCGCCAGGTTCATCAAAACCGACTCCTCAAGATCGCGCGTGAAGGCGGCCAGATGACCTCGGCCGACCTAATGCGATTCGAGCGCGAGAGGCGCTATGCGACTCTGGTCGCGCTGGCGGTCGAGGGGACCGCAACCATCACGGACGAGGTGAATCGGCCTGCACGACCGGATCGTCGGTAAGTTTTTCAACGCCGCGAAGCACAAGCATCAGGAACAGTTCCAAGCGGACGGCAAAGCGATCAACGAAAAGCTCCGGCTTTATGGATGCGTTGGGCGAGCGTTGCTGGAAGCTAGGCTGAGTGGCAGCGACCCTTCGCCGCTATCGAAACTATCGTGTCCTGGGAAGACTTTGCGGCGAGCATTACGGAAGCGCAGAAGCTTACGCAGCCCGAAGACTTCGACTTCCTGCACCGGATCGGCGAGGGGTACGCGACGCTGCGCCGGTACGCGCTGGAGCTTCTGGACGTACTCGGATTGCATGCGGCTCCAGCTGCAAAGCCGGTTCTCGAGGCCATCAATCAGCTGCGCGAGATCACGCCGGCGGTAGCGAACTGCCCGGCGATGCTCCAGTGGATTTCATCCTCGAACGCTGGGCCAGGCTGCTCGCGCTCGAGGTCGCACCGGAGGACGGCCACCAAAGCTCACACCCAAAGAAATCAAAACCATCCGCGCTCTGCTCAAATCGGCAGAAATCCCCGTCGCTGAAATCGCAGCCCGCTTTCATATCGCCCGTTCCACCCTCTACCGGGCCATCCTCAAGCCTGCCGGTTGACCAAACAGAGCCTCCTCGCGGCTCAGAAATTCCTTAGCGTACGTGAAGTTCCCTTTCTTGAGCTGTCCCCAACTGGGGCAAGGGCGGGGAGGATAGGAGATTACCAAAGCCGTTGCCGCCGGGGGGCGGGGCAGGAAGTGTCACTCTCCTAGGTTTCCTCCAAACCATCGGCCTCTGACCCCGATGTCTGCCTTCGCTTCTTTCGCTTCTTGGCTTCCCTTAGGGATCGGTAGACCTTCGGGGATATTTCGATTTTCCGCATACGCCACCACATGATCAAGGTTGGGACCGCACCAACGGCAAACGTTAGTTCCGCCAACGAAACCGATATCGAGATGATGGAGGGATAAGATAGCGAAGCTGTCGTGCTCAGTATTTGGCCGAATGAGGCCAACAGACCCCATTCTTCAGGCTCAGGATAGGGAACTTTTTCATAGATCTGCGTGGTCGAAAAGTTGGCAGATGACTGTAGTTGATCAGTTACAAGATTCCGATTAGAAGCGGGCAAAACGGGCTTTTGAAATACAGGCCCATCGGATTGTGAGGCGGTGGGCACGGTAACACTCTGTTTACCCTTTGCTTGCGGCTCCGCCGGCTTCGAGGCTGGCTGAGGAGCGGCCGGCGCCGTTAGAGGGGGAAGCGGTTTTGCCAAGTCGTCCCATAGATGGTTGTAAGCCCGCATACTCAGAACGGCGAGTCCGCAAAACATGAGTTCGGCGGTAAGCAACCAAAGAAACTTGAATCGCGCACGTTTTGCAGCCTCGGTTGGCGGTCGATACGTGAGCAATAAGCGCCGCCACCACGGCAGACTTTTTCGAAATCTGCGAAAGGCGGAGGAAGTCACGAAGGGCCTGATTTCCTCCATTTTTGGGGCCAGCCTCTCATCAAGAACGTCTGCGGCCTTGATGAGGTCCGCCTTCATTCGGTGCTGAAATCCCTCGTCGCTGGCGGTTATGGGCTTTCCGAGAAGATCAAAGCAAGACTGCCAAAATTCGACGCGCTTCTTGGCTTCGTCCAGAGCTTGGATTCTTCTCGCGCCACGCCCTAGCGCCTGGACACCGGAAATAACAGTGGCCAAAAGGGTGTTGGCTATCGGAGCAATCGTGAGCACGGCCACGCATACCCAGCCCAACTGCCGAACTGCTTCTTGATTGATCTCTGCCGCCATGCTGAGAAGTATACGAAGAGGGGAAAGAAAAGATAATAGCTCTCGTCGCCTTCTTCGGTCTGCTTCTTCTCCTTCGCCGTGCGCAGGAAAATGTTGCCGTCGTTGGGCGTCGCGTGCAGGCGGATGTTGAAGCCTTCGCCGTCCGGGTAGGCCCAGGCGCTGCCGATGCGGGTCCAGCTCGATTTGTCTTCACCGCCACTCTTGAAATTGCGAACCTGATAGGCGGTGTGGGTTGGTTTATCAGCCATGATGATGTTTCTTTTGGGGTTGAATGGCCGGACGTTTTTGCGCCATGACGCCCTTTCCAGCAAGTGCCAGCCGGGCGACATTGCCCGGCTGGGTCGTCTCGGTTAGAGCAATGCCAACTGATGGCCGGACTCGGCGGTGCGCCGCGATGCCTTCGTCTCTGCCATCGCGTCCAGCCACGACTGGACATAGGCCACTGGCCCGCCAAGGTGCTCGACATCCTCCGGGTAAGGAAAGTGGGAGCGATAGCCGGTTTCCGTGATCGGTATCGGGCGGCAGTCCTTCACACTGCTTTGCAGTACAGACGCAGGAGCCTGCCGCGCAGCTCACAATTGGGTATAGCCTATTGTGACGTAACATACCCGTTTTGCTGGGGATCGACGTCCATCTTGGTCCTGATGTAGCTGGGAAGCGAATCTTGAAAAGTTCCATGCCGGAGAACGGGAATGAATTTCTTTGATAGAAGGTCTCCGGCCATCTCTCCTGTGATGATGTTCGTCTCGGTCCCGACGCCTCCGATTCGGTTATTGGCGCGGTCTGCATAGGTCTCAGTACAGATGATGATTACGAAATCCTGCGCTCTCACGGACTGTTCCATGAAATGCTGCTTGTCAGCACCGGGCTGGAGGTTCCACTGGTCGTAGATGATCTCCACGCCGCTCTCGCCCTGAAGGCGCTTAGCCAATGCGGTTACCCAAGCTTGGTGGGCATCGCCTTCCCATGCGTAGGAGATGAATGCGCGCGGTGCTCCGGCGACGGAAGGAATTACGGATGGTGTCGCCACCACCGGAGGAACATCGACTTCAGCGAGGAACTTATGGCTCTCCGCAGAAACCTTGTGGAAACCCTGGCCACCGAGATCGACCAAGTAGCTTTCGTTGACGAGGCGCGTCCATGGGGCACCGAGCAGGTGTTCTCTGACACCCTGTCGTTCAATTTCAGGGAAGCCATGGGCGAATCCATACAGATCGCCCGGAAGCATGAGATTTTGCTTGTTCAGAACGCTGCCGTCGTTGCGGTCCAAACGTGCGAGCTTAGCCAGGAGCAGCCGATCTTTCTGCGGCGCTGGCACTTTCCGTAGTTCTGCCAATGTCGGGGCGATTTGCCAAAGCTCTGGAGACTTCTCACTCATGGGACTGAATTATAAGAGTGGCCGTGAACATAATGCTCTTGGGCGATCACGGCTACCCTGATAATATTCTCGGCAACAATGCCTCTATCCGACAAGCAGGCCGGATCTATCGCCAAGATGGCCCTGAGCCTCAGAAAGGAACCAGCGAAGACTGATTGGTGGTCTCGCGCCCCCGTGATTTCAAGTTTCTTCTCAAGCGTTGTGATAGCCGGGGTCGGTCTACATGTGACATCTTCGACTCAGACAGCCCAGATTCAATCCTCTAAAGCTCTTGGTGAAGCGCAGGTGGAGATTGCGCGGCTAAAGAATTCTGATGACCGTCGACTGCAAGAAAATAAGCTCGCAAGCGACCTGCTGCAGAACCTCCTCAGCGATGAACCTCGTCATCGTAAATTCGCAATCATTATGCTACGGCGGACGGTGGAGCCAGCTGTTTATGACGGGTTGCTGTCTGGCATAGCGGCGTCAGATCCAGCAGCGGATGTCCGCTTGGCAGCCATCAGGCAGCTCGGCTCATCTCGAAACCCAAATGTTGCTGTGGCACTAAACCAGATCGCGACGGATCCGTCCAGGCCTCGGGAGGAGAGGCAGTTGGAAGATGGCGCGAAGGCAAACGTGGCAATTATCGGGTCACTGTCTGAGGGGACATGCTGTTCTTCGCTTCATCTTCCGGAACACATGCTTACGAGACGAGGTCAGGCGGGATATTCTCGCAAGCACTGTTCGATGGCCTTGCTGGTGCCGACGGGAAACAATCAACGGCAGTCAGCTTAGAACAGCTGGGAACTTACATAAGGGCATAGGTCCTGGCAAGATCTTTGAACGAAATGAGCAGACCACAGAACCCTGTTGTCAGCTGCGAGGGATATGGCGTCACGAGAGATCCGCTTTTCAAACGACCGACGGTCGCATTGACGATAGGTATCTCCCACTATGCTGACTCCAATCTGCCAGCTCTCAGATCATCCGAAATGGATGAGGCGCAATTGCGGAGATACTCGGAAAACATGGGTCGAACGTTGCACGCTTAACCGGGGAGGCAGCCACAAGAAACAAAATTCTCGCTGCTGCTGCCAGCTTGAGCAAGGCTTGTGGGGAGGGCAGTGATTGCATCCTTTATTTTAGCGGTCACGGCTTTTCAGCCGGGGACAATGGGTATTTGGTGGCCTATGACAGTAGAGTCTCCGGAGATGTAGCGCTCACTACAGAGACTGCCGTATCAATTCAGCAGCTAATGCCAGTATTGAAGCAAAATCTTGGGAAGGGTTCTAGGTTAATTCTCTTCTTCGACATGGATACCAGTAGTCTGCGAGGAGATAGGTAGTGGACTACGCACTTTCCTATGAAGTCGAGGGTGCTGATCGCCGATCAAGAGTGCATTACAATTCTCCCACTTGCAATTCGATGTGGCATCCATCGCCATCCTGGGAGAGAGCATGGGACAGGGCCCGACGCAGTATTGTGATTTGGTGATGAAGGGCGGCATCACGAGCGGTGTAATCTACCCCGCTGCGGCCTATGAGCTTTCCGACAAATACAGCTTCAAGAACATCGGTGGGACATCCGCCGGGGCAATTGCCGCAGCTGTTGTCGCTGCGGCGGAACTTGGACGGCGGAATGGCGCAGGAACCGACCCGCATAAAAAGGGTGGATTCGACGTCGTCAAAGGCTTGTCGTCAGAAATCTCCAGTAACGGTAAGCTTTTTAGATTGTTCACGCCAAACAAGAGAACATCCAAAGTCTTCAATGTCGCCTTGAATGTACTGACCAAACGAACGAAGTGGGGGAGAATAGGCGCGGGTGTCATAGGCGTATTGCTCGCAGCTTGGGCCTACTCGGCTTGCTTTTTCTGCGTTGGACTGGTCCTTCCCACCTTTCTGTTCGGATGGGCAAAATGGGGGAGGCATTTTCCCCTGCAGCATTTAGTGACGGCTCATCCCTGGGCTTGCTCTCTTTCTGGAACAGCTTTGGGTGGCTTCTTCGCTCTAGTTGGCTCTACCAAGCTGGGAGTCAACAGAACAATCGACGCACTCGCAGCCAACAGCTTCGGCATATGCTCCGGGATGGCTCGTGCTTCTAAGGATGAGGCGTCGCTCACAGAGTGGATTGATCAGCAGATCCAAGCTGCTGCGGGCCGCTTACCCGGCGACGCGCCAGTGACGTTCTCAGATCTTTGGACGGCTCCCCTTTATGACGGGGAATCACCCACCTCCGACAAGACCATTCAGCTGCAAGTTGTTACCACCAGTGTCACTGAGGGGCGGCCCTACTCAATACCTTTCCGGGAACGAGGGATGTATTTTGATCCCAAAGAGCTCGGAGAGCTGTTTCCGCCACGGATCATTCAAGCTTTGATCGCCGCTTCTGAGCGACGAGCGAGAAAAAAGATAGCCGAAATCGCGTCAGCTAAGACTTCTCACGAGCCATACCGTCCGGTCTGCTCCCCGTCGAACGAGAACAGAATCCTCGTCAGTTTCCCCGAACCCGGCGACTTGCCGCTCCTGATCGCCGTTCGAATGAGCCTTAGCTTCCCAGCTTTGCTGAGCGCCGTACCTTTCTATAGGGTCGACTATTCGGTCGCGCGGAATCAGGCTCAGGGGGCAGCTCAGTACAAGACTAGGGTCGCGACAAAGGTCTGGTTTTCAGACGGAGGGATTTGCAGCAACTTCCCAATGACCTTCTTCGACTCTCCGATTCCTCGCTGGCCCACCTTTGGCATCAATTTGACCAGTGCCCCGTCAACAAAGTGTCCGCCCGATGGCGACAGGCCGGCGAAGGACTTTGTGAGTATGCTCGCTCCTAACGCCTATGCCCGTGTACCGATGAATGATCTGGGCGATGCGGTTTGGACGCCGAACGGAGTGATCGAGCAGCAGGAAGCTTCCGACTGCATTGCGAAGTTCGCCTTTGGAATCCTCAATACGACGATGGACTGGCGCGATAATCTTCAGGCAGTGGCTCCAGGATTTCGAGACCGTATCGCTGCTGTGGAATTGTGCGCGGATGAAGGCGGACTGAATCTCAATATGCCAACCAAACTCATCGAGGACCTGACTAACCGAGGCAAAGCCTGCGGAGAGGAACTTAAGGGTTTTGATTTCTCACAGCACGCTTTTACACGTTATCGAATCGCGCTGTGCGGTCTGGAGGAATATCTTGCCAGCATGGACAGAGGCTTCCGCAATCCCGTCCCTCAAGACAAAGAAGGATGGGAATATATCAGAAATGAAAGACACCACCCCATTATCATTGGCCCGGAGATCGGCTCGCACAAGACGCAGCCAAGGCTATTGAGCAGATTCATGAGTTCTTGAAGATGTGGGAGGGCGGAAATGTGGGAGATCAAGTCCGCTTCTGCACGGGGGTGCCTAAACCCAAGAGTTCTCTTCAATCCAGACCTGACTTCTAGACAGACCCGGTGCGCCACCAAAAGGATCGGAAGATCGTTCTGATGATCACATAGCCGAGTGCGCACAGGCATACGAGGGGTCCCGTCAGAATTGGGACAACAGCGTACGGTAAGGGCCTGATCGGCTGTACATACCATCAGTGAACCTCACAGATGCCTTAGCGGCCCCGTGCAGGGCCTTCAATTAGGCTTCACCAGGCCGTAATATTTATCGCCCCGTCAACCTTCTCATAAATGCAGGATTGTGAGAAGGTGTGGAATCGAGAAAGCTGCCGACCAAACCCCTCGACTTGCGTTCTCGTAATCAGTTCTCGTTTGCTTGTTTAGGGGCAATCAGCAAGAGGACGGATTTTGAGAAGGAGCAAAGCATGAACGGCTCAGCGAGCGGCCGAATCGCTAACGGACACTGTTGCCCGAATTCTGACGTGGCCCCCTTAAGGCGCTCTCGTTAATAGGCGATAGCGACAGTAGTACACTCGGCACACCATGTACGATCAGCCTGAGGCAGAATACGGGGTGGGAAATGCGGATGCTCGACTTTGGTGTGCAGGTTGCGACTGGGCGCCACGTTGCGAACTGCCTCTGCACCGGGCACCAGAAGGTGTCGACCCGGAGCCTCGCTGTCTTATGCATTCGAAGGACCCTGCTAAACAGGAAGGGGATCTTTGGGAGGCATTCAAAGAAAGTGTTGAGTCGATTCTTGTAGAGGCTGGAGAGAGCAAGGCTAACTTTCGTCAGTTTGTGTTTCCCCGCCTCTCTTTTCATGAGGGGGAGTATTTAGCTGCCTGCGACTTTTCCCGTGCAGTCTTTACGCAAGATGCCTATTTTGGAAAAGCGACATTCGCTCAAGGCGCAGACTTTAGTGGGGCTACGTTTACCGAGGACGCCGACTTCAGGGACGTGAGTTTCGCACAGAAGGCAGATTTCAACGGCGCAACTTTCAAGCAAAGCGTAAGTTTCGCTCGCGCGGTGTTTGCCGGAGACGGCAATTTCAATCACGTGACCGTCGTGCAGGAGTCAAGCTTTAGCGACGCGGTATTTAGCCATGCTGCATATTTCAGCAATGCTGTCTTCACGCAAAACACACGTTTCGACTCAACGAAATTTAAGCAGAATGCGGCCTTTGCAGAGGCGAAGTTTGTCGGACGGGCAGACTTTATGTGCGCGAACTTTCTGGGCCTTGCGATCTTTGTCAACGCGCACTTCCTGCAGGACGCCAAATTTCTCGGAGCCGAGTTTAGGGAACGGGCGGTGTTTCTGGACGCCGTATTTAGGGGTGCGGTGGACTACAGCACCGCTTCCTTTGCAGAAAGTGCTGAGTGGCATGGGAGCCAGTTCCTTGCCGAAGTAGAGTTCCGGTACACCAAGTTCAGTTCGAAAGTTCCGGCCGCCTTCTATCTTGCAAAGTTCTGGAAGCCAGAGGAGGTAGTCTTCGATGCTGTTGACCTGAGCCATGTCTCTTTCTATAACTGCGATGTCAGCAGAATTTGGTTTACGTCCTCCACGTCTTGGGCCAGAGTTGGCGGGCGTAAGGCTGTATTAGTGGAAGAAACGATGACTTCCGAAGAAGCTCCGCATTTAGGCTTGTGGCGAGATGGCAATCGTGACCACAAGGCAATTGCCCAGATCTATCAACAGCTGAAGAAAAACTATGATGACCGATTGGACTACTGGACAGCAAACGAGTTCCATTTTGGCGAAATGGAGATGCAGCGGCTAGATGTACCAAGAGAAGGACCGCTACTTGGGCTCCGGCGATGGTGGCATGCAAAGCTAAGCTTGGTGGGGCTCTATCGATGGGGAAGCAATTATGGCAACAGTTTCCAACGCCCCCTATGGTGGCTTGTGGCTGTTCTTGTGCTTTCATCGATGCTGTTTCCGGTAATAGGGCTCACGCACACGGTGACGCTGGCAACAGGTTCCCAGGTCTGGGTGGAGACGTTCTCAAGCGGTTGGCAAGCCGGTACTACTAATCGGCAGAAGGCAAGAAATGTGACGGGCGTCTTGGGACATGGCATGCTCACTGCCCTAGACACAGCGACGTTTCAGCGCAATATAGAGTATGGGCCGGTGTATCCGTGGGGGCGGGTGCTGGCGATAACGGAGACGCTGCTCACATCAACGTTGGTGGCGCTCTTCTTTCTGGCTCTCAGGAGACAATTTCGCAGATGAGCATACCTGTGACAAACGGCCTCAATATCGAATCGGGTGGGCGACACTCTCTTGCTAGGTTTCATACGCAGCACTAACCTATCGATGCCTTGTCATCTACAAAGAGTGGAATGAACTTTGGCGCAGGCTTCTTCCAGCTGAAGTCAAGCTGCTTCTGTTCGTGGCCTTCGGGATGCTGCTCACGCCATAGTTCCAAAAGTAGCGGAGGCATAGCTGAGAGCACCGCCTTGGTGCGGTGAATCTTGGCATGGCAGCCAGGACAAAGAGAAAGCATCAGGTTCAGGACCGACTTGCCGGGTACCCGGTGGTGGACGATGATGGAGCGTTTATCACGACCTGAAGCGTCACAAACGCGACATCGGTAGCCGTCACGCTCCAAAACCACTTCCCGCAATCCTCCAAAATACTCCTCATCCTGCCGTTTCAGCGTGTAGCAGGTTGCGCACAATCCCAACGCAAGGACCTTCGGATTCCCGCATGGACAATGCATCACCCTTTGAACGAGTCGCGTCACTTCCCCGCCCTCCCGGGTTCCGCCTGCACCCGTCCAATGTAGCGGTACACCGTTGTCCGATCCAACTTGAACTCACGAGCCAGAGCCGCCTTACTTTCACCCTCTCCCAGGCGCCGAGTCAACTCAGCTGCTCGATCCGGTGTCAGTAGGCGCTTGCGACCTTTATAGACGCCATCCCGCTTAGCCAGCTCGATTCCCTCTCGCTGGCGTTCTCGACTCCATGCAACTTCGAACTCCGGGAACGAGCCCATCATATTAAGGAGCAGCGTCGCCATCGGGGAGTCGTCGCCGGTGAGGGTTAGGTTTTCTTTGATGAAGCGTACGCCGATCTTCCGCGCTGTCAGCTCCCCGACTGTTTTTCTCAGGTCTACCAAGTTCCGCCCCAGGCGATCCATTGAGTGACAAATCATTGTGTCGCCATCCCGCACACACTTCATCAGAGCTTCGAGCTGCGGACGTTGGATGTTCTTGCCGGAGGCTTTGTCCAGGAACACGCGATCCAGCTCCATGCCTTCTAGCTGGCGACTCTCATTCTGTTCAAAGCTGCTCACCCGTACGTATCCCACCGTCTGGCCCTTTGGTGGATGTGTGGCAATAGGCTGTACTACTTTCGGCATTGCCCGTAGCATAAACCAGAAATCGACCCTATGCCACGTCCTTTCACCCAGTCCTGCGACGTTGCGATACGGTATACCCAAACAGCACGCTTACATCTGATATAGATTTCAACTATGCCGGTCAATTTAAAGCGACGAGAGACAGAGCTATTCGCCAAGTGCTACGCGCGAATCGAACGGGCCGTTGCTCATTCCAACCAAATATCAGAACTATGGAATGACGTCCCTGCGGAAGCACTTTCTGATTTCGAAGTGACCGTGCGATGACGGCCGAGGAGCACTTTGGTTACATCCAAAAACTATGGCTTGGCCGCAAGAAATGGAGTTGGAGTTGGGAGAGTATCTCTACCAGCTTCGTGCGGCTTTGGACGGAGCAGTGTATGCTTCCGCCATCGAAGATTCAGGCTCAGACCCGCCACCGAATTCGTCAAGCACAGAGTTCCCCATTTGCAAAGATCGGAAGGAGTGGAACGGGAAGGCGCGCAAAATCGCCTCTAAACTCAGACCGACGGCGTTTCATCCAGCTCATGCAACCATTCGAAGAGCCGGTTGTAGAGCCTCAGTACCGGATTGCTAACTTCAATCGCTCACTGCGTTTTCTGAATGACTTGGCGCGGCTCGACCGTCATCGGAGACTCCATACGTTTTGCACCTGTTTGAAGCGAAGCGAACCACAACTTCGCTATCCCACGGGAGTCAGTCTGAAAGAGATTAGGGTCGCTGAGCCGGGAGACATTTCTGGAAAGGCGCTGGCGACATTCACCTTGGAAGGTTGGAAACGTGGCATGACTCTAAGCGCAAATCCCGATGCACACTTGGACCTATCTTTGCAGGAGTTGGACCCGCCCACCGCAACGAATGATATTTTTACGAATCGTCTTCATGCAATGGTGGTGGCGGTTCGCGCCATCGCTCTCGCCATAGAAGCGGATTCCTGGAAGAACACATGAAATCCCTGTGAGCACCATATGCCCACCGCCCTCCAGGCGGCTTGCATTTTACAGCGGTGCATATGGTCCGACTGCACCGGAGCTTTACATTCCAAGATGATCTGGTGCGGTGTGGTCAGGAGGAAAGAGGAAGCAGTGTGATGCCTGATTCTACCTTTCGTCATAAAAACCACTTTGTTCCTGAGTTCCTGCTCCGCAACTTCGCCCCGAACGATGGCAGGCTCTGGGAGTACCGCTTTATTGTTGACAATAATGCCATTCCCGTTTGGACGGCTCGCTCACCAAAGGTCACAGCTCGCTTTCCTAACCTGTACACTGTTGCGGTCTCCGACACTGAATCGGACAAGATCGAGAGATGGCTCGCTGAAGAATTCGAGACGCCCGCGCAACCCGCGATTCGAGCGGTTGTGAACGGGGAAAAACTAAACAGGAAGCAATGGTCCCTGTTGCACCGGCTCTATGCTGTTCAGCACCTGCGGACACCCGCGTACTTTATACGGCATAGAGAGCGTTGGGCTGCCGAGATGGAAGCCATCGTACGGGAACGCCAAGATGAGCTACTGGCGGAACTGCCCAAAGCTGCCGATTGGGAAGGTGAAGTCTATGTTCTGGAGGGACCTGACCGGTTTCCACTTCGTTACACATTACGGAAGCATGAGGGCTTACGTCGGTCTCTCAACATAGAGCATGTGACCGGACGAAAACACTGGATGTGGCATATTGAAACGGCTCTCCGGGAGGACGGTCCGTTGGACCTTCTCTCCCAGCAGCAATGGTCGATCTTGACGGTACCCTCACCCCTAAGTTGGTTCCTGAGTGACAATCCCGCGACTAGCCTGCGGAGGAAACCGGATGGCAGTCAAACGCTGGACGGGGGATGGGGGACTAACGGTTCGGTGTTAATGCTACCTCTTAGTCCGAAGAAGCTGATGTATTGCAAGGTGGGAGAATCGTTTGACGATCAATATCCTATTGTTCACCCACTTGTTGCGCAGCACATGAGGGCATCGCTTGCCGACGTTGCGCTGCGTTCGATCTACTGTGCAACTCGGGACGATCAGTTGGTTCGATACCGGACTCGTGTGGTTGACCGAGCGAGAGCTAAGCAGGAAGCGGAAGAGTGGCAGAGGTTCGGGCAGGAACATACCTGGGCAGAAAGGTTTACCTGAGCGCAATCATGTTCTGTCATCATCACGACTTGATCGCGCGATCGCATAACGATGCATCCTGGTTCTGAGCGCACCTGGCTTAGTGCCCGAGCCGGGCTGCTCTTTCCCGCAACCTGTATCCCTGCAGCAGATGCGCTATGATCGCCAGTGTTTCTCCCTGTTCCGACGAGTTTGAGCCTTCCCGATGCTAACCGCGAGTAAAGTGCGCTAACACCTGCTGGTCCGGTAGCTATGTCACTACGTCTCGACCACCTTGATCCTCAAAGCCAACAAATCTTCTGAGCTGCGTACAGATAGAGCGATAGAGCCGTCCTAACCGGTTGATGAGGACACGAATAGCGCCTGAGGTTGTCTTCTCCGCAACGCGACGGCTTACGGGTGTCCAGTCCCCGAACCATTTGTTTCGGACCCCACACTGACGGTTGTCGCGAGCGGCGCTCCGTCCAAATAAAACTGGTCACTGGTAGAGCTGATTGCTCCTCCTCCATAGACGCCGACCAGGTGATGCCAGTTCGTATCGACGGTCATAGGACCATAAATGGCCATGTTCTCGAATTCCAACTGGACATTTGATCCGTCGAACCCTAGTGCTGCTCGCGAGCCATTGTATGAGTTCGCTCCGTATCTCAAGATATCGCCACCGTGGAAACTGGACGAGAACTGTGTCCAAGCCTCGAGCGTAACGGGTGAGATCCCTGTCGGATATGCAGTAGCCGACTGATATGAAAGGTAAACGCCGGGATCTCCGTTGAAGCCAGCTGCACCCCCGATCATGCCCTGAACAGCAGAGGTCGACCCTGAAAGGTTATACAACGCTGATCCCGAGTCGGCAGTCGAGAGGCTGGTTCCATTTCCCAAGTGGTAAACGGAGAGATAGTTGTTCCTCCACACTCCAGCTTTATGTTCCTGAGAGCTGGTGACATCGGGTACGCCGTAGAACATGTAGATGATCGTGTCCGCCACGTGAGACAAAGTTGGAATTCTGATCCAAAAGCCAGCAGCACCAGTCGAGGGGTTGTAATTGTCAATTTCGTAATCCAAGACCTGTTGCCCTGCAGCATCTGAGGTGAAGATGATGTCATAGCCGTTCGCATTGTTGACCTCGCCCCCATTGGGGGTGGTGGCCAAGAAGGAGTACGTCCCAGAGAACAAAATGGGAAAGTCGCTCTGGTCTGAGTTGGAGACTTTCGTATGGTCGATCGTGACCGTCCGCTTCATTCCGTTGGCAGGATTGATCACCGTAAACGGTAAGGCATTGCTTTGGACGCCCTGAACAGACACGATCAAGTTCCCGCTGCTGGATCCTGCTGGTACAGTCGCCTGAATATTCGTGTCGCTCCATGCGGTGACCGTCGCAGCAGTTCCGTTGATCGTCACAGTACCGGTGCCCTGAGCCTGTCCGAAATGCATTCCCGAAATAGTGACCGGGAGACCAGGCAGACCGTTCGCAGGGCTGACCGAACTAATGACGGGAGTTCAGAGGGAGTGTGGTTGGCGAATGACAACCGCAATCCACAGCGAAATAGCTCTTCATTGACGGATAGTCATTTTTTGTTGACATCCCACCCTGCATTCGTTAGTATGTATTTGGGTCGGTGAAACGCCGACGCTTTGCTCGATCTTTGACAATCCTTGGCGTGTACCCAATATCGGGTGCCTATTCGTAGGCATAACTAGGGACCAGCGGTCTTGGTCCCAGGCAGGTCACTCCTGCCACCTAAAGTCCAGAGCGGAGCGGCGAAGCCCTCAGCACTGGCAGCCAGAACGCCCCATCGTTCGCTAGGCTCACACACAGAAAACCGTCCCTCCGACGTGTTCGTTCCTTTCTCCGGTTTTGGCGCAACGCCCCCGCTTCAACGGGACAAAGGACACAACATCATGACTACGTCAAAGTTGATCGAGTCGTGCATCGAACTGATTAAGCAGATGCTCGGTGACGCAAACAACGAATTCACGTCAGGGCAGCGTGCAGAGCTGACGGCTAGTATCCGCGAACTCAAGCGGCTGAGGAAGGCGAAGAAGTTGACACACTCCGAGGTCTCCTTGGTCGTGTCGCGGATCGTTCACACAGCACATGAGCTTGTAGAAGTCGGGGTCAGTGCGTAGGCCCAGGAGGGGCGGTTTTTCCTTAACCGAAAGCGATAACTATGAACTATTCCAAAGCTATCCGTGTAGCCCGGTCCCTAGCGGATCTTTCACAAGGCGAGTTGGCCGATCGCGCGCAGATTGACCGCAGCTACTTGTCACTCATTGAATCCGGAAAGCGCCAGGCCACAGTCGAAACCATCGAAAAGATTGCGACAGCGTTAAAAATGCCGTTTCACCTCCTTACCCTGCTTGGCAGCGAGGAGGAAGACGTTCAAAAAGCTAACCCTGGGCAAATAGAGAGTCTTTCCATTGCCCTAACAAAACTCTTGATGCAGGTTGATGCCGATGAGCGCAACACTTCCACAGACCCGGCCTCCCCTCGATCAGGCCCCTCTAAGAAGCCTGAACGAGCTGGAGTTTCTGCTCGGCGAAGAACGACAAACGCTCTTGCAGTTGGCTAACTGGAAGGAGAACTACGCTCCATTTCAGCAAGTAAAGCTGCCCAAGCCTCACGCCAAGAACATCACGACTCCAAGGCCCCGCAAAATTGATAATCCCCAAGAAGCACTCAAGCGTGTTCAGACGCGGATTCTCAAACGGCTACTCATACACGTCACGCTTCCAGACTTTCTCTTCGGGGCTGTTCCGAAACGCTCAGTCCATGAGCATGCCCAACAGCATCTAGGCGCGAAGACCGTCGTCAAAATGGATATTCAAAGCTATTACCCCAACATCACGACTCGACATGTTTATAAGGTTTGGCGCGTCGTGCTTGGGTGCTCTGCGCCGGTGGCAAGCCTGCTGACTCGCCTCACGACATGTGACTTCTACCTTCCCCAGGGTGCTCCTACCAGCCCAGCGATTGCGAACCTACTTCTCGCATCCTTCTACGGCCCTATTCTAAAGGCTTGTGCTGCAAAAGGGGTCGTCGTCACGGTGTGGGTCGATGATCTGACCTTTTCAGGAGACCGTGCCCGCGAGATCATTGAGGTCGCTCGCCAAACCCTCGCCGACAATGGCTTCAAAGCCTCACGCAAGAAGCTAAAGATCTTGGGCCCACGAGATCTTAAACATATTACTGGACCTCGCCTAGGGCGCGATGCCATCCGTGCATGTCACGCCAAGGTCTCCGAAGTTCGAGCAGGAATCAATAATCTCCGAAGCGGACGATTCACGACTCGGGGCCCTGCTAAAGACATGCAAAGCCTTCAGGGAAAGATCGCATTCATTCGAAGTGTTTGCGCCACTGACGCCGCGAATTTGCAGATTAGATTCGATCTCGCGTCCAAAGCGTACTTAGAACGCACATCTTGAAAGAGGACTGCTATTTCTACGCCTGGTATTCACGCACGTCACAGCCTTCCGCGACCGCAGTTTGCGAACCTCTGGGACGCCATTCAGATCGACCCCGATATTAAGGAGCAGCTCCTTAGCCAAGGACTACTTAACTTCACGATCCGAGGAAAGGTCGACAGAGCTCGCGTTCCCCTTCACGGCATCATTCTGCTGATTGGGCCGCCGGGAACCGGCAAGACCTCGCTAGCAAAAGGCTTGGCAGACCGTGTTGCTCAAGCGTTTTCGCCTGCAAAGATGACCTACCTTGAAGTCGAGCCGCACTCGCTCCAGAGTTCTATGCTCGGGAAATCCCAGAAAGCAGTCACAGAGCTTTTCGCCACTACGATCTCTGAGCAGGCCGGCCAGGGCCCGACCATCGTCTTACTGGACGAGGTGGAAACGCTGATTGTGGACCGCTCCAAGCTCAGCATGGAGGCGAACCCTATCGACGTGCACCGGGCAACAGATGCAGCCCTGGTCCAGCTAGATCACTTAGCGGACCAGCATCCAAATCTTCTTTTCATCGCCACGAGCAACTTTCCTCAGGCGATCGACAGCGCGTTTAGGTCACGGTGTGATCTTGTTGTGGACATTCCCTTGCCTGGCGCACAGGCCATCCAGGAGATCCTGAAAGACACTCTGAATGCGTTTGCTGAAAAGTTCCCCCGCGTCGGCGAGCTGACCAAAGGATCGGGCTTTTCCCAAATAGTGCATGCAGGCCAAGGCCTTGATGGGAGGCAGCTGCGCAAGTCTGTAGCCTCGGCGTTCGCTGCAGATCGGACGGTCGCGCTTGACCCGAACCGACTCACGCATGCACAGCTCCTCGCTGCTATCAAAGCCGCGAGAAAGGTGAGTTCACTATGACTGTGACAAGCCGGACCATCCGTTCAATACCGTATCGCTCTGCTGCTGACACCTGGAAGTTCATCATCGACCTGCTTGCGCCCAGCTCTGGTCCAACAAGGACAGAGCTGGAATCCATAGCTGGTACCGTCTGTTCACTGATCGCTGAAGAACAGATGAGCAATTACCCGATGGTCGTCACCGGGTCTGGACCCCGGATTAGGGTTTACTGCATCTATAACAACGACGCCATTGAAGGGGACAAAGCTGCTGAAAGCCCGTTAGCGTCTGCTCCCACGGAAGGCGATTGGAGGTTGTCTCTACCCTCACCTGAAGCCGATCTGCCGTGGGTGAAAGAGGCGCTGAAGTCAAAAACCTCACGTGTTACGGCACGCAAGCAAGAGGAAGCTATCGACGAGGAGACCGACAGCAGTGACGCAAGTACGGATGCACTCAACGTCAACATGGAGGCACTGAAAAAGCTATGAGCTCCGGTGTCGTCGTAAATACCTACGGCCTTTCCGTTACGTACGTTGCGGACAACATCCAGCGAACTCTGAAGAACATCGTGCTCCTGAGCGGCCTTGATCCAGCTAAGCTGACTTCCGACTGGGAGAGCATCAATCGTGCTCTAAAAGCATGGCTTGAGTCGAGACATCTGGAAACCATCGTTTTAGAAATCTCCAACGCCGCGGGCACTGCTTTAGTCGGGCGCTGGGACATCGTTGTCTCCTACAGCTGGAGTGAAGACGATGGAAGCAATTTCTGGGTGGATACAGATCAGATTAAGACCGCCATCAGAAAAGCAGGGCAGCACCCCGCCTCATGCGAGTACCGTCTGCTTCTCCAAAACAAGCCCGGCTACGCCGCCGTCTCGGGGTGGTCCACGACCACGTACCTCTCTACATCAGGCTTTGTTAAACAGAGCCTTGGCAGCACTGTAGAACACAGTGGCCTCGGCGCGAACACAAGCTATTACAGGAGATCGTGATGCTGACGATAGAAGAAGCGTTCCGCAAGTTTCGTAGCCGCCTTGAGCTCAACACTAAGGAACAGGACAACGTTTCCAAACGGCAGCAAGAGATGAGAGCCGTGATTCGCGCTGCCTTTGATGTGGAGAACGACTTCCTCACAGGTTCATACAGGCGATACACCAAAACCAAACCGCTGCAGGACGTAGATTTCATGTGCGTGCTCGGGGAGAGCGAACGTTCTCGCCGCAAGGAGTCGCCAAGCAAGTTGCTCACTGCCTTCGAAACAGCGCTTGCCAAAGAGTATGGAAAGAATGCTGTAACGAAACATGACCGGTCAGTTGAGGTCAACTTCGGTATAGTGGCCGACATCGACGACAACACGGATTACCGCGTCGTCAGTATGGAAGCCGTTCCTGCCTTCACGCTTAATGACTACTACGAAATACCGGATGGACCGCGTTCAGCATGGGTGAAGACAAACCCAAAGGTTCACGAAGAGAAGGCGATCACCGCTCAGAAGAGCTACGACAACGAGTGGAAAGGCATCGTCCGCATGTTGAAGTATTGGAACAATCACAACGGCAAGACGGTGACCCCATCGTTTCTGCTCGAAGTGATGGCGCTCGAATGTCTTCAGCCGCCCTACGGCGGCAGCTTCCCTGAAGAGTTCCAGGCACTCTTTGCAACTCTGGCCGACAGAATAAACGATGAGTGGCCCGATCCAGCAGGCTTAGGCTCCCCCATCAGTCAGGACATGACTTCCGCTATGCGTGCAACCGCAAAAGCCGCCCTACAATCCGCATCCCGATCTGCCGCGCAGGCAAAGCACCTGACCCGCTCCGGTCTGAATGGCGATGCTTTGAAGGCATGGCGAACCTTGTTCGGACCTAAGTTTCCATTGTCCTAGCCTGATCCCCGACATAGGCCTTCCAGTGCGCTCCCAGGGCGTCGCGGCGTCGTTGATGCAGGAAGTTCGGCAGTGGGGGCGCCTGTGCCAACCCTGTGTTGTACTCCATAGCGAGCTCAAGGCTCTGCTCTGCCGTGATAGCAGTACGGTTCGCAATCTCACTCGCGCTCTCCAGGGCATTGCTAGCCGCCTCGGCGAGGTCTTTGTACTGAAGGGCGAGGCCGACGATGTCCCCTGCCACAAAGATCGAAAGGCTTGCGACCAAGAGGTGCGACCAAAACTCCTCCTTACTCCTACTGACCCCCACCCGCACAGCAATAGTGAGAAAGATTACGCAGAAGACCACTCCAAAGATCGCAAAGCCCCTGAAGTAGTTCCAGCACGCCTGAGCATAGGTAGCTGTGTAGAACGATGATTCTTCAATCATCTCTACAAGCCGGCGAGGCCCCTTCGGAGCAGTTGTGAACCAGTAGTCCGCTGTCTTCTCAACATCGCACAAGCCGACAAACGCCCGAAGCCGCTGCACCGAGAGGGCATTTGGCGATGTACCGAACGCCTCTTCGACTTGATCCATTCGCCTTGCTTGCTCGCCCCGGCCGTACCAGGTAATCGCTCGATACTTGATTAGAGTCTGTGCCACTTGAAGCGCCAGAACCACGATCAACAAAACAGCGTCGCCCCAAGAATCGTGAATGACAAAGGAGAGAACCGTCAGAATGTACAAAAGCACGATACAAGCCAACGACCACTTGTAGAACGTCAGACTCTTTCCAAACAATCCGCTAGCTGCCTTTTGCAAGTTCATTAGAAGCTCTCTCACGCTGTCCAGTCGTACATTCCTGAAGGAAGACGGTGAAGCGCCAAATCATGGTTTGGCAGACGAAACACTCCTCGAATCACTTGAACTCGTTTTACTGAGATTTGTACATGTGTCTTTTCCCGAAAACCTGCGGTCGGATACAATTCCTGACCCTCCGGAAATAATGCTCTGACAGTGTCGAACTCCTGAAACCGTCCTGGGTAACGCTTAGCTTCTTTTTTGTACGTCGCATGCAGATGGTCCACGACAGCGCGATCCAAGAGTCGCAATACGCGGTCGCCGGGGTTAGAACTCTTTCCATCTTTGTTCGTTATGGGTAGATTCCCAGCTTGTAACCGAAGGCGCTCATACGATTCGTATGCACGTTTTACCGCACGAATCCCCGTCTGCGTGGTGAGATCGAGACAATTACCCAATTCAATTGCAGCGCCAACTACGCACGGATCGGCAGGGCGTCTTTCTGTCGCCCACTCGTATGCTCTTACCGGATCCCACTCCCAAAAATAGGCCCCCTCTCCTAACCAGTCATATGGCTTGTCACTGACCTGAAACGGCGAACCGCTCAGGAGGACCTGAGCGGTTGTCATGTCACAGCCGTGATAGCCAAGCACTATTGCCAAGCTCTGTCCTCTACTGGTTCGCGATATTGAGGGGAAGTCTGTCCCTCAGCATCCAAAAATCCTTCGTCCCGCATTTGTGCACGCGCTTTGTCTTGCGTATCGCACTCACGATCCAAGCGATCAAAAGCCTCAGAAAGCATCTCGAAATCAGATTCGCTCATTATGGCCTCCAATCATTCGATTGTACCTGCTGAGTCAAGCACTTTTCTTGCAAGTTCTTCAATTTGCTCGTGCTCTAGGCAGCTCATTCCACCGGGTCGTCCATCTTGGCGAGCGATGCTCTGCCCTGAGCTTCCAGACGGCGTTCTTTGGCCCTGCGCCGAGGATGCGGACGGCATCGCGCCCGAGGGTGGCATTGAGCTTGTCCGTCACCCTCCAGGCCTGTTCCCTGCGATCCCGGTCCAGCTCGCCCCAGAGGGCAGGCTGCCGGATGGTTTCAGGTAGCAGCTCCGTAATCATCACGCCACATTTGGAGAAGCGGAAGTCGTCACGCCAGAGCCGTTCCCCCAGGCGCACGGCCAGGGCGATCACTTCCCCGGTGTCGTTGGTGGTTTCCGCGAACCGGGCCGAGGCTCCGTTGGAATAGAAGGGATCGTTGTTGAAGGTGTTGGTGTGCATGAAGACGAAGATGTTTTCGGCGGCGACCCTGTAGCGTCGCATCTTTTCGGCTGCACGGGTGGCGTAGCTGGCGATTGCCTCGCGCATTGGCTGCCAGGAGGTGACCGAAGCACCGAAGCTGCGGGTGACGGCGATTCCCTTCCGTGTCGGCTCCATCAGCTCCAGCGATAGGCAGGAGATGCCGCGCAGCTCGTAAACGGTACGACCTCCGGTCACGGTCATTAGCGCC
Organism: uncultured Acidobacteriaceae bacterium; assembly: GCA_964242875.1. Classification (GTDB taxonomy): domain Bacteria; phylum Acidobacteriota; class Terriglobia; order Terriglobales; family Acidobacteriaceae; genus Edaphobacter. Next base: position 51,041 of record CAXTCB010000001.1, read on the forward strand.
CGTGCGTCGTCCGGGTTGAGGGCGGCGAGATCGGCGGCCGTCTGGATACCCAGCCTGGAGAGCTTCACCGCCGACGCCGCGCCGATACCCCAGACCTCATCGACGGGTACGGTGGGCAGCAGCTCATCCCGCACCCGGTTAGAACGCAAATCGCAGACACCGCGAAACTGCGGACGTTTCTTGGCGATGAAGTTGGCGACCTTGGCGAGTGTCTTTGTGGGGGCGATGCCCACGATACGTAAGCAGACTTGCAGCATATCTGTCGTCGTGATGTTTAAGCACCTTTTCTGAAAGTCTCAGAGAGCTCTAGAACGTAGAATTATTAGATGCCCAAAGCACCTGCACCAATTACATCTCCCAAGATCAAGAAGCTCGCCCAGAAGGCGCTGAAATCGCCTAGCATGTTGACGACCGCAGAAACGCGTGAGCTCGGCGCGTCCGTTATTGCTTACGTCTCACCTCCAAAGGAGGGGACTGCGGTTCCAGCAAAGAGAGCGGCCTTCAAGAAGACCCCTGCAAAGCACAAGTAACCTACTAACCCGTTCGACCTCGAGGATCCCATGGCAACGAAGAAAGCACCTGCAAAGAAGATCGTTGCTCCCGTGGCGGCAAAGACCAGCGCCGCTCCCGCGAAGAAGACAAGCTCCACCAAGAAGATGACGAAATCAGAGCTGGTCAAACTGGTCGCAGAGAAGATGGAGTTGTCGTCGAAGCAGACTGCTGCGTTCTTAGATCTCCTCGCGTCGACTGCTATTCAGGAGACCAAGAAGAACGGCGAGTTCACGATCCCAGGCCTCGGAAAGCTGGTGAAGGCCCAGCGTGCGGCACGTATCGGCCGTAATCCTCAAACGGGTGAAGCGATCAAGATCAAAGCCAAGACGGCCGTCAAGTTCCGGGTTGCAAAGGCAGCCAAAGACCTGATCGCACCTGTGAAGTAGAACAATCGGGTGGCAGAGACACCGATCCTCCGCGTCAGCGGAGGATCAACTGTTCACGCTCCAGAGAGCCATAAGTCCGATAATACTAATAACCCACGATTGACTATACGTAATGTAGGTTATCGGACGTAAGCTGTTTGTTATCAATTATATATGAGATCTTGGGTTTTGAAATGCCGGAGTAGATCGACGGGCTTTGAAAGTAGGGTGAAATCATGTACCTGATTGCCGCTCACGCTGCAACACATGGACTACTTTGCTCCAGCGTTCTCACTTGGGCCAAGCTCAAGTATCGGATATGGATACTAGGCCCTTTTTGATAGCAGTAACAGCCGCCTCGGTACGGTCGCGTGCGTGAAGCTTTGCTAGGACATTGTTGACATGATTCCGGACAGTGTATTCACTGATGTGGAGAGTTTTGGCAATCTGCTTGTTGCTGTCTCCAGTGGCAATGCCTCGAACAACTTCAATCTCGCGCACTGAAAGCTGATCGCGGCGATCACGTTCGCGAATCAGCTCAGCGAGACTGGCAGAGAGATACCGCTTGCCTGCGAAAACCTGTTCAATGGCCCAGTACAGCTCTTCGGGAGATGCGCTTTTAGAGATGAATCCACTGGCACCTGCCTCAAGTGCCTGCCAGACTTCTTCATCCATCTGATAGCTGGACAATACCAGAATGCGTGTATCCGGGCACCGGTCTTTCAAGATTGGAATGCACTGTAAACCGCCCATTTTTGGCATGCGCAGATCTAGCAGCAGGACGCCAGGCTCAACAGCCTGTGAGGAGGTCAGGAGTTCTTCGCCGTTGGTAAAGGTAGCCACCACACGCAGGCGATCATTGGCAGACAACATGCTTTGCAAACCGAGAAGGACGGCGGGATGGTCGTCCGCAATCGTGATTGAGATGACATGTGCGGTGGATGGCTTGTAAAGTTTGTGAGTTACCAAATTAGTCTCCTCAGAGATCGGAGGGAGCGCAACGAATGAAGGCCCCCCGGTGCCGAAAAACAGACTTCAACTGTACAGCCTTGCTCCGGCGCACTTTGAATCCGCAGCTTGCCCCCATTAGATTCTGAACGCGATCGGATACCGTGGAGGCCGAAACCCCGCGAAAGCTTCTGATCGGTAACGAAGCCCACTCCATCATCGCTGATGGCAAGCTGAACCCCGCCGTCCTGATACACAAGCTCCAGGCTTATCCGGGATGGACTTGCGTGGCGAACCGCATTCGTAATGGCCTCATGCCCAATGCGAAGCAGCGCTTGTTTGATCGTTCCGGGGATTTCAAACGGCTCGCCAACAGTGGATACTTTCAGCTCGACCCTTCCGCCCTGGGTCAGCGCGACAGCCTGGCTCCGCAAACTCTCAAGGAGACTGCCCTCAGTATCGTCAGTCGGTTTGAGCATGGCAATCGTCCGGCGAGCGTCTTCATGGCTATGAGACACCATTCCGATAGCAAGATCGACATGCTTCTCCAGGGCTTCGTTCGCGGTCTGTTTCTTCAACGCAAGACGAATTGCATGGAGCTGGAAAGCAATCCCCGCGAAGCTTTGCGCCAACGAATCGTGCAGGTCATAGGCCAACCGGGTTCTTTCATCAAGAATGAGCTCAAAGCGCCAACGCTCCACGCGCGTTGCAAACATCAGTGCAATTGCTGCAGCAATCACTAGGAAAGTCGCCAGCATAAGAACATGCGCTCGTGTCCAGAAAGGCGGACCTGCCAGAACCTCGATGTCCTTGGGCGAACGAAGCAGAATATGAAATGGAACAGGCCGCGCGGATTGCGCCTCGGTCATGACACAGATGCCTGTGATCTTTATGGTTGAACCGGGGCGTAGGATCGCAAAGTCGTGTATCTCAGAAGACCCATCCAACTCGGCCTTAAAGAGTTGGTGGACATCCTGAAGCCAAAGGGTCAGGCCGCTCGCACTGCGAAATATAGAGAGCAGCATGCCAGATGTTTCCACCAGTTGCTTGTCGTAGTCGCCAGAAGCCGCCATGGAAGCAGTGACCGAAAGCGGTGGGTCGGGCACGCGGGCTCGCAATACACGTACAGAAGTGGCATGCATCACGGACGAGTAGAGCCCAGGCGTGGCGGCCCCTGTTATCTCAACCTCATCCCCGATTCGCAGAGGGGGGCTAATCGTCACAGGTGATAGCTCAATGCCGGCACTTCTATCCTGCAGGTAGGTGGGTGAGCCGGTCTTTGTGATGACGCCCCGAATCTCCTGCAGCTTCGGGGTGTCATCTGTCTGCCACAAGAGACTGTTTATAGTGACCGGGCCCATCGCGGGAGGCGTCGCAGCCTGCAAACCCGATATCGAGGTTATTTGCACCGTGTAGAGGCCCATGCATAGAGCCACAGCTCTCAGGCTTCTTAGCAGACGCTTCACCGCAACCCCTCGACCCTAATATTGCGCCAGCTTCCACCGGCTGCGAAGCTGCGCAGACCGAACCTGCCTTGCGTAAAGCACTCGGAATCATCGTCGACAGTGGCCTTGCCTAGCAGATGACCCTGCATATCGTTGGCTTCCGCCGCAATTTGACAGCTTTTGGCCGTTAGCCGCAGGTGATACCAGGTACCCGCAGCTACACCATTCGGAATGGTGACTCGCCGCAGGGGGGTGAAACCGAAGTCCATGCGGCTCAATAGAAGCTCGTTTGGTAGGCGGATACCAGCATAGTAACCATTGAAAGCGTTCGTTCCTTCTTCCGGTTTGGAAACACGAACGATCAGCCCGGCGTCGCCATAGCTGCTGGTCAAGCGTACGTCGGCGTCCATCGCGATGTCGTGCAGGATATTTTCTCCCGCAACGACCTTCGCGCCGGTGTCGTCTGAATCGTTGGTCATCGTTGAGCCGGTGAGCAGCCAACTGCCGCCATAAACATCCCAATCCGCCATGCTACCCGCCGAGAACCGGTCGCGGTAGGTGAAGGTTCCGAACGACTTGACATATTTCCATGCACTGGCGGCAATGACAATCGTAAGACCCACGCCTGCGATAAAAAGCCGACGAGGACCTCGATTCGATAGGGCACCGGTCATCGATCAAACCCACTGTAAGGATGCAGAAACGTCTTTGTCTCCGGGCTATCGATGTTCGATCTGGTCAGGAGCAATGGGGCCAACAGTATATGACTGAGCGGAGTTTTTGCTTCGCTTGCCGCAATAAGCATTGCAGCAGACTTGAAGCCGATCTGGTAGGCGTTCTCCGCAATGAGGCCTTGGATCTCACCGTTTTTCAGAGCAGGAAAGAGTTCAGGATCCTGATCGGAACCGATAAGTGCAACCTGACCAAGCAGACCCGCTTCCTGCATGGTCGCGTAGGCGGCTCGTGTCGCGGAAGGGCTGGCCGCAAACACAAGTCTTGGCGATGTATTGTCATGAAGCATGTGCAGCAAGTCAGGCTGCGACTTTCCACCAGGCCCAACGGTGTCATCTAATTTGATCCGGATATGGGAGAGACCGGAAGCATGTAGCGCTCGCTCAAAGCTCGTGGCTCGTACGAGCACTTGATTGCTCGCTCGATTGAGGCCAACGATGGCCACTGCGCCCTGACCGTGCAGAATTTCATCGGCAAGGCCGGCAGCTAACATCCCTGACTTCTGCTCATCGGTACCGACAGAACCTGTCTCCGCGTTAAGCGGTATTGTAAGGCTTTCACCTGCAATGACGAGCGGCACCTTCATCTTCTCCGCCTGGGTGACCGCGCTGATCAAGACCGAACTGTGCGCGGGAATCAGGACCACTCCTGCAACGCCCAAGCTCACTTGGCGGTCCACCAGCTCAAGCTGCCGCTCTGGATCGTTTTCATGGGTCGGTGCATTCCAATACCAATTTAGCCCCTTCTCTCTGGTGGCCTCGACGACACCGGCATGAACGCTCTTCCAAAGTTCGGAGGTCGTCAACGGTGTAATGAGCGCGACGGTCCTCTCGTTATGCTCTCTGTTGCAGCAGGCAAGCGACAGCGTAGCCGCAAGCATTAAACCAGCCGCGGCAGTTCTCTTAGTTGTATGCTTGAGGATCCTCAACGAAACCATGACACGCAATTATAGGCATGACACCGATAGGTCTGGCCGACTGTGGTGTGGTTTGGGATTGAGAGCAGTTTAGAGACTAGTCAATTTGAACCATGACAATCCTTTGCCTGGCTCCCTAAAATCCTCCCGAATTGGATACATCCTCATCTGAGTTGCTCAGACTTAGCGACCAGTGTGTGTCAATGCTTTCGGAGGCTTCATGAAGAATTCTCAGTTTCGCACCCACGCCGGTGCTCGGTCAGTTCGGAGCACAAGTGGCAAGGTTGCAGCGCTGACCATCGCGACTGTGTTGACAGCAGCTTCAGTTGGCTATGCGCAAAGCGGCTCAACAGCAACCATCTCTGGCGCGGTGACCGACTCAAGCGGTGCGGCGATTGTTGGCGTTACAGTCAGCATTCAGAACGTTGAAACAGGCAGTGAACGCACCACGCAAACTGCGAGCAGCGGCAGCTACTCTGTCTCTCAACTGCAGCCGGGCCACTACACCCTGACCGTGACACAGAACGGCTTCAAGAACTTTCAGCAGCAGAACATCACCCTGGTAATCGGGCAGATCGCAGAGATTGATCCGCACCTTGAAATTGGCACCCAACAGGAGCAGATAACCGTCACGGCAGGTGCTCCCGCTATCCAGACAGAGGATTCATCCGTTGGCCTGGTCATCGACGCTGCAACCATCACAGATACACCGCTGAATGGAAGGCTTGGAATCACAGGTCTACTCGCACTTGCTCCTGGTGTGCAAAATGCGGGAAGCCAAGATCAGATTCCGGTCTTCGGTGTCACACCGGCCATCAACAGCGGCGCCCGCAATGCCTATGGCGCGGTGGGCTTCGTCTTGGATGGCGGGGTCAACATGAACCTTGGGCTGCAACGTCCATTGGGAGAAGTACCTCCTCTCGATGGTATTGCTGAGTTCAAGGTCATCACGACGAATGCCGCAGCCGAATATAACCAGGCAGCGCAGATCATCGTCGTCAGCAAGGGTGGAACAAACCAGGTTCACGGAACACTGCTCGAATTCAATCGCATTGCCGCAACTGCAGCCAAATTTTATTTTGCCGGCGCTCAGGCGAAACCCAAATACATACGCAATGAGTTCGGCGGAAACTTCTCTGGACCTATAGTGGTCCCTCACCTTTACGACGGTCGCAATCGTTCCTTCTTCTTCTTTAATTACGAGGGCTTTCGACTCAAGCAGGCTTCCAATCTCAACAGCCAGCAGGCAACCGTCGCGCAACGGGCCGGCGATTTCAGTGGGGTCGCAAACCTCGTCTTGAAAGATCCGCTCACTGGTCTACCGTTCCCAAACAATCAAATTCCTTCCAGCCGGATCAACACCGTCGATCAGCAGCTGCAAAATGTTCTCTTTCCGCTGCCAACCGTACCTGGCACGGGCGTTAACACGTTTGAAGTCGTTCCATACAGCCAGACGGTCAACCGCTACTCGTTCCGGCTGGATCACAAGGCCAGCGACAAAGATCAATTTCGTGCAACGTACATTGCGGGCCTATATGGCCCTAATCCAACCACCGGGGCCACGAGCCGCTATGGTGGAATGGCAGGCATCGGCGAACGCAATATGAACACGGTGCTGGGATGGACGCATATCTTTTCATCCACGCTGGTCGGCGATCTTACCGCAGCGTACCTGCATCTACCGGTTTATCGCACTCCGCAGAACGTAAACACGGATTTCTCGTCGATCATCCCGGGGCTTGGACCGGAAGTAATCCAGGGCGCGCCGCAGATCTCCATCTCGAACATCACCGGTGTCAGTGAAGCTGGAAGCAAGGTCCTTGCACAAGATATCCAACTGATTGGCAATCTTACCGAGACGATCGGAAAACATAACCTTAAGTTTGGCTTCTCCTATCTGCATGACAGCACGGCAAACCTCATCTCTTCAGCACCGCAACGCGGTGCTTATAACTTCAACGGACAGTATTCCGGCAATGCGTATGCCGATTTTCTGCTTGGGTATCCATCCTCCACACAACGGCCCAACCCGAACTCGCAGATCCTACGCAATGTATCGCATCAGGCCGGAATCTTCCTGCAGGACGATTGGCGCATAACGCCGCGGCTCACCCTTAACCTGGGCCTCCGGTACGATCTGCAACACATTAACGATAGCCCGTATGGGAATAATGCGTTGTATGTTCCCGATCTGCAAAAGATCGTCATCTTCGGCTCCAAATACCCGGATGCCAACTCGCCACAGCCGGTTATTCCCGGGTTTCTAACGCTACCTATCGTCTTTGCATCTTCCGTTGGACTGCCCTCGAGCCTGTTCGATTATCTTGGACAGCCAGACAAGAATGTGGCACCGCGGTTCGGTGTCGCCTATCAGGTGAAGCCAAAAACCGTTGTGCGCGGCGGCTTTGGACTCTTTTACAATCTCGTCCCGGAGTACTACATCCAGGCGAATGCGTTTGAGAACATCCCCTACTTTGGCGTCCAGACATATTCTCAACCGGCCGGTGCGCCGGCAATCACCATGTACGCCCCCTTTGGCGGGTCAGGAGCGTTCGCATCGAATCCGAATGTTAACGCGCAGGCTAAGACCGTTGTGCCGTATGCGGAACAATACAACCTGGCAGTGGAACAGCAGATCGGTAAAACGTTGTCCCTGCGAGTCGGTTACGTGGGCCAGCGCAATCTGAAGCAGAACAACTCCTCAGGCGGCAGCGCAAACATCACACCGGATATCAACCAGCCCGTACCCGCCGCGGGTCCGGTGCAGCCACGTAGACCCGTGCAGCCTTTTGCTTCCATCTTTTTGACTCAGGATCCCATCTTTCACACAACAAGCAATGCATTGCAGATCGGGGTACACAAACGTTTCGACGCAGGTTTTCAAATCAACGCCGAGTATGAATACATTCGCGTTCTGGGTACCGAGAACTTCGTCAATCCAATGAACACAGGCGACTCTTACGGCAACATTGGAGGCATAACCCCGCAGACCCTCACCGTAAGCTACTCCTACGTGTTGCCGTTCGGACAGAACAAGCGTTTTCTCGCTTCCTCAGGAGGATTGGTCGACCGGTTAGTAAGCGGTTTTGAAATCTCCGGCATAACGCAGTATCAGGGTGGACAGCCATTCTCCGTGGGATACAACACGAGCGTCCAGGGCTCCTACAACAGCCGTGCGAACCGTGTGGTCGGAGCGCCTCTTTATCCTGCAAATAAGACCAAGGCTCAGTACTTCAACACTGCGGCCTTCACCGCACCGGCTCCCTTTACCTACGGCAACTCGGCTTACAATCTGCTCTTCGGCCCCCGCTACCAGCAGTGGGATATTAGCCTGGCGAAGAACACGGCTTTGACAGAGCGCGTCAAGCTTCAGCTTCGGGCGGACACCTTCAACAGCTTCAACCATCCCAACTTTGCTAACCCGAATGCTACCTTGAGCAACCCCAGCAACTTTGGCCAGATCACAAACACAACCGGTCAGCCACGCACAGTCGCGTTTGGTGCAAAGCTACTCTTCTAGAACATGAATTAAGGCCGACGCCGTCCGGCTGGCTCATTCTTCAACTCTAACGCTTAGACAGTCGCAACAGTCGACGCTACTAAAACGTGGCACGGCATGGGCTGATAGAGGAACGTGATGCGTTTGGAACACATCCACTGTATTGTCTTATTGTTGTCCTGTGTTTCAGCATTGGGACAGCCGCCCCAGCCGGCGAAGCCTGCCATGTACTTCTCTGACGATACGAAGATAGGGCGACCGTTTGCTAAAGATCCTTCCGTCGTTGAGTTTCAAGGAAAGTACTTCATGTACTACACCCTGCCGCCGGCGAAGATGGACAAGATCTCAAACAATCCGGAAGGGAGTGGCTGGAGCATTGGCATTTCCACGAGCATGGACCTGACTCATTGGAAGAAAGTAGGAGAGCTGAACGCCACCCAGCCTGTAGAACGGGATGGTGTGGTCGCGCCAGGCGCGCGTGTCATCGGCAACCAGATTCATCTGTTCTATCAAAGCTATGGACATGGCGCCAAAGACGCTATTTGCCATGCAATCTCGACAGACGGGATCCACTTTACTCACGATCCTTCCAACCCGATTTACCAGCCAACGAAGATGGCATGGAGCGTCGGGCGAGCCATTGACGCCGAGGTCCTGTTGCATCCTGAAAATGGGAAGGCTTATCTCTATTTCGCAACGCGTGATCCGTCGATGACGCGCCAGCTGATTGGAATGGCTGAAGCTGACCTCACGTCCGGCTTCGGTGCGGGCACTTGGAAGGATGTCAGTGTGGATGGACCCATTCTTGCCCCGGACCTTCCTTGGGAACAATTATGTATAGAAGCTCCCACGGTGGTGAAACATGGCTCCAGGTATTTCATGTTTTACGCTGGTGCTTATAACAATCAGCCGCAGCAGATCGGGGTAGCGAGTAGTTCGGACGCAATCCACTGGACGCGTCTATCCTCCCAGCCCTTTCTCGCCAATGGAGCGCCGGGGACATGGAATTCGTCGGAGTCCGGGCACCCTGGCGTTCTGCAAACCAAGGGAAAAACCTACCTCTTCTACCAAGGAAACAATGACCACGGGAAGACGTACTTTCTCAGCATGGTGCCGATCTCTTGGAAGGATGGGCAGCCTGCAGTGGGCAAGGCGTTCAAGCCTCAGTGATACGAGCGGCATTCCTATCACTTCTCGGGCAGTTTAGTTTTCGTCTGGTCCTGAGTCAGCATGCCGTACCCGTCACAGCGCCAGAGACGCTGGTATGCCTTACATGTCAACTGTCGGGTCATTTGCCTCCATTGTCTTTGCCCCGGCTACGAAGCGGAGGGGTTCCGAGAGATGCGTTTGCCAGCACGGCCATAGTGCGTGATCTGGGACGGAGTGAAGTGTTGAGCGACGTGCGGCTTGGACGCCGGACGGTGGCTGCAGCGGCAGCCGTGCTCGCTATCAGCGAGCGCCAGGCGTACCGGTTGCTGACAAGACTGAAGTGGATGGAGGGTCGGAATTGATCCAAAAGGCATCCGGAAGTATGCCGTCGAGCAGGCCAAGACCAGGTATGCGGACTTCGGGCCTACGCTGGCGACCGAGGTACTGCTGGAGAAGCATCAGCTCCGGATCGGTGAAGAGACGCTGCGGCGATGGATGATGGCCGAAGGCCTGTGGCTGTCGCGTACGCAGCACAGGACCTTGCACCAGCCCCGACTGGCGCGAGAGCTACCGTGAGCTGATCCAGATTGACGGCAGCGACCACCGCTGGTGGTTCGCGCAGCGTGGCGAGCTTGGCACACTGCTGGTCTTCATCGACGACGCGCCCAGCGACCTGATGCAGCTGCGCTTCGTGCCGAGTGAGAGTACGGACTCCTACTTCGAAGCGTTGAACGGGTATCTCACAGTGCATGGCTGCCCCACTGCTTTCTACTCTGACAAGCACACTGTCTTCCGAGTGAACCGTCCAGAGGCGAAGGGCCGGTCGGGCATGACGTCCATTGACTTCGTGGCGTGTCGTACTATCCCAGAACTTCGACGCGACAGTATCCGCTTCTGCGCTGCCTGCACCGATAGTCTGGTTGATGGTGAGGATCGCCATATTCAGTCCATTCTCGGCCGATGATTGTGACAAGACCTGAACTGCATTGAGCAGGACGGCTTTGCAGGCACCTAAATTGAGGTAATCCTCAGACGGGTGCAGAGCGAGTCCTCCCCCGGTGAGGAGAATCGTTCCATGGTGCCGTTTTGGCCATCTCCGCTGCCGCCACACGCATGGAGACTAACGCTCCTGGCAGGCCAACCGCCACATCGTCTGCGATGGACTGAGTTGATTGCTCTGCGAAGGCCTGTTGCCGCAAGCCTGCCGCGTTGTAGTGCAGCACTTTAAGATCGGGAGTTTCAGTGAGGGCAGTCGCATCTGTGAGGTCCAGGGTTTCTACTTCAACCTGCGCGTGCTCTTGGTGACTTAAAGCCCTCAGCCATGCTCGTCAGGGATTGAGCATTGCGTGCAACAAGAACGACGCGCAGGTCAAACGGTGGCAGCGGGCTGATCCATAAGGGTCGAGGTCAGTCTTCGAACCACAGCGTTAGCACTGGCGTTCGGGAGCACGTTCTCGATCTGGTCGAGTCGAAGTCCGCTGACTTCGGGCCGACGCTGGCGACGAAAGTTCTGCTTGCGAAGCATGAGATCCAGGTTGGCCGCGAGACGCTGCGCTCGTGGATGTTGGAAGAAGGTCTCTGGCAGTCGCGCAAGCAACGCAGAAGCTTCCACCAGCCCCGTCTGCGACGCGAGAGCTATGGCGAGTTGATCCAGATCGACGGCAGTGACCATAGGTGGTTCGAGCAGCGTGGCGAGCCCTGCGCCTTGCTGGTCTTCATCGATGACGCTACGAGCAAGCTGATGCAGCTACGCTTCATGCCCAGCGAGAGTACCGATTCCTACTTCGCCGCGCTCAAGGAATATGTGAACGAGCATGGCTGGCCTGTCGCGTTCTACTCCGACAAGCACACTGTCTTCCGCGTCATCAAGCCGGATGCGAAGGGCGGCTTGGGGATACGCAGTTCGGGCGCGCCCTGGCGGAGCTCAACACTATAACGAGAAGTTTTCGCTACCGCAGTGAAGGCTGAAGATCTTCATCGCAGGCTGAACGTGCAGGCTCCTCGTCTGGCCGACATCCTATGCCATCGTGAACAACGCCACGTCGGTCAGCAGCTCAGCCTGGCCTACGATCGCAGTCAGGTCATCCTGGAACGAAGTGCTCTAGCGGGCGGTCTAGCAGGTCAGTACGTCGAGGTCTATGACTTCGCAGATCGGCCGCTCGAGGTGCGATGGAAGGGTCAACTGCTTCCCTACCGCATCTTCAGCAAGGATCGACGGGGCAGCCACACCGCCATCGTCGCGAACAAGAGGTTGCGTGGCGAGTGCTCGGGGTGCGAACTTCACCGTGAAGAACTCCCAAAAGCGCGGCGCTCCTTCGGTCATGGTTTGGAACAGTCGGATCGCCGCGCTGGTATGCTTGTATAGGACTGTACCGAAAGAATCTCTGCTTTGGACGTCAACGGGTGCAACATTCCCTTACTCCCGGCGTGCTACCACCCCTAGAGAGGTCTATGACTTCACCGACACTTCCGCAGCTTGCCTTGCCCCGAAGGAGCGTTGCTCGCCCGAAGATTCAAGATGTAGCTCGGGCAGCAGGTGTTTCGCTCGGCACTGTATCCGCGGTTCTCAACGGCAAGAGCGTTGTCAAGGAAGTGACCAGACAACATGTCCTAGACGCGATCGCGAAGCTTGGCTATCATCCTGATCTCTACGCGAGCAACCTTGCCCGGCGCGGCACGCGAGTTTTGGGCGTGATTGTCTCCAACCTGATCAATCCGTTCTTTTCGGAACTGGCGGAAGCGATCGAAGTAGAAGCAGCCAGGTTTGGCTACCAGATTGCTCTAACCGCTACCAACTTTTCGCCCGAAGCCCACTTGGCTGCAGTACAACAGTTCTTGAGCGCGAGAGTTGCGGGCATCGCAATCATGACGTCTGAGCGCAACCTTGTGGCGCAACAGATACTTATGAAAAGCGATGTGCCCTGCACCTTTCTCGACGTAGGAAAGGCATCTGCAAACTTCACAAATGTGAAGATAGATTCACGTGGCGGCATGAGAGCAACAGTGGAACACCTCCTTGAGCTTGGCCATCAAGATCTGCTCTTCCTTCGCAATTCACAACAAGGAATCGGCCCAGCCCTGCTCTCTCACCAAATGCGCGACCAAGGCTTCACGGCAGCTATCAATGGATGCGGCTTGAGCAACCTAAATGTAAATGTTGTTGATGCAATCGGCCCGGGTGCTGGTGCGGGTGAAAGCGCCATCGCTTTGGCTCTGGAGCAGTTCCACTTCACCGCCGTAGTCGCGGTTACGGACATGGTCGCGCTAGGTGTCTACAGAGGTCTGCAGCAACGAGGCCTCCGGATTCCGCAAGATGTTTCCGTCGTGGGCTTCGACAACACTTACATCAGTCGATTCTTATGGCCTTCGTTAACCACGGTTGACATCGAAAGGACCCGACTGAGTGAGATTGTCGTCGAGTCGCTGCTTTCATCCGGCTCCATCCGCGGCGCACGTAGAGCTGTTTCTATGTCTACGAATTTGATCGTACGCGAGTCCACGTCAGGGCCAAATCTTGGCAGCCGTCGCACACTAAGCTCTCAGAAACTCGCGGGAACATAGACCGGACATTAGGCGGATCGACCGGTATGCATACCCAGAGTTCCAAGCCATAGCTATGCTGTTCCCCCATGCCAACTCAGCTGATCACACGAGAGTCCACCTCTGCACCGAGCCGTCATCGTCGCCATCAGATGCAGAAGTTCGCCTAGACATTCCTGTCAAACCTCACGCCCAAGTTTCCGCCCCGAGTGGACGAATTGCTCTTGACAACACCCAGGCGGCGTCTTTATATTGACCCTCGGAATTGAAACGTTTCAATGAAGACGGTGGTTTAGCGTATTCGAGGCGAATGCCTCTCGCGAGCTCTGTGGCTCCGCGGAACTAACTACATCACTTCAAGCAACGTAGCAGTTGGTGTAGAGGACTTCTCTTATTGTTGTTATTCCCAATGGGAATCTGCGCCCTTACACCTTCTAGCTATTCGATATAAAGGCGACAGCCAGCTTTTGAGGAGTGAACCTTTGATGTTTTTTACACGCGCGCTTGTGCTAACGTCTCTCTTCCTCTGCTTCATCGCGGAGGCAACATGCCAATTGACGGAAAACGGTGATACCGCCGCACGCATTGCGATACACGTCACTCGGCCTCCCGTTCCGCGCCCCATACCAGGTTCGGTCTTCGGCAGTTTTCTCGAGCCGATTGGTAAATCCACCTACGGCGGCTTGTGGGCAGACGTAGTCGAGAACCCTTCCTTTGAAGAGGGGCTCTGGTCGGTAGAGAACATCGACAGTCTCGTCCAGGAACGCCCAGGCCTACGTCACGCCTCCCATCTCGGCCTGCCCCTGCCGTGGGAACCGCTGACCGACCAGGGAGCACGCTATCTTCCCGTACTTGGCGACGCGGCCAACTCCACACACTCTCTACTGATCATGAGTCTGCCGGGCAAAGAGACTGGAGTCCGCCAGCAGGTGTATCTGCCCGTCAAGCGCGAACTGACCTACAAGGCAAGCGTCTACTTGAAACACGTCTCCGGGCCGGACGAGGTGACATTATCCATTCGCGGCCGGAATAAGGCTGACCAGGTGCTCACATCCGCAACCGTCAGCGCAGGAGCAGCGGAGTGGAGAAAGTATACCGTCACCCTCACGCTGCAGCCGGGCAAGCTCAACTCGCTTGAACCCGCGGACTTTGTAATTGCAACGAGCAACGATGCTCGAGTCCTTGTGGATCAGGCGTCGCTGATGCCGGAGGACAACCTGGATGGACTTGATCCCGAGGAGGTCGCCATGGCTCGCAACCTTCACTCTCCTCTCATCCGTTTCGGAGGCAACTTCACTTCAGGCTACGACTGGCATGCTGGTGTCGGTCCGCGAGACAAGCGCGTCTCGAACGTCAACATTTCCTGGGGCATTCCCGAGTACAACACTTTTGGAACGGATGAATTCCTTCACTTCTGCCAACTTATCCAAGCCCAGCCCCAGATCGCCCTAAACCTCGGCACCAGCGGTCCTGAGCAGGCGGCCGAGTGGGTGCGGTATGTCAACCAGCACTGGCCTGACGCTTCCGGCGGGCATCCGGGTGGACTCCTGTGGGAACTCGGCAATGAGCTTTGGGGTGATTTTCAGGTGGGCTATCCCTCGCTCGAGCGTGTTGCCGCAAAGACGCTTGCCACCGCAGATGCCATCCATAAAGTCGATCCCAACGCGCGACTCATCGCTACCGGCGCTGACGAAGATCATTTCACGGAGTGGAACGCCGTTCAGCTCGCCAACCCCGTCGGCACCTTTAGCTATCTTTCAACTCACTTTGTGGTGCGCGACCAAGTCCTCGTAAGAAATCCCGGCTCGAACTTTATCGCGTCGGCCTTACTGGCTTTGCCCATCGGCCTTGAAAGACGACTGACCGCCATACACGATCAGATCCAGAGCTCGCCGCAACGCGACCATGTAAAAACCGCGTTCACGGAATGGTTGCTGATTGCAGCGGAGCGTGGATCTCCTAACTTCGACAACATGGCCGGCGCACTCTTCTCCGCAGGATTCCTCAACAGCATTCTTCGCAGCAGCGACATCGTTCCTATCTCCGATATGACCGGCATCATGGAGTTTGGCGGTATCTGGAAAAAGCGCGGCGTTGTCTACGGAGTGCCGGCATACTGGGCTTTTCGCGAATATGCAGCTACCATGCCCACATCGCTGTTGGCCGTAAGCTCGGACTCCGCCACTTACACCATCGCAAATGGTCCCCGCCGCTTGCCGGAGATAGCCAACATACCTTATCTAGATGTAGTTGCAGCTACGGCAGCCGAGGGAAAAAAGCTGGTTCTTTTCTGCGTCAACCGTCATCTCACCCGCACCCTGGCTGCGGATTTCGATATCTCATCTTTGGGAACACTCGGGACTAACGCCGTCATTCATACCATCCACGCGGAAAACCTCTTACTCACGAACACAGAAGCGACGCCGGAGTTGATTCAGCCAATAAAAACCACAGAGGCATTCCATGGCACCTTCCATCACGCCTTTCCGGAAGGCAGCGTTACCGTCATCGAAATCCCACTCCGTTAGAGCAAAGCCCCATGGGCGTCTAGCGAAACCGAGAGCGTTAGATCCGTTTTCACTAAGGAAAACGGTATTCCCTGCCATCTTCAACTTTTCAGCAACAGGAGATACGCCTTAGTACCATTGATTGGAGGAATACCTAAATGCAGGACCAGCTTAACGCAGTGTTTAGTGTTACGGAACAACAAATCGAATTTTATCAGGCGAATGGTTACATCAAGCTGAAGCATGTACTACCGCCGTACCTTCTGGAACACTATCGTACCGTGATACATGACCGGGTCGCGGAGCTTTCGAGCGACGCGCTTCCCATGGAGCAGCGCGATACCTACGGCAAAGCTTTCCTGCAAATTATGAACCTCTGGGCGGGGTCTCCAGAAATCAAACAGTTTGTTTTCGGCAAGCGCTTAGCAAGTATCGCGACGCAGTTGATGAGAACTACAGGCGTGCGCATCTACCACGACCAAGCGCTCTACAAAGAAGCAGGCGGCGGCATTACTCCATGGCATGCGGACCAGTACTATTGGCCCGTGGATAGCGATCGCACCATTACGGTATGGGTACCGCTGCAAAACACCCCAACGGAATTGGGACCGCTCATCTTTTCAGAAAGGAGTCACAGGCTCCAGCTCGGCCGCGATCTCGAGATCAGCGATGAGAGCGAAATGACGCTGAAGAAGGCGCTCGAAACGTTTCCTGTCGAAAACAGTTCCTATGACCTGGGCGACGTCAGTTTCCATGCGGGCTGGACGTTCCATCGTGCGGGCGCTAACACCACCGACAAGCCACGCGAGGTGATGACGATGATCTACATGGATGAGCACATCCGCCTTACTCCGCCTAAGAACAAAAACCAAACCGCCGACATGGAGCGGTGGATGCCGGGCCTCAAGCCGGGAGACCGGCTCCAATCGCACCTCAATCCAGTGATCTATTCCACCGGCTCCGCGAACGATTCAACTCCGGTTCTCGCATGATCTCGATGATCGCTCCGGTGAGCCTCACGCCGCTGCACTGGCTAGACTACGCCATCATTCTGGTGTACTTCGGTGCGGTACTGGGTCTAGGCTTTCTGCTGCAACGCCGGACCCGTACCAGCGAGGACTTCTTCCTTGCCGGCCGCGAGATGAGTGCCTGGGTTGCAGGCGTCAGCTTTCTCGCGGCCAACATGGGTGCGCTTGAGCTGATGGGCTGGGCCGCGGCTGCGTATCAGTACGGCTATCTCGCCGCGCACTGGTACTGGATCGGCGCCGTACCCGCCATGCTCTTTCTCGGCCTAGTCATGATGCCCTTCTACTACATCTCCAAAACACATTCGGTCCCCGGATACCTCAAGCTTCGTTTCGGCGAGCCCACACGAGCGCTCTCTGCACTGTCCTTCGCCGGGATGACCGTGCTCATGAGCGGTATCAATATGTTTGCCATGGCCAAGGTCATGCAAGTCGTGCTTGGCTGGAACCTCAGCTTCAGCATCATCATCTCCTCGGTCACCGTCGCGGTGTACGTCACGTTGGGTGGCCTGCGCTCCGCCATTCTCAATGAGGTGCTGCAGTTTTTTCTCATCTGGGCTGGAGCGCTTGTGGTCCCCATCCTCGGCCTGGTCGAGACTGGTGGATGGGAAGGAATGAAGGCCCGCATCCTAGCGAACACCGCGGGAGGCCAAGGCGAACTTCATCTGTGGTCCACCCTCGGCTCATTCCACGCCAACAGCATGGGCGTGCATTGGACCGGTATTGTCTTCGGGCTGGGCTTTGTGGGCGCGCTCGGATACTGGACCACGGACTTCCTCGTAGTTCAGCGCATCCTGGCGGCAAAGGACCTTCGCAGCGCACAGATGGCCCCCGTCATCGGCGCCTGGTTCAAAATGCTAGTGCCGTTCATCGTGATCGTTCCCGGCCTGATCGGCCTGGCCGTATTGCCGTCTGCCGGTCTGCCGCTGGTCAGCGAAGTCACGGCCCGCGCAGGGCAGCACACGTATAACGAAGTGCTTCCCCTCTTGCTCATTCGTTACGCCGGTCCTGGCCTTCTCGGTTTAGGGATCACCGCGCTCATCGCCGGCTTCATGAGCGGCATGGCCGGTAACGTCAGCGCTTTCTCCGCCGTCTGGACCTACGACATCTACCGGCCGCTTTTCCGTCCCAACAGCAGCGACGAGCAGATGGTCAAGGTAGGCCGCTGGAGTACGCTGGCAGGCGTGCTGGTCTCCATCGGGACCGCGTACTTCGCCATGCAGTTCAGCTCCATCATGGAATACGTGCAGGCGCTCTTCTCGTTCTTCGTCACACCGCTCTTCGGCACCGTGATCCTCGGCATGCTTTGGAAGCGTGCGACAGGTGCGGGTGCCTTCTGGGGTCTGCTTGCGGGTACCGTGTCCTCAGTAGCGATGTTCGTGTGGGTAAAGCTGAGCCCAGCGGCCCTGCACCGGCTCGCATTTTCGAATGACGCACAGCCCCTGGCGGAGTCGCTCTATCGGATGTTGTGGTCATGGCTGCTTTGTGTCGCCGTAACCGTGGCGATCAGCGCGGTCACGCGTCCCGCTCCTTACGACACGCTCAGCGGGCTAGTGTACGGCTGCACCGCGATTCCTAACGAGCAGAGCTACCCTCTGGTACAGCGACCCATCTTCTGGGCGGCGGCGGCTTGCTTTGTTTTCCTCTGGCTTCAATGGTTATTCCGGTGAGCGATGCGAAAACACTTTGAAGTATGGTTCTATATCGGCGTCCTGCTTGGGCTTTATGGCATCATGCTCACGCTGGCAGGCATGTATCAATGGGTGCATCCGCCCCACACCGTACTTTCCGGTAAGCACGCGACCTTCTGGGCCGGTTGCATTCTGCTGCTTGTCGGTGCGACCTACACGTTCACCTCGTGGCCGAAGAAAACGAAAGATTCGCTTGATTGATGCACTCGGAGTAACCGCATGACAGACGCACGTGCAGCCGTGGCCGCAGGCGACGGCACTTACCGGATCGAGAGCATAGGTCTCGACGAGCCCGGCCCCGGAGAAGTGCTGGTCGCCATCCGGGATAGTGGAGTCTGTCATACCGATGTGGACTCACTCGCTTGGGGACGTCCGCTCATCCTCGGGCATGAGGGTTCCGGCGAGGTAGTGCGGGCGGGTGACGGCGTGACGAACCTTGCGCCAGGCCAACGCGTGATGCTGAACTGGGCCATTCCTTGCGGCCACTGCTTCCAGTGCAGTCTAGGACACGAAAACATCTGTGAACAACGTGGCATCGTGCCTGACGGCCGCTTCCACCGCACCCAGAATAGTTGTCCGTTCACAGACGCTCTCACCAGCGCGCGCAACCCAGGCGGTGCGGGGCCGGGCCGATTCAACGCGTCCTTCTCGCTTGGTACCATGGCCACTCACGCCCTTGTACCGCAAGCGGCGGTGCTTCCATTACACGATGAAGTGCCATTCGAGATTGGCGCCATTCTGGGCTGCGCCGTCATGACTGGGTTCGGCTCAGCGGTAAACGCCGCCAAAGTGGAGCGAGGCAGCACGGTGGTAGTGCTGGGTTGCGGCGGGGTGGGTCTGAGCACGATTTTGGGGGCGCTCTACCGGGAGGCTGCACGGGTAATCGCAATTGACGTGAACCCAGCCAGACTGGAACTCGCAAAACAGTTTGGCGCGACGGAAACATTGCTGGCAGATCGCGCCGACACTGGCCTGCTCGAGGCAGCGGAGGAGATCAAGCGCCGCACGGCCGGACGCGGCGTTGACTATGCGTTCGAGTGCACGGCTATTCCTGAGCTGGGGTCTGCACCCTTGGCCATGATCCGCAGCGCCGGCACCGCCGTTGGCGTCAGTGGCATTGAGAAGGTTGTGCCCGTCGACATGGAGCTATTCGAGTGGGACAAGCTCTATATCAATCCTCTTTATGGTAGCTGCCGTCCACAGCGCGACTTTCCTCTATTGATGACTTTATACAAGGATGGCAAACTTCCTTCGGACCAAATGGTCACGCGACGTTACCGACTCGATGATCTGCCTCAAGCTTTCAAAGACATGCACGATGGCATCAACGCGAAGGGCGTTCTGACGTTTTGAGCGATTCTATTGCAGAGCCCAATTTCCGGACCGTCGAGATCTCAGATCGATCCTACGAGCATGAAGGTCTTCGCTTCGTCACCGTGAAGAGCGCAGCGCTCGAGCGCCGCGGCGACTGCGTGGTGTGGGTGCCCTCGATGGCTAAATCAGACCTCTCGAAAAGTTCCGAAGGCATTGGCACGCTGCTGATACTTCTTCATGGTGTGTATGGCAGCGCCTGGTCGTGGTCGCTCAAGGCAGGTGTGCATCGGACTGCTCAGCGCTTGATGGAACGTGGGGAAATCTGCCCAGTAGTAATCGCCATGCCTAGCGATAGCCTCAAGGGTGATGGCAGCGGATACCTCACTCAACCGGGCTGCGACGTGGAGCGCTGGATTGTCGAGGAGGTTCCCGCCATCGCTCGCCTGGCGGCGCGGCAATTGCAGCCAAATGCGCGGGTCGGGATCGCGGGGCTTTCGATGGGGGCCTTCGGAGCACTGCGCCTCGGGGCGAAGTACGCTGAACGTTTTCACGCAATTTCAGCGCATTCCGCAATCACAGACATTGCCGAGATGGAACAATTTGTCGAAGAGCCGTTGGATGAATTCATTCGTGACACGCCTCGGGGAGAGCTGAACGTGCTGCAATGGATACTCAAGGAACGGCATCGACTGCCATCGCTCCGCTTCGACTGTGGGATCGAGGATCAACTGCTAGGGGGAAACCGCCTGCTTCATCGGGCTCTCCTTGCGGCAGACGTGCCGCATGTCTACGAAGAATTTCAGGGTGGGCACGAATGGCCGTACTGGACCGAGCATGTTGCCGCAACCCTGCGGCATGTAGCGGCACCTCAACCTAGCTTGAAGACGAAATTACGGTAAGTCCGCTTGGAAGTGGAAACACTGGCCGAACGAGCCGCCCAGGACGGCGTCTGCAAAGGCCGGGGAACACGAGAGCCGCCAAGCATCGATATCTCCATACAGGCTCTGCCGTTCAGTCTACAGCTGGCTCAGCGTGTCTGAGAACAGGTGTCCCGCGGCCAGTTAGGCGACGGATCAAATCGACTTCGGTTTGCCTGTAGGGAACGTCGTCATTTCGAAATACTTCATGAAACCAAATCGCAGGCTGTATCTCCACGTACGGTCGCTTCCAGGAGTCCCACGGAAAATAGGTCTGCGTCTTGCCGGCTACGAGTCCCCAATTGATCGCTGCGACCCGCTCACGTTTCGCGATTGGGAGCACCGTGTCGAAGGTACTGCCGTTCCCGCGAGCCATGTACTCGGTGCAAGCAAGGGTCGATCCAAGCGACGCAGCGAAGCAATGCGCGATTCAAAGGCTTCCGGCCATTGGTAATCGTGAAACGAGATGACATCCGATTCCGCGAGTTGGATTTTGGTTGTCACGCTTTCCTTGGCATCATCGCTCCAGTTGCCCTGCCAAACGCCACTGGTCAGAGGCTGTTGCGGGTGCATCGCGCCCGCCCACGCGAACACTTTGGGCAACAGTTCGTTCACCCGGCTCACCTTAGCTGCGAAATCCTTCAGGTCATCTCTTCCTTGATTGTCCGGTTCGTTCCAAACGTCCCAAGCTAGCACGCGGGGATCACTACCAAACGCGCCGACTACACCTTGGACATAAGCCTTCAACTCTGACTCGACCCGCGTATCCATCACCGCGCCTTTCCCGGGCTCTGCACCCGGCCAGAGTTGTGTACGCCGGGAATGGGTTGATGCTGGGGGCCCAGGTGCGGGTTTGGTTCCCAACAGGAATCGAAAAGGACAAGCATGGGGCGTATGTGGTGACGTGCAGCAATGTCCAGGAACTGATTCAGCCGCCGTTTGAATCCTTCCGGATCGCTTACCCACAACTGATCCTGAAGAAAGACTCGCATCGTGTTCATCCCGATGGACTCGGCCATTCCCAATTCCTTATCGTTCAACTCGGGATTGAAGGACGTGGCTTGGAACATCTCGAATTCGTTGATCGCATCCGAAGGGACATAGTTGGCTCCAACCAGCCACGGCTGGCCGTCGTACCAGGCATTCGCATGCGTCTCTGTCCAGCGCGGTGCAGTGGTCTGCGCGTTGGCAAAAATACAGTAGACGCAAGACACCAAACAAATCAAGGCCTTCTTCACAGTCCTACCTCTCCTTCTATTCGGCTCAAAGCAGCTTTCCGACCTTCAATTGCGCTTCGCCCTGTATGTATCCGGCCAATGGGTCGCCTAAGACGACACTTGAATACTGTCCGGCTTCAGCCTCCTAGGATCACACATACCCCCGGTAAGCGGCGATTCCCCCGAGCCGGGGCACGGTCATCGCCGCGCCCGGTTTATGAACGGCTACTTTGCTGCTTGTGACATGAATGATGATTCACCCCTCATGCGCGTTTAGTCGGGAGAAACTAGAAGGTGATGCGTGCGCTGAGCCGCACCCGCCTATTGTTGCCAGAAGTGGATGTAACAGTACCGAGGGCGGAAGAGCCCACCGCCGACGCAGGATTTGAGAACTGCGGCGTGTTCGTCAGGTTGAAGGCCTCCGCCTGGAGCTCGAGATTGTAATGTTCGAAGAGTTGAAAGCGACGTTTCAGACCTGAGTCGAGGTTGAACGTGCCGGGCCCACGCAGAGAGTTCCTGCCTGCAGTTCCGAAACGGACGCCTGTTGGCTGTGCAACCTGTGTCGTGTCAAAATAGACCCGGTTCGATCCCACAAAATTATGGGAGCCAAGGATACGTACCCTTGGAACGAGCTGGTCGGCAACCTGCGTATTCCCGGGGGCGTTCAACGATGCTCCACTAGCGGTAAGGGTGAAGGGTGTGCCGCTATACCAGCTCAAGACGTTCTGTAGCTGCCAGCCCCCCAAGATGGCTCCACCGATCCCACTCTTCAGATACGAGCTGCTTTTGCCAAACGGGGACTTGGCAATTGACCACCATTCAAAGTTATGCGTACGGTCGTATCCCGCCAGACCATAGTTTTTATCCCAGTACGCCGGGTACGTGAACGCTACTGTGCTTTGACCGTTATCGAAGAAGTTCATTGATTTGGAGTAGGTGTAGATGATACCGGTCGACACCTTGTTTGCACTGCGCCGGGACAACTGCGTTTGCAGTCCGTTGTAGTTAGATCCCCGGAAAGGCGTCTGCAAAAGGATATCGGCAATGCTGGTATTTGCCCCATACGTTGTGTTTAGCGCGCGCCCAGCCGTTCCTCCACCAATCGGTGCCGCGTTGATATTTAGACTCGCCTGCTGCCGGATGGCCAGAGAACCGACATAGGCAACATCTGCAACAAAGGAGCCAGGTAGTTCACGCTGCAACGCAAGCGTCTCAGTCTCGATGTAGCCTCGGCGGAACTTGGAGGGGTAGTTGTAGGTAGAGATGTTATACGGCAAGGGTACCTGGCCGCTGCTGATATCTGGTAAGGCAATATCGGGCAAGCCGGTGACGGTCGTAGTCGCTACCGTGTAGCTATTCGGGGCATTCAGGGAGAGATTCACCTGTGCGGGATAAGTGTTCCGCTGGTTAACAATGGCCTGCGGATCCACTGTAATGCCGTACCCGGCGCGAATTACAGTCTTATTGTCCACTCGATAATTGATGCCGAGGCGCGGAACAATCATGCCTTTTCCGTTGTCAATGTTTGCGTAATTCGGCGTGGACCCCTTACCACCGATCAACACTGTACCGACAGTGTGAGTGCCAAGTGCATCTGTGACGGTAGAGCGAATCGAAGGGTCATACTGGTAGATGCCTGAATGATCATGTACCGGTAGGGTATAGATCTCGTATCGAGCGCCGAAGTTGAACGTCAATTTGCTCGTGACCTCCCATGTGTCTTGCGCATAGAAACCATACGACGACCATCTTCCGGCGATCGGGTTCGTGGTCTGTATGCCCTTGGAGGCGCTGTTTGCAGCACCAAGAAGGAAATCCGCAAAAGAGTTAAAGCTGTTTGGATTCCCGCCGCTCTGAGTTGTTGCGCCCCCCGTGAAACTAAAAGCCCCACGCGGATTACCCATTTGCGGCTGAAAATGATTGATGGCGGTGTGGATGTACTCGCCCCCAAAGCGGAAATTGTGCCGTCCCCGTGTGTAGCTCAAATTTAGATCACCGGTGTACTGAGCGTCACGGAAGGAGAAAGGGCTAGCAGTATTGGTATTTCCGAGGCCGGTGTAATTGCTGATGTTGAACGCGGGGATGCCCCCGTAGAGAGATTGACCATTGTAGTTCGTGCCCGGAATCCCGAGCACCTGAACCCCATAGTCACCGAGGGCCAAGTCGTCCGCCTATCCTGCTACGTGGAATCGCGTGTATCCGGCATTGCCATCTAGTAGCAGATGAGGTGTGAAGGTGTGAGTGCCATTGAGCACAACCATCTGGATCAGACCGGTCGAGCTGCCAGGCTGACCGCCATCAAGCGTTGGGCCGCCAGGATTTGCTCCAAAAAGTTGCGGGCTAGTAATTTTGCTAGGCGAGATGCTGTAATGGCCGTAAATTTGACTCGCGTCGGATAGGTTATAGTTGACCTTTGCATCGACGTTGTCGCGCTGAAACAGCGTCGAGGCGGAGCCGAAGTAGTTGTTCACTTGGGCTCCAGCCGCACCATAGTTCGGAAGCGGCAGTTTAGCCAGGAGCAGCCCTGCCGCCTTGCTGATCGGCACCTGATTATTTGTGAAGGGTGTTTTCCCGGAGCCTGCCGTAGTGCCGGTACTGGGGTCGTAAATCGTTGTTCCGGTTCCGGCGAAGTTGCCACTTCGTATAGCTGCGGTAGGAACGGACGCGATGGTGCTAACCGCTTGAGAGATGTGGGTGCTTTCCCAATCAGCAAAGAAGAACAGCTTGTTCTTGATGATTGGCCCGCCGATGGAACCACCATACTGGTTGAAGACGTATTTCGGCAGGCGCGGTAGAAGCGCCGACGTCTGAAAGACACTGCGTGCGTTGTATTGTGAGATCGTGTTGTATTCGAAGACCGATCCGTGCACGGTGTTCGTTCCGCTCTTGATCACGACGTTCACAGCGGCACCACCCGCCGTGCCTTGCTCAGCGTTGAAGTTGCTGGTTACCACATTCACGTTCTGGATCGCATCTTCCGGCGGCACGTATGCAACGTTGATTGGAAGGTAAGGATGCTGGTCCAGAGCTCCGTCCACTCGGGTTGCGTTGGCACCGGCGCTTGCACCGTTCACGTTGATCGCCTGGGACCGCTGGGGGTTGCTGGCCGCGGAGTTCTGTTCTGCTGGTGGAGTAGAACCAGGGACCAGCTTGTACAGACTTTGATAATTGCGCCCGGTCGTGCTCGTGGTCGGCAACTCCGTGACTTGTTCAGCGGAGAGATTGTAGTGCGTTTCGGCTCGGTCTGTCTGTAGAACTGGAGGGGCGTCCGTGACGGTTACTTCTTGCGTGGTGCCTGCAGCGCTCATAGCGGCATTTACACGTGCGATGCTGTTGGCCAGGATCGGCGTGGCGTTTTGCTGGTATCGTGCAAAGCCCTCCGCCGTCACTGTGACGGTGTAGGTGCCGGGCTGAAGATCGTTGAAGTTGAAGATGCCTTCTTTGTTCGTCTTCGTCTCACGCGTGAAGCCTGTGTCTGGGCTTTTCGCAACCACGGAGGCACTGCTTATGATGGCGCCCGTATTGTCGGTGACCATACCAGTCAGCGAGCCTTGTAAGACCTGAGCCCGCACGGAGATGGCGGAAGCAGCCATGAACGGTAGTAGAAGAGCCACACCCTTCAACCATCCGAAGGTAGAGATCGTGGACCACGACAGAACACTGCGTTGTAAGCGGGTCGAGCTGGCGCTTCGCAAGCAACCAAGAAGGGATGATTCAAGCGGGGACGTTCTTTTGGCGTGTTTCACTGGTCTACCTCCAAGTACTGCTTCCTTGACGTCGCAGTATGATGAACTTTATCCCTTCAGTCGCATCAATACAGTCGAGTTCTGCCTATCTGGAGACGCGTGCGATTTCGGCATGAGTCCGCTTGACAATTCGGAAAATTGAAACGTTTCAATTTTGCAGGAATATAAATGCGCCATTACTGACTTGTCAAGCTTAGGGCGGCCAAACAGCCCAGCGTTGCGGGGTAGCTGCCCAGGTTGCGAAGCATGAGCGAAGCGGTCACGGTGCCCTGCTTGATCGAACGCGAGTTCGCCACTGGCGACCGCATCCAATTCACGGCGCCGGATAAAAACCTTGGGGTTGCCAACCGCGATCTAGGAACCGTCACGGGCCTTAATCGCATTGCCTACGAGATTATTCATCACCTGTCGGATTTCACCCTCGAAGCAAACAATTGGTCCTAAGCTCTGCTCTCGCCGTTTCACCTCAATTCTTGAGTTGAGAAGACGGCCCTGGAAGATCGTCAATACTCCCTGACAAATTCATCTATCATGACCGATGTGGATTTGCTCGCCTGCTTATGGAAACGAAGTGTCTGGCTGGTGATGACTGAAACACGCCGCAACTCGCGTTCGGCACTCTCCAAGAATTCGTCCTTTTCCTCGGGAGATGACTGAGGACTACGCGCCAAATGAAGGAGGTTCGTGACCGATTCAAGTGGATTGGTAATCTTGTGAGCGATGGAGCTCGCCAATTTGCCCAAGGCAGCCAGCTTCTCACTCTGGATGAGCGCGCCCTGGATACGCTTCTGATCGGCAACGTCGTGCCCCTGGATCACCACCCCACGTGCATTCCCGGATTCATCGAGGTCGAGGACATGGCTGACACTCAGTACCCGGTCCTCGCCTCGGATGATCGGGAATACTCGAAATTTTGCGTCTGCGCTCTATTCAGCGGCCCATTTGTATGCCACTTTCTCACAAGCTGAAGAATTCCCGACGAGCCTGATGATGCTGGCGACTAATGTACGACTAAAGACCGATCCCGGAAAGAAACAAGGCGTTGCTTCACTTCGCTAAGGGACCCCAGCAGGGCAGCGGAATAGCGTCCCCGTTTCCGTTTGAGAGAATCACCACGATATTGTTGGCGTCCACCTGCTCCACCTCTACTACCGTAATCAGCTCATCCATCGTTCACGTCCTCACCAGCAGCCCGCCCGGGTGTGGTGAATGTACGCTATCCAGCAAAAACGCTATGTAAGCTGGCGTATTGAAGCGCTCCCCGGGAGGGGTGCAAGCCGCTGATCGAGTGCTCATGACGAAGTTGGGTCGGTGAGTACGCAAGGTTAGACAGACGACGCTCGTCCACTTCAGGAGCCACAGGATGCCTAGGTACATCTATCCGGACAAGCCAGAGATGGGAACAGAAGAGGACTACGAAACGCAGAGCTATTGGCCTCTCTGTTACCCGCGCATTATGATAATATGGCTGCCTATACCAGCCCAAAAGCAGTCGCCTTCGATCTTGCATGGATCTTCAGGAGTTACGCTCTGTTCTTTCGGAGGTCCCGCCAGCTTGACAGGGACACTAACAATGGCGGCATGGTTGCCGCCGCCTCGTTTCATGCAACCAGATTGACCGATTTGCGGGTTCCGACCTTCTTTGTAGAGCACGATCTTCTGACGGCTTTGTCTAAGACCACGCCTCCCGAAGCGATCGACTGGAAGGCTTTGCACCTGCCGTTCGATGCTGCCGTCTTTATCCTGCCTCCAGGGGCAATCACGATACCGGGGCCGGCAGCATTGGCTTTCTGTGGTATTACCGTGCCTTCGAGGACAATAGAGTCCGCATCCCCAGCGGAGTTGAGCACGATTTCACCCTCCGCAAAAGTCAGCTGTACATACGAACGGTTTTAGCGGAGAAACCCGGCAGTCCGGCCGTCGTGCATCACATCATCGATGGCGAAGCGAACACTCTTATAGATCTACGCAAAGCACTTGAAGATAACGACGTCATGCCCGGCAGTGTTCCCTTCAGTGTTGCTGAACGCAAGCTTGGTGGCATGATTGCTGGTCTTGTCTTCAATCTTGTACTAGCGATGGCAGCACGACCCGAGCTGCTGACCCAAGGCTCGTTCAGCGGAAAACGGTCGAAGCGCGGGTCCGAGTTCTGGCAGCCCAATATCATCGGAAAGAACTATCGTGTTTCCGGCAGCGACGGCAAAGGAGTGACCGGCCTCCCTCACCGGATGCACTGGCGACGCGGCCATTGGCGCAATCAAGGCTACGGCGTCCAACGAATGCAGCATCGGCAGGTCTGGATTGAACCGACTCTGGTCGCTGGGGAATGATTTGCAGCAACGATGAGTTTGGTTCGGAGGCGAGGATGCGTCAGCGTACAGGTCTTCCGATGATCCGGTTTGGCAACACCAGGACAATTCCACCCGCAAGGATAGCGATGCCTGCCCACTCCTGCCAGTGTTGCCGCGAAATCCCAAACAACATGAGCCCCACTCCGATGAGCATACAGCCGAGCCAACGCTTTCCTAACGCCATAGCTCCTCCTTAATTAGCACTGGCCAAGCCTTCGGACAGACCGCATGCGTTCAGCTAGCGGGCGCAATCCTGGACAATACGAGCAAGTTTTCCGTGGGGTCGATTGTGATGCTGCACGGCTCGTATGACTCGACACGAGTGGAGCCGTCAACGTGTAGATCGACTTGAGCGAGAATATCTTCGCTCTCTGGACTCACGAAGATCGTGCACCGCCAGTAAGCTCCGGCATTTCGCCAGAAGAGATCGCATTTCCTCCTGTCGCGATGTTTTTGAACAAAGGTGTCGTTCTCGCGAAGCCGGGAAACAATCCGTCCAAGCAAATAAGGGCCTTCAAAGTTCTGGTTGGCAATTTCCTTGAGTTGCTGCGCATCTGTCATCTCATTGGCCGCTGCAACAACTATACAAAGGCAAGCTCATGACGCGTAAGTTGTTCATCGCCAGTAGCATTTTTGCCCTAACAGAAGGGCGCCGTGGAAATGACTGGCCTCTGCAAAGCGTGGAACGGAGAAACTGTCCCACCCTTTACACAGTCCGTTGGAAGACGCCGATGCTGCCGGCATCTCCCACATTTCGCACCGCTACGGCGGCGGGTGTAAGTATGTAATTACAGCAATATGCTTAGAGGCTGAGACCAATACCGTAGCCACGCTGAATCTCTCGTTGCGGGGGCTTTTGACTCTGTTCCTGCTGGGGCGTCTTCTCCCGTTCGGGTGCCTTCTGTTGCTGAACTGCCGGGGCTGTCGTGTGAATGGACACGTCCCGGGCGTTCGCAGGAATGCTCTTCAGGTTCCTGGCTTCTGGGGTATCCCCAGTCACGATGAAGCGTTCTGCTGAAACACGGCGGCCGCTCTCGACGGCGTAGCCGTGTTCGATGTGCCGAGCCTGCCTAGGCATTAGTTCGATCTCCTTGCCGCTGTCCAGCCGAACTTTCAGGCTGCCCCTGTCGTCGATCCGGGTGACGGTTGCAAAATCTCCTGCCCGCACGTTTAACTCTTTGTCATTCCGAGTGATGCGGATTCGCTCGCCTTGAGAGATGGGCTGCTGCTCCGGGCGGTAGACCTTGGAATCGTTGGTCGCGGTCTTCAAGCGGGATGGGCTGTAAGTAACAAGATCATCCTGGCCGGTCCTGACGACGATGAGGTTGCGGCGGGAATCTACCGCTTCAACGGTAGCCTCAGTCTTCGGGAGCAGACCGTGCTTTGGACTTCCCTTGCCGTACTGGATCACGTCGCCGGGCTTGTAATCCGCCGCTCTGCCTTCCTGCCTGAAATGCTGCTCCTGTAATACGGTCGCCTGGATTTCCTTGTTAAGCGCGAGTCGGCCCGCCTGCTGCAGCTCGGCTCGAATCTGGGCAGTGATGGCCGCTCTATCCGATTGCTTTTCGGAGAGGACAACGGTTCTGTCTCGCGTGGCAGCATACTCTTTTGCGACTGCGGAGATCCGTTCCGAGGGCTGGGCGTGCTGGTGGACCTTCCCTTGGCTTTTGAGCTTATCTATAGATACGTCCGTTTTCCCCGCTCGAAGTCCTTCCACGGCCTGGCGCAACTCACTCTTTACCTCGGCACGTGAAATTTCGATGGCGGCGGTCTTCGAAACATCGACGGAAAGCCGCTTGCCCAAAGAGTCGGCATCGTTCGTATAGATGCGGGCGTCCTGGGAAGCACGCGATACAGCCACATAAGCTAGCCTGGTATTCATCAGCGAGCGGGCTGTTCCGGTGTCGAAGTTTGCCAGAACGCGGTCCTGGGTCAATCCCTGCGAGCTGTGAGACGTTACGGCGTAGCCGTGGTCGAACTGCCGCAGCTTGGTAGGATCGAAGGTGACGGTGCGCTCGCTTTTGCCGTCCATCCGGACGGTCATCTGGCCCGGCGCAGCGGAGACAACTGTCGCAAGGTCGCGGTTCCGAATATCGTGCTTCTTGGCGTTGGTGGTGAACTGAATCCGATCGCCTGCGGCAAACTCGCGGGTGCTTTCCCGGTAGGCGTTGACGCCTCGCAGACGCTTCGGATCGTAGCTAACGATCTTCCCGTTCTCCAGCTCCACCGTGAGCCGATTCGCAGCGGTATCGATGCTGCGGACAGTAGCGAAGCTGTCTTTGGCTATGCCCTCGGCCTTGCTGCCGGTGGTGTACTGGAGAATGTTTCCGACTTCGTAGCGAGCGGCCCAGGTGCGCTCCGCGCCGGTCATATCGTTACGGTTCGTGAGAGTGCGGAACGTCTCGGCGTTGCCGGAGAGGACGCCTTTCTCCTTCAGTTCCACGCGCACCGCCTCATTCAACTGCTGACGGCTTTTGTTATCCGGGGAGACGATGATGGTGCTTTCCGGCTTGCTGGCGTAGTCGCGGGCTATGGCCTGAATACGTTCCGGTCCGTTTGGAATCTCTGTGACCCGGCCTTGCTCGCGAAGCAATGCGACGCCGCGTTCGGTCTCATTCCGTGCGAGATGTTCGACCGCCCGCAACAGCTCGGGGTCTTTCTGGCGCACGATCTGGTCAAGCCGCGAGGTTCGCATTCCAGCGTCCTGCATCTGCTGGAAAGGGCGCCCTGTCTCTACGCCCTGGTGCTGGCGTATGTCTCCAATCACGACGATGTGATCGTTCGGTCCTACCTTGTCGAGGAACTGCCGCATCTGTTTCGAACTGGCCAGACTCGACTCGTCCAGCAGGTAAAGATGCCGCGCGTCCGGGTCCGTTGCCGTTTTACGCTGAAGGAAACTTTGCAGCGTGTTGGCCTCGATCCCGGCGTCGCGGAGCTGGCCGCTAGCCTTCGACGTGGGCGCAAAACCTTCTACCTTGTACCCGCTCTTTTCCGCGCCTTCGCGGATGGTTTCGAGGGTGGTCGTCTTCCCTGTTCCTGCCAAACCCTGCAAGCCATGAACCCGGTCCCGTGTCGTAAGAATGTCCTCTACGACTCGCCGTTGGGAGTCGTTAAGAAAGCCGCGAGCGTTCGCCTGCTCCTCAGCCATCGCTGCGGTTGTGATGGAAGAAACAGTGTTCTTTCCCTGAAGTACGTGGTTGATGTTCGCCCGTTCCTGAGCGATGGTTTCGGGTGTGGTGAAGCGGCCAGCGGACGCGTACTTGGGTGCCTCGACAGAGCGGAACTCACCGGCTGTCTGCCTGGTCTGGAACTCTGCTCGAATCTCGGCGGCGGTCACGTCGCCCATTCCCCGACGAAGCGCATCCCGCAGAATGACCCGCTCGTCGGCAACGGCCTCGCGCTCAAAGGCGTGGGCTTTCGCGTATGTGACGGCCTCTCTCGCCTGGTTGGACTGCTCCGGGGTGACGGCATTCTCCCTGGTGCGGCTCCGCGCCGCGCTGATGACAGTTTCGTGCTGGTTGCCGAACGTGGCAGCAAGATCGCGGTGCGCGGCGAGTACCTGAGCAGAGGTCAACTCCTGCTTGGCTTCACGGGTGGCATGAGCGGCAATCTGGGCGGCCCCCGGCCCGGTGAAGCCGGCCTTTTCCATGTGCTCCCTGATCTGGGCGGACCGGGGGCTGGACGCCTCCAGGTACTCGGCAGAGTAGCCCTTGATCTCGGGTGCGCCGCTCTTCCCTGCCTCCATTTCGTAGCCAAGGTTCTTGAGCCTTTGGAAGAGTTCGGCTTGGTAGACGGCCGTCACATAGTTCTGGCTTTCAAAGAAGGCCTTCTCCTGCAAAGCTCGCGTCGATCCGTCCGCACGCTCGGTCACGTTGAAGATGACGGCGTGGGTGTGGAGCTGTGGCGCGGCATACCCGTCTACAGGTCGCGCTGTGTCATGTTCGAAGGTAGCGGCGACGAACTTCCCGGTCGTCTCGGCAGGATTGTTACCGCCGATCCGCGCCTGGGTAAACCGCTCCAGCTCGGCAAGCGCAACGCCAACGGCCTCGCGGTGAGCCTCTCGAACGCGCTCATCCCCGCCCACCAAGGCGGTCAGGGAAACCGACTTGGAAGGGGCGAACTGAGCATCCCATCCGGCCCGGTGCTCGACCGCTTTCGTAGTCGAACCGTCTGGGTTTTTGTACTCCTGGGCCTCCCTATGTCTCACCAACTGCTCACCGGTTTCCGGGTGCTGCCCTTCTGCAAGCCGGTTGAAGGCGAGCGAGCTGACCTCGCCCGAAAGTCCAAGCGAAGCTGCCAGCTCACCTCTCCATTCGCCCCTCACTTCCTCGCCCTGCTGGTAGTAGCTTTGGGTCGAGGAAGCGTAGTCGAGCTTGTGGTACGTGGCGGCTTGTCCGGCGTTGAGCGCAGATGAAATTGTGAGCATTTGAGCGGGGTCGTCCCTCTACATTTGTATGAATTGGTGGAGATTTGACGGCTTCTCCGGTCCGGCTGTCGGACGATCCAGCTCCCTCGAAAGACACTCGTCCTGAAGGATTTCTGCTTCCATTTCCGGCTCCGGCTGGGCCTCCTTCTGCTGAGTTTTCTTGCGCGATTTCCGGCTCTTCCTGTGCTCGGTAGCCTCCGTGCCCACCTCTCCTCCTGGGGCCGGTGCTACCGTCCCGGCGGCTTCCGTCTCCACGGTTTCCGCTTCCTCGGGAGGCACTTCGGAGCCAGGGGGCGGGGTTGCTGGTGCCTCTGCCGCACATGCCTGTTTGGAGGCGGCTCCGGGCTTTGGAGGGCGCGGTTTCAGCGTGTCGGGGTCGAAACTGAGTTCCCCTTCCGCGCCGGTGCGACTGACAAAACCGGGGCTCACTTTCGGCAGACTGATGTAGTTGAAGTTGAACTGCGCGACGTTGTTTCCGTGCTTCAGGTAGGCGTGTAAATCGTCCAATCCGGCAATCTGGGACTCCATGACCAGGGGCTCGATCTGCCGGTCAAGGGAGTAGTTCCGGCCCTGCTTTGCCCCGTCGTGTTTCGTCTCCTTGACCCGTTCGATCTCGACGTAGCCGATGGCTTTGGAGATCCACTGCGCTGCGTTGGGTTCCGCCGTCTTCATGAACAGTTTGGTGGCGGGCTGGGACACCATTACCTCGGCCAGCTTGTCGCCGTAGATGGCCTGGAGCTGTGCCCTTCCCTGGAAGCCAAGCACCATCGGGTTCTTCGATTTACGGGCCTCAGTGAGGGCGGTATGAAGCTGCGGGAGTCGCTGCAGGCTTGCCAGCTCGTCGATCACAAACCAGACTTTCCTTTGGTTCGGGGCGGGTTCATTCATCAGCCGCATCACCAGCAAGTCAATCCAAAGGGAATGCAGCGGACGGAGCGTGTTGCGCTCGGTCGGACGTGAGGTAATGAACACCCAACCCTTGCGGGTTTTCGACCAGGAACGGGCATTCCACTCCCCGTTCGCCTCCTTCTTTGTTGGTAAAAGCCGGAACGATTTCGCCACGATTCCAAGAGAAGAAAGCACACCGGCTCGCTGCGGTCCGGCGTTCCGGTCGATGTAGAACGCCATCTCCGTTCCTTCCACCTTTGCGAGCAGTTCGTCGTCGCTGGCGAGCCAATCTGCGAGTTGGTGCGGGGTTGGCCCGTACTTTAGGAGGTGAGCGAAAATCTGCGCTGGCGTCTGATGAAAGAACTCGTCTTTACCCTCGCCGGTCGGCTGGTACAGAGAGGAAGCAACGGCGTCTGCCTCGGCGTTGGACTCGATCTCCTGGGCGGGACCCCAGTAAGGGCAGCGAGCGTCCAAGGGGTTCAGAATGATGTCGCCGCGCTCGGCGTCGAAAAATTTCTGGACGTATTCGGTCGCGGGATCGTAGACCACCGCAGAGTCTCCGCGCTCCGCTACCTGCATGAGGAGCTGGGTAATTAGCTGAGTTTTACCGACGCCGGTATCGCCCATCATGAGGAAGTGCTGTGCTTCTTTCCGGGCCGGAATCCGAATCTTTTCCTCCGTATCAACGGAGTTGAATCCGATGCCGTCGCCCTTCTGCTTACGCACGAACTCCTGGGGCTCCATGAGGACGGGTCCACGTAGGAGACGGCCGTATTTCATCTGGCGGAACCGCTTCATATCCGCTGGAATGCTCAGTGCGAGCAAGGCGAGGAGCGACAGTGCTGCCCATCCCAAACTCACCGCATAAGAACCTAAGAAAGTGTCCCCCTCGAAGATCGCGCCGCGAAGCCAGCGGCTCATTGCCACGTCGGTAAACGTCTCTGGCTTACCGGTGTAGAAGCCCCGGTATCCCTGAGAAAGTGGGAGAGCGGAGAGCTGGACCGGCAGGCGGTGACCGTCCGGGAATACTGTTTCGCCGTCTTCGAAATCGACAGGCAACGCTCGTCGCGGCTGCACCTTCGGGCCTCCAAGATAGACGAGCTGGTAGTTCCCGTGCGCATTGAAAAGCGCGCCTGCGGAGCTGCGGAGATAAGCCCCGCTGTAGGCTTTTTCGAGCGGCGTCGTGCCGAACCGCAGGTGTTCCCAGCCGAACAACAAGGTGAGAAGCAAAGCGAGACCAAGCGCGGAATACGAATAGATCGGAACGTGCGGCGGGAACACCAGTGTCTCTTTACGGCCCCATGCGTTATCCGGCATTTACTGCTCCTTTTGATCGTGGCGGTACTGTTCCGTCACCTGACTGGTGACGCTTCGTTTCTCTGCGCGAACGTGGTCAAGCAGGGCGCGGAACTGCTCGTCGGTGTAGTCCTCTCCAAGCGCAATGGGCCTTAGAAGATTGACCAGAAACATGCGAAGGCCGATGAGTTCTGTAAGCAGAATGTCGTCCTTCGGACGGCGAGCTGCGGCGATAAGCTGGTCTCTAGACCATTCGCCGATGGCCTTGCCCTCCCGCTTCGCCGCACTCTCCAGCTCTGCTAATTCATCGCTTGCCACGCGCGTACTGATCGCACAGATTCGCGGCAAGCGGCCCTGCGAACGTCTGATCCGGCTCTCTAATTTCAAGGGTTGTTCTACGGTCACTTGTTCCATGGATTACTCTCGTTTTGCGTGATTTCTATAGAAAGCCTGGAGCTTTCTATAGAAATCATGAAAGGCCTAAGCTGTTGATTCTTCATTCGTTGACGGACGGCAACTTTTCCGGTGCTCTACACCACCCTGGAAGGGATGAAGTGTCATCCTTCCCCATGTGCGCAGCACATTTCTGTTTTCAGGGTGGGTAGAGGCTGCGGTTGCTGTTCCTGCGAGGGCGATTGATGCGGGCTACTTGGAGCCCACAGCATGAGGAATCGCACCGTTCGTCGCACCATTGCCAGCGCCATTGTTCTTGCTGGAGGTGGTTGCGGCGGGCTTCTTGATGCGAAGGGCGGCAGGAGTCTCGCCGCCCTGATGCTGCGTGAGGTATTGCTGAAAGTCCTTATCCTTGGTAAACACATACTCAAGGGCCTGGTTCACCACATCGTCAGCGGATGCCTTCGCGAAATGTGCGTACTGGTCAACCCGCTTCGCGGTTGACTCTTCAAGTCTTACGGTGGTCTCTACCTTCTTCGAAGCCTGGATGCTGAGCAATGGCATGGTGGGTTCTCCTCTTCAAAACTGGTTAGGCTGCGTGGCTGGAATCGGACGCGGAATAGATCACGTCGTGGTCATACGTCTGGGTGTTCTGGTCGTAGCCGCGAACATGAATCAGTTCGCGGACCCGGCGCTTTCCATCGGGTGCTCGCTCGCAGTACAGGGCGAAGTCGATTGCTGAAGCCGTCTCAGAACGCATGAAGGAATGATTGAGGTTGGGCCTCGCGCTCAGGGCAAGGTTGGCAAGCCTGCCGAGTGCGTCGAGGGCACTGCTCGCGTGGATGGTGGAGAGTGTTCCGCCATGACCGGTGTTCATGGCCTGTAGCAGGTCATAGCCACACTCATTGCGAATCTCGCCCATGATGATGCGGTCGGGCCGGTGACGCAAAGCTGCAGCCAGCAGCTCACTCGGGGTCACGGCAACCTGGCCCGGAATCGCATCGACTGCCTCCCACTGGACCGCATTCGGGTGAGATATCCGCAGCTCGGAGGGCTGCTCGATCACACATAGCCTCTCGGTCATTGGAATGTGGTCCAGCAGCGCCTTCATTAGGGTGGTCTTGCCACTCCCAGTTCCGCCCGCGATGATGCCGTTCTTCCGCTGCATCACCAGTCCTACAACGAAGTTCCGCACCTTCTCCGGGAGACTGCCGGACGCCACAAGCTGATCGCTGGTGAACCACTGGTTGAATTTGCGGATCGTGAGCGAAGGCCCGTCCTTCGAAGCTGGCGGGCCTACCACCGCGACGCGCGAACCATCGGGAAGCCGTGTGTTGAGGATCGGATTCTGACTCGTCAGATCCTGTCCGAGAACACGCGCAACCCTCTCGATGGCAGCGGTGAGACGCTCATTGGTGTACGGGTCAGAAAGCTCGATTTTCTCGACCTTGCCTGCACGGTCGGCAAACACTCCCCTAGTGCCGTTCACCATCAGGTCGGAGATCGTCGGGTCCAAAAGAAGCGCCTGAATCTCTTTTGGAAAGTACGGCAGAATGAGGTCGTAGCTCACTGCTGGCCTCCACTCTGGGCGGCCATGGGCGGCGCGGCCTGGACACCTGAACCGGTTCCTGGAATGAACGGTCTTCCTGGTGCGGCCGGGACGAAAGCTGATCCCGCCGGCTTCTCGGTGTTGCTGTCATACCCGATGCGGCTCTCGTGGAACTCGGTGATGGTGAGCCCTAACGGATTGATAGTTTCGAACTGAGGAAACCGCTGGGACTGCTGATTCACCTGAGCAGGATTGATGTAGTAGGTCACCGATAGCATCCAGTGCTCTGTACGGGGTGCCTGGGACGTGCGGGATGAATAGATTTTGTCGAGGTTGACGAGCGCCGTTCCCCTCGCCAACGTCACGTTCTGGACCGTCTCCTCGCTCATGGCTGTGATGGTGACGTTCTTGACTTCAACCTCGCTCTGCTCCGTCTGGCCGGACATCACCTCCGAGATTTTGTGATTCGTGTTGTCGTCGGCCATACCTTGGGCAGCAAGCGGCTGCGAGAGAAAGTAGTAGTTGAGCGGGTACTTCTTCGCGACCGTTTCCTTGTTGAGCGTGAACCGGTAATTGGCCCAGTCCGTAAGGTAGGTGCGCACCTCGCCTTCGCGCGGGCTGTACTGGAGATCGCTGTACTGAATAGCCTGCGCCCGGCCCATCTCGTCGATGCGGACGTAGCGGTTCACCAGCGGTTTCTTAGACAGGGAGGCAATCGTCGCGAACGATCCAAGAAGAGCGATGGATAGCGCCCCGATCACGAACCGGCTCGTCTTCCGCTCGGCATAGTGAGAGGCATAGACCTCATTAGCAATCTGGTCAGTGAGCATTGCTTGCTGGGGCGTCCATGCTGCGTCGGTGAGCGGGGCGGTTTGGGTTGCCATGGGTCTGCGTCCTTTCTGGAATCGGGTGGTAACGGTAGAAGACAATCGCTCCGAGCCATGCAAGGACTCCTGCGAGCAAGCCCCAACGCAAAAGCCGAAACAGGAAGTGCGGTCCGGCTGGTTCAACGTAGATTCGGTACGGTGTCGGCATTGTGGAACCGCCTAAAGAGCCATGAGTTTTACGCCAACTTCTTCGATCTTTCCTGCCATGCCAGCGGCACCGCCGAAGATCGCCTGCGTGAGACTTGGAATAAACAGCAAGTTGAGGATGAAGGCCACAAACATGGTGATAACCGGGATGAGGTTGGCCAGCCACATTTGAATGGAATAGTCGCCGTTGAATGTCTGCTGGATAAAGGTCGTCATGAAGCCCGCCCAGACGAACAGGAAGGCTGACGCGACGGCCCGAACCATGGCGAAGCTGATGAGAACGTCCACATACTGGAAGAACTTGCCGCGAAAAGAATTGGTGAGATAGAGCGGTATAAGGACAGGCCCGAACAGTGCGGAGACGCCGTACAGAATGAAGGAACTGATGTTGATAAGGAAGAGAATGCCGGACGAGACGCCCAGAAGAATCTCAACGAGGATGTAGCAAAGCAACTCAAGCGGCGCGGTCAGTGACGGTGCGTCTGTCTGCGCTGCGGCGTTCTTCAGCAGCGTATCCAGATTGTTGAGCGACGACTGATCCAACACCTGGACGAGCGACTCGGCAAGATAGCTGAACAAGTGGTTGAATCCAAAGCTGGCTCCTGGAAACGGATTCACCCAGTAGTGCTCCAGCAAGGCGCAAAAGCCCAGCCTGAGCAGGAAACGCATTACAGTCCCGGCATCTACACTCTGCGGACGAAAGCTGATGGTCCAGTTGGCCGTATTGATCGAAATGACCATCTGGACCAGCATCATGATCGCGACGAAGCTGAGCAGCGACAGGCCGACGCTGGTAAGTACGCCGCCGTTTTGAGTCGTTAGGTTGCTGAGGTTCTGCGCAAAGACAGAGAGCCAGTTGACACCCTGAGCTGGAGCCTGGAACATCGCGAGCATTGTCATCTAAAGGGCCTCTGTCAGGCAGTCCGTTCGCTCTGGACTGGTTAGGGGATGTAGTGGGTCCATGTGCCGCCCTGCTTGTCGGGCATGTTGTTCTTGGACCGGTGCATCTGGTTGACCTTCTTCGCTTCGTCCTCGCGATATTTCTGATCCGCTGCAGCCTGGCGCTGCTGTTGTTCAAGGACGGCAGCGGTGCGAGCTGCCGCCGCTGCCTGTTCCTTGCGGATGCTGTTCTGCCTGACCAACAACACACCGATAACGGCAAGTGCTGCAAGGATCGCGATTAGAAGTTTAGTGTTGATAGCTTTGAGCATCCGGTATTTCCTCCTCGACGGTTTAGGCTTCGACGCCCCCCGCAGAGACGGTTATGGAAGGAAGTTGTTCCACGTGTCGCCCTGATTCTCGGGGTGCTTCGGAGCAGTGAGATTCTGCTGACGAATGTACGCAGCCGTGTTGAGGTCGCGTGCAGCGGCGTTGCGTTGCTGCATGTTTTGGATGGCGAGCTGGGTAGCGATGCAGGTATGGAGCGATCCTTGGGCCTGCTGATCGTTCATCTGCTGAACTTGCCCGGCATTGAGTAGGTTGAGTTGCTGCACCTCACTGTTCGTGTCGTCGCTGCCGTCGAGCTGCTGTTGCTGCAGATTCTGCTCGGCGGTGCTGCTTGCCGCCCTCGTTGCGCGATAGGAACCGACTGCGTTGAGACAGTCGGGTGAGGCTGCATCGGACGCCTCGATCATCGCGAGCTGGGAGAGCTGGGTGGACGATCCAACCGACTGCCCACTGAGCAGGCTGGTGGTGTCCGTGGACAGGGAGACGTTGCTGTTCTTCCACGCCGAATTGGCGGTCGTGGCCGAGTCGGAGTTGAGGGCGACGGTGAGGCCGTTTGTCTCACCGAAAGTGTTGGCGACGTTGACGTTCTTGAGCTGGTTGAGTTCCGTCTTCCAGACCGTCTTGATGGAGAAGTTCTTGAGGCTGGCGACGGTGGTGTTGTACTGGTTCGTGAGGGTTGTGAGCTGCGATACCAGGCTGGCGTACGACGTAGGGTCGAACACGATATCGCCTAGTCCAAAGAGGGCAAAGCTCGGTGTGGCGGTTCCCAGCACCAGAGCCGTGCCGACAATCCAACGGGTACGGCGTTTCCTGAGAGACGCCTTGAATGCGGGGTAGCTGAGATTCATTGCAACAGCCTCCTCTCGGTACATCGAATGCAGGAAAGTTGAGCAGCCTCAACGCGAGACTGCGAAGGGTGTCATGCCTCCTTTCCGGGGTTAGAGTGTGGGATCGACGCGATGTTCCGCGTAGGAAGGAACGAGAAAGTCCTGGTTGATGTAGACCCTCGCGCGGGATCCTTCCTTAACGGTGATGACAGGCAGGCGGCTCAAAAATTTGTTGAGAACCTGTTCAGACTCCGCGGCGGTCTGGGACGAAATGCCGTTGCGAATCTGGGTTCCCGAGTCGAGGACGCTGCCTGAATTTCCAACCTGGGCCAGCCCGCCGATCCCGCCTACTGCGGCGGCGGCAACGAAGCTGGAGAGGTAGTGGTTGTTGACGCTGGACGCCAGGCCGGTTGTGCCCAGCGGGTCGAGGCCGGTAAAGCGGTTGAGGTCGAGTGAAAATCCATCCGGGCAGATCGCCCGGTTGAACGTCACCATGAGCTTGCGCTGGCCGGATGCACCTGCGCTCTGGACACTGCCGATAAGCCGG
Source organism: uncultured Acidobacteriaceae bacterium (assembly GCA_964242875.1). GTDB lineage: Bacteria > Acidobacteriota > Terriglobia > Terriglobales > Acidobacteriaceae > Edaphobacter. The sequence continues at coordinate 91,142 of CAXTCB010000001.1, forward strand.
GTGCCCTGGGGGAAGAGAAGCTGCTGGTGGTCATGCGAGTAGTAATCGGTCGTCAGCATCACGATCATGGGACCGGCGAGTGCCCCGTCGATGTGGTTCGTCACCACTCCCTCGAACACAGTGCCTTCGAACACGCGGTAGAGCCTGCCCTGGAAGCCATCGAAGTCATACGCCACCATGGGGTCGCGCTGGATAGTGGAACGCCGGTCTGAGACGCTCTGAAAACCTTCGGAGCGTTCTGGAGCTCCGTTCCGGGCCGACAACGCATGTACGGCTCCGCCTGGCTCGTCCGACGCCACTGGAGACGCTTCTGCTTCTCCTCTGGCTCCATCCTGGCCCTCTGCACGGTCCGCGAGTACCCCGCTTGCTTTGCCGGAGCCGGTTCCCTGCCCTGCCGAGCTGGAGAAGTCGATCGCTACCGTGTCGCTGGCAAGAGCCTGCTGGTGCTGCTGTTCCCGGAGCAATGCCTTTTGCTTTGCCTGGGCCTGGGCCTCCGACACCCCGGAGGTCTTCTGGGGGGCGCTTGGATTGTTGCTGCCGTACATGGCCTGGCGCTGGGCCGGGGTCATGGCCGGGGCGGTGGCAGATTCGGGGCCGGGGGTCTCCTGCTGCTGCTGGAGGATCGCTGCTTGTGCGGCGATTTCCTGCTGGCGTAGCAGTTCGGCCTGGTCGTGCTGGGCCTGACGTGCCTGGGCAGCCTGGAAGGAATTCACCTGGCCGGAATCGCTGACGACGGGCTTGCTCGGCAGGGCGCTTTTTGCGGGTTGATTCTTTGCGTGACCGCTGGCGAGATTGCCGACGTTGGCAATCCCGATGATGCCGACAACGACACACGCTCCAATGACGAGGGGCTTCGAAGTCTTGAGCGGTGCGGTGGCCTGCGGCTGGCCCGGAACGGTCGGGTTGTGGTCGGGCGTGGAAAGATCGTTATGCTCATCGGCCATGGCTAGTTCACCCCCTGCCGCTTGAAATCAACCCGCTGCTTGCCGATGGTGAGGTAGCCCTGCAGCATGGTCTTGTCCACGGTGTAGAGGCCGTCGTTGTAGCTCCAGTTGATGAGGCTTCCCTTCCCGTCTTTCAGCTCGTAGAGGACCGGCGTTTCCTGGAACTTGCCGCGCAGATAGGTGAACTTGTCATCCCGCCAGACTTCCTGAAGTCCCAACCCATCTGCCTTCTTGCGGTCCCATGCGTAATCGAAGTGGAGCTGGCCGGGATACTGGCTGCGATAGCTCTCGGCCTTCGCCTCTGCCTGCTTCCGCTCCGTCGCCTCCTTTGCTTCTGCCTCGGCTGCCTCGCGCTTCGCCTTGTCCAGCTCGGCGGCAGGCACGAACACGGGTAGGGTCACCAGCTTTTCCTTCCCGGCCTGATCGCCTGGCGAGAGCAATACCTTGGAGTCGTAGTGAGGATCTGCGTCAGCAGAGACCTCGCGGAGCTGCAGCGTGTACTCATTGCCGTGGTCCGACACGATATGCACGTCGGTTGTGCTGTTCGCTACCTTGGGCTTGATGGAGATGAACCGGCTGGCGACGTGTCCGCCGTCGAATACCCAGCTCGACGTATCGCCTCCGAACACCGTCGCAACCTTCTCCTCAGCGGGCAGAAGAATGAGGGTGGACTGAAGCAGGCCGGTCCGGATGACGGGCGGCGTCTCGGTTTCAACGATCACGATGCTCCGGGGCGCATTGGCCTGGATGCGTGGCTTGGTCGCGACGGTCTGACTTAGGGCCGGAACCGCAGCGGAACCGGTGAGCAGGAGCGCGGTCAGGATGTTCTTGGAAGTCTTCATTACGCCTGTTCTCCATTCGCGAAGCGCTCGATGCCTTCGGTGAGGCCATACTTCTCGACCAGCTTCGACCGGCGGACGCGGTCCTTGGGTCGGGTCGAAAACTTGGCGTAGCTGCGGTTGTCAAGATTCAGGGTCACCACCTTGGTGAGCCCGTCGCGGCGCACGTACAGCGCTTCCCTCTCCCGCAGCGACTCGAATAGATCAAGCTGCTGGGTCGTGAGTTTGAATAGCTCGCCGTAGAACTTCCGGTTGAAGGTGGCATCGGGCAGAAACAGGAACGACGTGCATGAGTTCACGATGCTGTCCGCATTCGCGCCCAGGTCGTTCGCACTCTGACCGATGAGTGTGACACCGCCCAGGTTCTTGCGGACGGTCTTGATGGAAGCGAGAGCAGCGTCGAGAAGCTGCGAGTTCTTCATGCCCGAGAACAATTCCTCGATCATGATGTGCTTGGGAACGCCGAGGTTTTTGGGGTCGTACAGGACCTCATTGATCCGGCGCAGCAGCCAGACCATCAACGGCTCTACAAGGTCCGCGTGTTGGCCGGTGATGCCCTGGAAGTCGAAGCATTGCAGGCGTCCCAGCGATAAGCTGTCTTCCACGTTGTCGAACACCGCGTTGTAAAGTCCGCTACCAATCCACTTGGAGAGGTAGCGCTGCAAGTGCTTCGGCAACATGATCGCGGACAGCCTGCGCAGGTGCCGGTCCAGGTGGTACACGCCTTTGACCGCACCGAACACCGTATCCTCGTCTTCCGGCGTTAGTAAAGCACCGCCGTTGGTGAGGAGAAGCTTCACGAACGAATGCAGGAATTGTAGGTTGTCCTCATTCGGTTCCAGCGCGAATGGGTTAACGCGCGGACCGTCTTTTCCAACCTTGTCGATCCGGCCTCCGTACAGTTCGACCACGGACTCATAGCTGTTGCCGATATCGAAGATGTAGGTAAACCCGCCGTACTTCTGCTCGAAGGCAATGAGGTTATTGCCGTGTATCGACTTGCCCGATCCGGTTGGCCCCAGAATTAGCATGACGCGCACACCGTTCACATACACGTCTTGGAAGAAGGGCGTCCGGGTGCGGGTCTCGAAGACATTCAGGTACTCGGCATCGAGGTCCTCGGAGACCGGGTGGCCGATGTGTGGCGCGAACGCGAGGGACATCCTGGCGTGATGATCTTCCCCCAGCCAGAGCGGAAAGACGTTGAAGCGCTGATTGCCGGGGAACATGGTGTAGAACGATGACAGATTCCCCAATGTCTCCTCCATGACCTGGCACCGGGCTTCGACGAAGACGCGATGGACGGCGGGAATGGCATCGTGTAGCTCTGCCTTGCTCCTCGCTGCCAGCAGCAGACGCATGGTGTATTCACCCTGGACAGTTCCGTCGAGCGAATTGATAACCTCGCTTAGCTCCTCCACATTTGTTTGCGCGGCCTTAGCCCCAGCTCCCGTTTCGAGTGAAGCGGTGTCCTTGCCGCTCATCACGCGGTTCAGAATGCCGACCTTGAAGAAGCTGATGAACTTTTCCTGGTTCTCAATCTCCTTCCGCGCCGCCGCTCCAGACTTTGGCCGCCAGCTCGTGCAAAGCACGCTGTCGCAGTCGAGTGTCATGAGGCCGGAGAACTGGCAGGGCCGCGACGTGTCTGGCGTGTTCATGAGGGAGAACATCTGCACGTAGCGCTTCCCTACCTGCAAGTGGTCGTTATGCCAGCTCACCGGGCTCTTGACGATCTGCCGGTCCACGCCGGTGTCGCTGCCCAGCCGGTCAAAATCGGCCCATGGCTCCAGGTTGTAAAGGTATGAAAAGAACGCGAACGCCTCGGCTTTGGGTAAAAGCCGAATGCCCAGCACCGTGCGCAGATGCTCCTCAAGGATGGTTGCAGCCTTTTCCAGGTTGCGAAGCATTCGAGCGTTCTCCCCGGCGTTCTCATGTGGCTTCTTCTTGAGCGCCGCCGTCTTCGGAGGTTCAACAGTCAAACACCAATACAGGTCGATGCGTCGGAAACCCGCCCGCTGGTCCAGGAAGTTCAGCCGGTCGCTGACGAACTTCGCAGTGACGGCACTTGCGTACTTACTCTGTCGCGGCAGGTCGTAGCCGTTCAGCACGCGGCAATATTCATAAAGGCAGGAGTGCTCAGGCATGCCGCGCAACGCACCCTGAATCATGCGGACACGGGACTCTAACTCCTGATCGGTTAGGCTCTCCTCGTCCGCTCCACTAAGCGAAAAGACGCAGCCGTATCCACCACCCTTCAGGGCAAATATGGTCGGGGTCAGAAAGCGCGAGATCGGAACGATGGAACACGCGGCACCGGCCTTCGTGTACCAGGGCGTGAGCTTGGGGTCGTTAGTCGCTTTTGCGAGGATCATAGTAGCTCTTCTGGTACAGGCTGTGACCCCAGAGCTGGAACATCTTGGGGTGATTGCGGACGGTGAACCATGCCGCCGCCACCAGCAAGGGAAAGCTGATGACGGCAAGCATGCGGAAGCCAACGAGGAAAACCGTGACCGAGACGAACACGATGGCCATCCATGCCGACAGCTCCAATCCGAGCTTGGTTCTGGAACGGTTCATCGCCTGGTTGATGGGTAACGCTCGCCTCGTTTGGTCATAGTCTGGGTTCCTTACTGGTTGACCGACTGGCCGGTGAGAGACGAAATCCAGCCCGCACCCCAGCCGAGTACGCCAGCGCCGAACAGAGCGCCGAACAGGCCGGGGATTGCATCCTGGAAACGGCCACCCATGAGGCGAATGCCTGCGAAGATGAGGGATCCGAAGCAGATCACCGCGCCCGCATAGACTGCGAACGTCTGGAAGGACTGCATGAGCGTCTTGGCCTGCGAAAAATCCATCGTGCCCTGGGCGTGAGCCACGCTGGATACGGCGAAGGCGAGAACGAGAGGGCCGGCGGTGCGGGTGGCGATTGCTGCATGATCCTTCACCTGTTGACGGGAAATGGTGAGATTGCTGAGGCGGGCGAAACGAGACTGAAGTGACTTGTGCAAGGGGCATCTCCTGATCGAGCGGGTTGTAAGGGCTCTGTTTAGACACGACGCCGCGCACGCATTTTCATGCGGTTTTGCTGGCGTTTCCTGCAACGCTGGGCTGTTTGATGTTGCTTGACTTCGAGTTGTACACACATCTGGCCGCTCAGTCAACAGCGGCCAACTAGTAGCGCATAAATAACTGCGCTCACTTTCCAAGCACCGGCGGAGGGAGACCGTTAGTCAGGTATGGACAGCCCTCAAGTTGTTCATGGATTTGGGCGGCCAAATGCCTTATAAATATGGGGAAAGCCAGACAAACGAGTGTGGTGGAGCACACCAATCTGGACGGCCTCCTCCCTTCGTACAAGGGAAGGCGGCTGCGTTTATCGCAGGTCCAGGAACCTAGATTGTCAACGAAGGCGGTTCATGCAGGACACACAAGACGTCGATCAGGATTACGAAGAGTTCCTCAAGCTGGTGGCCGAACGGATCAAGACGCTCCGGCACGAGCGAGGTCTTTCCCTTCGCGACATGGTCGTGACGCATGGATACCACGACTCCAACTACCGGCGGATCGAACGTGAAGGCGCCGGCGGCATCCAATCGCTCCTCAGGATCTGCAAAGCGTTCGATGTGACGCTCTCCTGTCTTCTCGATGGCCTCGGGCTGTATCCGAAAGAGGATCTAAAAGAGATAGGTGAACGAGTCGTGGCAAAAGAACACGCGGTTGCTACGAAAAGCAAGGGCTCGAAACAAAGCCTGGCCTGATGCGCGGTCCTTCCCGCAGATGCTTAGAACTCCACCCGGCCCCGGCTCGGTGAGCGCATCGGCGATGTGGCGCTCATCGAGGTCACAAGTGAGGAGAAGATCTTATTAAGACTGATAATCCATGTCGTCTAACGGATACTCAGCGTGCAGATACCGTCCTACGTACTCGGCCACGAGGTCTTGCACACGCGGATCTTCATAGGCACTATGCACCAAGCGTTCTGCAGCCTCATTTTCTCCCAATGTCGTCTGCTCTAGCTGGATCAACCATCGCTGTCCTGTCGGTGTAGATTCTGTGCTTGCGTCGAGCAGCAAAGCCAGCACTAGAGCAGCGTAAACACGAGTGATCGGGCCACCGCGTTCCGGATCGCTAGAATAAGTTCCCAACCAGATTGTTCTCAGAAACTTTGCCGTCCCTACTAGCAAAAGCGCTACCCCAAGCACCCCACCGTCAATCCACTTGGTGTGGGCCGTCAAGAAAATAAGCACCAGTACTAAGCCGCTTACCTTAAGCATGACGATGAGTTGTTCGTGACGGACTCCTCCGTACATCAATGCCATGTCGAGGAATATCAATAACGCAGCTGTGACAAAAAACAGAGGCCAAAAATGAGCAGGCGCCGGTCGCCTCCGAAACGCATTCCTAATGCTCTCCGGGACGGTCTTTGGCTGCATCCTCCCCATCCGGGAATATAGCCTTGCTGAACTCCATGCCAAGAATTGAGCAGTGGCAAGCGCCATTGAAGCCTCGTCCCCGGCAATGCGAATGATAAAAAGGTCAACCTTCCGGCTGAACTTAGGCTTGAACGATTCGGCGATGGTCTGTGCGCTGTCCGTCAAGGCCATCATGGATCCCGCGAGATAACCGCCTACGAACGCTCCCAGGATTATTCCGGGGATTAGCAACACGATGCGCAACACCCAGGCCAAATGCAGGAAGGTGCCGACGCAGAAGATAAGGAACGCAAACAAGCCGCTAATAGCGTCCTGAATCGACTTACTCGTCCCTTTCGTTACTGAACGCACGCCAGCCTGAAGAAAAGGGGTCGCTAGCGTCACAATGCCGAAGAGATTGTGGTTCTTTCCCATAGCGTTTGCTGCGTACAGGGCGATATTGCCGCCATGACTATGTGCCACGATGATTTGCTTGGCATTAGGGTTGAAGGCCTCAATTGTCTTTAGATGTGCGGCAAGCTTCCTACCGGCCAGCACCCTTGCTTGTATCGAGTTCTCGCCGGTCCACTCAAAAGGCAGCGTCTTTGCTCCCCTCATAGCGAGCTTTTTACAGAGGGGGCCAGCGCGGATCCATTCAGCCCCTTGAGCATAAGTGCCATGAACGAGTGTGACGATCACCTGAGATTGGACCAAAGTATTGACGCTCCTCCGAGTAGCTCGTAATCGCTTTCAGCCAGTCTACGGACTGGCGGTGCAGCAGCGCTTGTAAGGAAAGGATCGTGCTCCGGTTTAGGAAGGTGACGCAGTGGCGAACCGTTAGTGTGGTGAAATGAGGACAGGTATTAAGCCGTCAGATTGCATCTACCAACGTCGATTTCGATTAGCGAGAACAGGCCTTATCGCGAATCAAGAACCTTTGAGAGCAGGCAGCCGAAGCGGTCGTTCACGGGCTCCTCAAGGTTCTGCTTGCAGCCGAGATATCGCTCGGTCGTCAGTACTGAGGCGTGGCCCAACAGAAATTGGATCTGCTCCAACTCTCCTCCGTTGACGTGGCACAGCTTTGCGCAAGTTCTTCTCAGGTCATGGGGAGCGAGGTGTTCAAATTCGAGGCGTTTGGCACAGTTTCGGATCACGTACCAGACAACATTCTCAGAAATGCCTGTGCCCCACGGTGTTCCGTGTCGACTCACCGCTCTGAAGACACGCCCAGTGGTGACCGACGCAGCTGTCATCCATCTGTCCACTGCCTCTTTCACCCAGGTCGGCATGGGAACTGTTCGAACATGCTTGCATTTGCCGACCAGATCCACAATTGCCCAATGCCCCTGTCGGACTTGAATGTCCTCCCGTCTCAGTGCAGATAATTCGGCTCGGCGAAGACCGCAGCCAAGCAAGACGGAGATCATAGCGACGTCTCGGATGTTGCGTAAGCCCTCGCCATCGGCTGCTTCAAGTAGCGATCTAGCTTGTTCGCGGTTGAGCCAGTTCCCGGTGCGGAAACCGAACTGCTTCACACCCTTGACCCGTCGAATCCCAGCAGCAAGTTCGGGACTCAGCAGACCTGAGTCTGCCGCCTCGTAAGCAAGGCGCCTGACTGCAGCAAGCCTTTGATTGATCGTCCCGGCGGCAAGACCGAGTGATTCTAGGTGTTGTCGGAACCGGAGCACAACGGTTCGATTCAGAGCTAGTCTTGGTTCCGAGCAATACCACGTGATGAACTGCTCCATCGCAAACTTGTAGTTCCGCCTAGATCGTGGGGAACTCAGGCTGAGCACGGAAGACTTTGCATGATCAAGATCCGGCAGACGAAGGACCACCCTCCGGGGAGCCGGTTTCTTCATTCTCTTGGGCATAAAGGCGGCCTCCTCTGCCGCAGATATGCCCAACACTCTATGCGCAACGCGTCACCGAGGAGAACGGAGTCTGAATGATGGACGAGCGCAAAGGCGATTTGGCGTCAACTGACAATATTGATTTGGCCGCTAATATCCCAACTTGTGAGGTTAGCTTCCGAGCACCGACTGCGATGCCTCCAGAATGATGTTGACTACCGCTCCTGGCTTAGTCAGTGAAGGAATGTGATCTGCGACAACTTTCCTGATTGTGGCTCTCATTCGCTCGGCCATAAACAGCTGCGTCTTTTCCAAAATCATGTGGTCTTCTTCCGCTATCAGGTACCAGGACGGCTTCGTTTTCCAGGAAGGTCGGGGTGCCTTCTCCGTAATGCAGGCTACGTTTATTGGACGTTGGATCGCCTCCAGGCGAATCTGCTCCTCGACGGTAGCGTGTGGCGCAAAGGCTTTCGCGATCGCCTCGTGAGGCATCCATATGAAGCCGTCTTTATCGGGGGCCATGACTGGCGCATCGGGGTGGGGCGCCTCGCGTGTGAATACCTCGACGGTGGTCTCTCCTTCATCGGGAGCCAGGGCAGTGATGTACACCAATCCCTCCACCTTGTCATCTGCTACTCCGGCAATTACAGCCCCAGCGTAGGCGTGCGCCACCAAGACAACTGGCCCGTCGATTCGTTCAACCACCCTGCGGACCATGGCGATGTCGTCGCTCAGGGAGGTGAGGGGGATTGGGGCGCAGGTAACTCCAAGGCCTGATTCCGCGACGCTGTTTATGACCTTACCCCAGCTGGATCCGTCGGCCCAGGCTCCGTGAACAAAGATGACCGTTGCGTTCTTCACAAATTGCACTATGACTCCTCTTGTCTGTGTTGCGAAAGAAATTTGTCCCCTCGTCGGAACGAAGCGCCTGCAAGAGGGGACGCATGTTCATGTTGTCCCAGTGGTCCCAGCCTTGCGGGCCTACGATCGCCTCCATATATGCGATGCCGCGCACTGCATCGCGATGGCGATTGGCCCAATCGAAGCCCAACCCCGAGCCCCAATCATGGATGACAAGAGTCACCCGTTGCCGGACATCCAGCGCGTCCAGTAAAGCGTCGAGATAGCAGCGATGTTCTACGAATCGGTATGTGGACGAGTCGCTGTCAGGCACCTTGTCGGAGTCTCCCATTCCGATCAGATCGGGAGCGATACAGCGACCAAACGATTCCAGGTGCGGTATTACATTGCGCCAGAGGAAGGAAGAAGTGGGGTTGCCGTGCAGAAACACGATCGGATCGCCCTCGCCTACTTCTACGTACGCCATCTCACGGTCAAGGACCTTTCGTCTCTGCTTAGGGTATCGGGATGTTGCGGACATTGGTCTGACTTCCTCTGATGTCTCAAGCATGTTGATCTCTCCTGTCCGTTCTGATATTGCGATTACCTGGTGCCGATGGCTCGCTTGCCGAAGGCGCTGATGAGAAGGAGGGACGCGCCAAAGGAGATCACGTCCTTGTAGAGAAAAAGACCGAGAAAATTCATGTATCTCATTCCATGAACGCTCACGGTGGTGTCAGGAGTGCTCAGGAGCATCGTGCTGGTTGTGAAGAACATGACAGACGCGATCACGCCGCCCACGATCCCCACTGCTGGCTTGAAGTAGCCGGTAAGAATGAGCAGGGCCGCAATGACTTCGGTTGTGCCGATCAGATCGGAGCCTACATACGGGCCGAAGAGTTTGAAATGCCAACTGATCAGAGGACTGTGCGAGACGAGCGGGATGATGCCTTGCGCACCCGGGACAGTCATCTTGTAGGCACCCGCCCAGAGAAGCATCACGGCCATCCCGATACTCAGAACGACGAAAGGGAGATCGCGATCGCTTACCCACGCGGCCAGTTTCTCCAGATATGTTTGCGGATATGTTGTACCGACTTGTTTCGGCACCGGTTCATTCCCGGTGAAGGTCGCTCCTGCAATTGCTCGATTCATAATGATTGTCCTCAAATACCTTTGATCTCTCCGCCGTCCATACGCACACACGATCCGGTCAGCCACTTCGCCGCGGGCGACACGAGGTAGGCCATCAGGTCGGCTATCTCTTCCGGTCTGCCGAAGCGCGCGATACCGACTTCTTCGGGGAACTTCTTCATTGCTTCTTCAACGCTCAGGTTGTGTGCGGGGGCCCAGTTCTTGAAAAAGGATTCGCGACGGCCGGTCATGACCGCACCGGGAACGACGCTGTTGACCTGCACTCCCTCCTTAATGCCTTGTTCGGCAAAGGCCTTTGCAAGTGCAATGATCGCGGCATTGACTGCGGCCACGGCGGCGAAGCGGGGCTTGGGGTCGAGCGCAGCGGAACCGGAGATGAAGATGACCGATCCGCCTGAGGCCTTCAGCGCGTCCCAGGCTAAGAGCGTGAGACGACGTGCACCGTGGAACTTTAAAGCCAGACCATCGTCCCATTGAGAGTCCGTCATCTCGAAGAGATCGATCTGCGGAACCGCGCCAGCGATGTTGAGCAACGCATCAATTCTTCCGAAATGCTCGAGGGTTGTTTGGACGAGGGTCGCGGCAGCGTTGGTCTCGCGGAGGTCAGTCGCACAGACCAACGCCTTCGCACCAGTTGAAGTTATAGCGGCGGCTGTCTTTTGCAGTTCGTCTTCGTTTCTTGCGGCAAGCACGATTGCAGAAAAGTCCTTCGCTAGCCTCAGTGCCGTGGAACGGCCGATCCCCTGACTTGCGCCGGTCACGATGGCAACTGAATTGGTGGGTGATGGTCCTTCGCTGGTCACGCGATGACCGCCGATTTGCCGTCGAGAAAATCTTTGATCGCTTCGGCGATCTCCGAGACATGGGTCTCAAGCGCGAAGTGGCCAGTGTTCAAGAGTTCCACTTGGGCGTTGGGGATATCTCTCTTGAACATTTGCGCTCCGGCTGGGAGAAAGAAGGGATCGTTCTTGCCCCAGATCGCGAGCAGCGGTGGTTTTGACGTACGAAAGTAGTCCTGAAACCTTGGGTAGAGCTCGATGTTCGACGCGTAGTTGAGGAACAGATCGAGCTGGATCTCTTTGTTTCCCGGTCGATCGAGGAGCGCAGTGTCTAACGTGTACGACTCAGGCGCGATGCTGTCCGGATGCTCGACGCCGTGGGTGTATTGCCAGCGCGTTCCTTCCAGGGTGAGGATGTTCGTGCGCAGCACTTCCCTGTTTTCCTGGGTAGGTTCTGCCCAATATCGTCTGATCGGTACCCACGACTCGCCAAGTCCTTCTTCATAGGCGTTGCCATTCTGCGAGATGATCGCGGTGATGCGCTCGGGCCGCGCCATCGCGAGGCGAAAGCCGGTGGGAGCACCGTAGTCGAATACATAGATTGCATAGCGAGTGAGGCCCAATGCATCAGTGAACGATGCGATTGTGTGCGCCAACGAGTCGAAGGAGTAGGTGTAGTTTCGCTTCTCGGGTACCTGAGTGAACCCGAAGCCGGGCAGATCCGGAGCGATCAAATGAAACCCATCCGCGAGGCGAGGCATCAGCTCGCGGAACATGAAGGATGACGCGGGAAATCCATGCAGCAGAAGGATTACCGGCGCCCCGGGGTTGCCTACAGTTCGGTAGAAGACTTCCACTCCATCTGCCTCAACCTTATGAAGCGACGTTTGAGGGATGACAGCATGGGAAAGACTGGAACTGGCACTCATAGGGCTCCTCCGGCCTGAACGGCCACCTGTTCAACTGTTGACGGAGACTGCTTCGAGGACTTGCGCGGGAATATCCGTCGATGAGGATGGGGTGGATGAGAACAGCGGGATCAGGCCTTCGACGAGCGTGGGGTGAGCCCATATGGCATCGCGAAGTGCTGTGTAGGGCAATGCGGCTATCATGGCGGTCTGGACGGAGGCCATGATCTCCCCCGCTTCTACTGCGAAGGCGGTGAAGCCGAGGATGAGATCGCTGTCGATTGCGACAAGAGCCTTGAGAAATCCTCTCGTTTCCGACAAAGTGCGAGCGCGAAGCACTCCCTCCATGGGAAGTTTGAACAAGCGGTATGCGATTCCTTGCGCCTGGGCTTCCTTCTCCGTGAGACCGATGCGGGCCAGTTCGGGATCGGTGAAGAGCGTGTACGGGATTTGCCTGCCGGTTGTTGTCCGGTGAATGCCCATGAGGTTGTCGCGGACCACGCGGAAGTCATCCACGCTGACGTGGGTGAATTGAGGAGTTCCAGCGACTTCACCGATCGCCCACACACCGGTTGCGGTGGTCTGGAGGCGCTCGTTGACCTTGAGGTATCCGTCGCTGGTCAGCTGGACACCGGCAAGCTCGAGACCGATATCTTCGGTGTTGGGCTGTCGTCCTGTTGCAACAAGCAGATGGGTGCCCTCGATGGTTGTCGTTCGACCGTCCTGCTCGTAATCAAGCGTCACCGATTCGCCAGACCTTCCAGAGACCTTTTTCACGCTGGCATTCAAAGCGGTTTCGATGCCTTCATCTCCGAAGAGATCGGCGAGGGCACCGGTTACATCGTCGTCTTCGCGGTGCAGCAAGCGATCGTTGTGGTCTATGACGGTTACCCTGCTGCCGAAGCGGCGCATCGCCTGTGCCAGCTCCAGGCCAACGTAGCCAGCACCAAGCACGATCAGATGGGCCGGGACATGATCCAGTTCAAGCGCTTCGACATGGGTCAGCGCCTGTGCGGGGGCCAAGCCTGGGATCGCGCTCAATGCGGCCCGGGTGCCTGTGCTGACGATTACATTGGTTCCGCGGAGGAGTCGCCTGGAGCCGTCGCTGAGGGCCACCTCCAGGGTCTTTGGGCCCACGAAGCGGCCTGATCCGCAGATAAACTCCGCGCCGGTGTGCTTGTATTGATCAAGATACATCTCGTTGAGGCCAGTCACCATTGCGCGCTTTCGAGCACGCACAGCAGGCATCTCGACTCGAAGGCCATCCGTGAACAGACCAAACTCTTCGCTTCGCCGGATGTAGGACGCCACCCTGGCACCGTGGAGAATGTTCTTGCTGGGAAGGCAGGCGATGTTTGGGCATGATCCACCGATGTACTTGCGCTCGATGAGGGCAACACGATGGCCCTGACTGGCAAAGGTCCATGCGGCAACGGTCGATCCGGTGCCGCCGCCCAGGATCACCAGGTCGTAGTCTTCGACCGCTTGCTCCAGACTTGCATTGCCGGTGCGCGTTCGGTTCGTGCTCGTTCCCATGTCGCGAGTGTCGAGCGAGCGGCTCTAACGAACAACGACTGAATGACGACTATCTGATGGCCATATGACGGAGAGGAGGGCAGCTGCCTTCGCGGAGCAGAAACAATTCCCTACTCGCAATGATCCTCAAGGTGGCCTTTACGAGAACGGCACTCTCACGGCGGCGATTTATGGAGGGATCAAGAGCTACGCGAAGGTAACTCGCCGCAAAGCTGGCATTTTCCTGAGGTGCGCAGAGAGCCGGACGGCGATCTGCATCTCCCCCATTTGGGGGAATTACAGTTCGATAATTCCGCGCCTCAGGCCGATCGTGACGGCGTGGGCACGGTCTTTCGCATCCAGCTTTGCGAGGATGTTCGCGACGTGGCTCTTCACGCTCGCCTCGCCGATTGACAATTGGCTGGCGATGGCCTTGTTGGCGTTGCCATCGGCTATGAGTCGCAAAACGTCGACCTCGCGGGGTGTGAGGTCTTCTCTGAGTGAATCGATGATCTCGACCGCAAGCTCGTGGGGTATCCGGCGATGTCCGACGTGGACCGCCCTGATCGTCTCGAGAAGTTCGCGATGAACCTGCCTCTTGAGCAGATATGCTCGCGCACCCGCTTTGATGGCCCGCACCACCTGGGCATCACCACTGTACGTCGTCAAAACAATGATCTTCGCGCCTGGAAACTCTTTATGAATCTGGCTGATCGATTGGATACCATTCAGGCCGGGGAGTTGAATATCCATCAAAGTGACGTCGGGTCTGTGGAGCCGAAACTTTTCAATGGCCTCCTCTCCGGTTGAAGCTTCCGCGACAAGCTTCATGTCGTCTTCAACGTTGACGAGGGCAGCAATCCCCCTGCGAAGAAGAGGATGGTCGTCCACCGTAAGAATACGAATGAGACTGGTTTCTACAGGCATTTACAACACCTTTACGTCGCGCCGGATCTGGAGCGGTTGAGATTTTTTTGATAGGCCACCGACGCGGTAACGTTAAGTTGAATTTCGGTCCCCATTCCCGCTTCACTGCGGACATCCAGCTTCGCACCGATCTGGTGAGCCCGTTCCCTGACACCCGGCAGGCCCCAATGGCCGGGACGGATGCCCCTCTCCATCACGCGGGGATCCATGCCTCGTCCATCGTCCCATACACGCAGTTGCAATTGATCTTTGCCGTAGCAAATTTCGGCCTGCACCCTGGTCGCCTGCGCGTGCCGAAACGCATTCCGTAAGACCTCACGCCCGATCCGGTAAACCTCATCCCGGATGGCCGTAGTCAAGACGCGCTGCTGGCCCTCAACGATAAGTCCGAAGCTGGGAGACTTGTGTTCTCCGGTCCGTGCGGTGGCAAGGCTCTCTCCCGTGAGCCGCAGAAGTTGCGGGAGATCGTCTTCACACATCGCTGTGCTACGCAGATCCACGATGGCGTCCTGGCTTTCGACGATTGCCTGTTCTGTTCCCATGATTGCGTTATCGAGGGCCTGCAGCGCTTCGTCGGGCCGTTTTTGGAACATGTTGCGAGCGGCCTGAAACTCGAACATGAGGCCGTGAAGGCTTTGAAGTAAGCTATCATGCAGTTCACGCGCGATGCGTGTGCGCTCACCAGTACGCTCCTCGAGGCGGAGTTCCACTATCCGCCGCGCGACGGCCCATCCGAAGAAGGCGGCGAAGCAAAAGGTAGAGATAGCCATGATCGGCACGATGACGATGATTCGCTGTTGTAAGCCCGACATTTTCGACGCGGACTCAGTGAGTTCGCGACTGGCCTGATGCTGAATACGTTCGACGAGAACTGAGGTCTGGGTTTCGATTGGCTTTAGCTCTTTGTCCAACCGACGTTGTACGCTCTCCCAGTCTCCCGCCTCTGCCAAACCACTAATGGCATCAAGCTGGCCCGGCAAGGCGACCTCTATCGTATCCAGTACGGGAAGGATGGCCCGATCCTCATTGGCTGTAGGAGGCCGGGCGGCGACCTCTCTTGTTTGATTAATCTGGTTAAGGAACGCTAGACGCAGCGGACCCACTTCTGTGGTCAAGTGTTGCGCATTGCCTGATCGGGCGAGATCATCCAGGCGCTGGTGGAACGCGAGAAGGCCAACCTGGAGCTGGAGGATCGCGTTCAACTGTCGGTTCGCGCTGGTGAGACGATCTGTTTCAACACGCGCAAGATGAAACTGCAATATAACGATCGAGTTTCCGGCAAGGATCAGCGCGATCAACAGTGCAAAGGCGAGCGTCAGACGAGTCCCGATCTTGGAATAATCTGACGGTTTCATTCAGCCTCTACTTCCTTACCGGCGGCGGAGCAGTACGGAAGCCTGTGATTTGAACCAGTCTTTTCTCCAACTCCGCTGCTGCATATGGCGCAGTCCTTTGCCCCGTCAAAACAGAGTGTACCGCTTGGCTGTAGGCCTCGGTCACCGTCTGATAGTGGTCACCGGTGACATCCGCAGGCCGGCTGACCAGCCGAGTTTGTTGACTCGGCAGACCGGAAGAATCAGGAGGCTGCAATACCCTGGGGAGGTTTTCGAAGTGACGGGGTATTGGATTTGCTGGAGCCCCTGCGCCTTGCAAGTCCGTGGCAAGAAGAAAACGGATGAGAGTAATCGCCTCCTGCAGATGGGCCGAAGAACGAGGAACAGCTAAACCGTAACCCCCGAGCGCACTGACTTGCCCTCGTCCATCTCCCGGCATGCTTGTGAGGCCGGTGTATTGCTGCATTGGCGATTTGCCTGAACGAGCCATATGGTCCGCCCATTCCCAGCTGCGCAGGAACGCGGCGTTGCCTGAGTTCCAGACGTTCAGCGAGTCAGTCTCTCGATAAGAAACGACCCCGGGCGGCGATATCCTACCGACCCAATGTGCGGCTCGTTCCCATGCGCGAACGGCATGAGTATTGTTGATGCTAATTGATTGGTCGTCTTCGACGACACGGCCTCCACCTTCGGCAGCTTGCCATTCCAATGCGTTGCACGTGAGGCCCTCCGTAGCAGCGCCTTGCCACACGTAGCCCCAGAAGTTCTTTCGGCCCCTGGCTCGCTCGCCTGCCTGGATCCGTGCGGCCATGCTTTCCAGCTCGTCCCATGTCTTCGGAGGATGGCTGTAGCTGTAGCGCTGCAGGAGGTCGATGCGGTACGCAAGAACACCCACGTGGGTGCGAAAGGGTATAGCTACGACCTTGCCCTGGACTGTATAGTTCGCGACTAGATTCGAATCCTGCGAGGATATTTCAGAGGAAAGGTAGGGCCGAAGATCGACCAAGTCGTCGGCTAAACTTGCCGGCCAAATGACGTCAATCCCCAGGATGTCCGGAGCGGATTCGCCCTTATGGAGAACCTTTCGCAAAAGGTCTAGTTGCGCTGGAGGATCAAGCGAAGAGAATAGTGTGTTGGGAATGGGAGACTGCTGAATTGCGATTCCTGTTTTTCGGGTGAACTCTTGAAATTCGCGTTCTGCCTGTGGCTGATCGTCCGGCTGCAGCCACCATGCCCCAAGGAAAGTTACAAAAGGGGGTACCGCTACAGGTCGACGACAGCCCAAAACGCTGCAAAGGAGCATCACGATCCCGATTCGCATACACCGCTTCGTATAGAACCGCAGTCGATCCACAATCGCAACGCGCTGAGTTGTGTGGACTAGCACGCGACCCATGGTCCTGCGAAAAGAGAGACTGAATTCTTGTAGACACATAGCATCGAAGATATTCTCAACTAACGCTAACAGGCCAATGCACGTTCCCATCCGGAGTTGGCGAAAGGCGCATTGGCGATGTTCACCCATCGAGAGGTATCACTTGCGGGAGGAGCTTCCTCGGTACAGGGAATTGCGTGCGTCAAGTGCCGATAGCACGAAGTGTCAGGTCACCAATACCATGCGGTAGCGTGCCTCACGTTTACGATCTCTGTCCAACGCAAGGGTTGACTCGATGTATCGGCATGATCTCGACAGCAGTCGTTATGCGACGCTCAGCGGCAAACAGAAGCATTTCCGCAATGCATGCAGGTGAACCTACGACGCTTGCCGTGAATGAGTACTCGCCAAAAATCATCGGCTACACCGGAAGGCTCACGGGTACTGGGTATGCTTCAAGCAGGCCAAAGGTACCTGTCGGACGAAGTGCGCTGATCCAAGACGACCAATCCAGATCTCCGGTCGGGGTTGAAAGAATCAAATCGAGCTTACCAGTGAATGGCGCAGCGTCACTAGCTAGCACAAAATGGTGGGCTCCGAAACCGAGCGCCTCCTCGCGTTTCCATTCGCTTCTGGAGATGGCGTAGACCTCTGCTCCCATCGCCCGCGCAAATCAAATAGCAAGGTGATTGTTACCACATCGCCTTGATCGGGGACGACCAGTGCTGTCGAGGACAGGTCTCATGCTTCATTCGGCTGCTCTATCACGAGAGGGCGCTCCAGGCGGCCTTCACAAGATGACGACATTTGACGTATCCATATCTACACCTTCGCGGCGTTCAGTCCAGAGCGCCCCATCGTCGACGCATTTGCGAATAGGCTTACGAAGGCAGAGCGATACGACCAAATAAGGAAGACTTCAAGAAGGAGAACCGCGGCGGCAGCCGGGAGGCGGGGCAAGTCAAGGAAGAGATGAAACATGAAGACATTGACCGAAATCGGTCCCAAGATCGTGAGACCAAGCGGAACATAGCGGCCGAACAAAAGGAACAGAGACCCAATGACTTCCAGAATTGCCACGATTGTGAGGATGTGGTGAGCGAAAAGTAGATCGAGATACGTGGTTGCGTCCCCAGGGCTGCTTGTGATCGGTAAGAAGTGCAGTAGCTTGTTCACCCCCGGGATGATGAACATCAAGCCCAGCAGGATGCGTGAGGCTAGAGTTGTGTAACGCATTGGGAGTCCTTCCTCTGACATGGTCTGTTGACCGATGTTTTCGTATTCGAATTGCTGCAAACCCCCGAGACCGGCCAACCGCAAGAAGATCTGGTGATTGTTTGTCGCTGGTGTTCAGACAATGAGACGGAGAAAACTTCGGACGGTTACAATCGCCCAATTGGATTTGTCGAGGAAACCGGATTTTTCGATCCTCCCGTTCCGGCGGAATCTGAGCAGTTGGTAACTTCGGTCCAATCCTCAGCGCTTCCCGAAAGGAATCGATCAAGTTGTTTGCGGAAATCCTCTTGCTCCTCTAGCCAAGGAAAATGACCACTGCCTTCGAAGATGACTAGTTGTGAGCCCGGGATAGTTCCATGGAGTCGCTCTGAGACGGCAACCGGGCAAATGAAATCGTGTCTGCCCACCATGATCACTGCTTCCGCCTTAATGCGACTGAATGTTCCTATGGGTTCGGTTTCAGTTACCTGATCCGCTGCGAACTGCGCTTTGAAGGCGTAGGACGAAATGGGTCCACTGAGCTCTTTTTGCGCGTTGGGAAGTGATTTGCCGGGATTATGCAGATAGAGAGGCAATATTCGTTGCACGAACAACTCAAGATCTTCGTCGCTGGTGGCGGGATTCACTTCTCCTGCGAAGAAGGCAGTTGCAACTCGTACCGCTTCCGCAAAGCGCGGATCTGTAGAGCGGAGATTCAGTATTGCTTGCGTATCGGAGGCCGAGTTAAACCCTCGTACCTCCGTCCCAACGAGGATCAGTTTCTTCACTCGCTTAGGGTTTTGAGCTGCGTATATGAGGGAGATGGCGCCGCCGTTGGAGTGCCCAAGGAGACTGATTTGCGGCAATTCTAAATGCAGTCGCAATGCCTCCAGATCATCTGCCATGACGGCGCTTCCCATTTGAGTCGAGTCATCAGGGCGTCCGGAGAGGCCGCTACCTCGTGTATCGATGAAGACAACCTGGAAGCGCTCAGCCAAGAAGCTGAATGCGCGCTGGAGATACGTCGATCCGACTCCCCAGCCCGGGGACACAAGAAAGATCGTTTCTCCGGTGCCGCTAATCCGGTAATGTAGCTCAATGCCATTCAAGGAGGCTATGTAGTCTCTCATCATCTCCAATTCCTCATGTTCAACGCTCTTCAGAACTCATGGCTCAGGCTCGTGACGAGCCTGAGCCACGAGTGTCCCGCCGCTACAGTCCGTGGTCTTTCTTCAGTTCTTCTGCCGCGCGCTCGCCGATGATCACGCACGGAGCCATCGTGTTGCCCGTCGTCACACGGGGCATGATCGAACCATCGGCGATGCGCAGGTTCTGAATGCCATAGACTTGCAACCTGCCGTTCACAACGGACATGTCATCGGTGCCCATTTTGGCTGTACAGGTTTCATGCCAGTAGGTCGTAGCAGCGTTTCTGACAAAAGTCTCCAAGTCACGGCCCTTAAGGTTCCCTGGCATCACTTCGCGTTTGGCAAACGGCCTTAACGGGGCGGCATTCCCAATCTCACGACAAAGCTCTACACAAGCGATCGCCGCTTTTAGATCATCGGGGTGCGAAAGGAAGTTGGCTTCGATTTCGATTGGATCCTCTGGATTCGCGCCGGTGAGATGCAATTGGCCGCGACTCTTCGGACGCATCAGACCGCCGAACAGAGTCCATCCGTGCTGCGGCACGTTATAGAGTGCCGCGTTCTCAGGAGTGGTCTTCGCGACCTCAGCTTGACAGGCTTGAATATCCGGCGATGGAAGCGATGGATCGCTCTTCCAGAAGAATGTGGCTTCCGCCATGGTGTTCCGTGGAGGAAGAGGCTCAACGTATTCCCAGACACAATCGAACGCGATATGGTCCTGAAAGTTTTTTCCTACACCGGGAGCATGGTGTAGTACCGGGATTCCACACCTGCGAAGTTCCGCCTCGTCGCCAATCCCTGACTGCATAAGGAGCTTAGGAGTTTGAATCGCGCCCAACGAAAGCACGATCTCTTTGGCGACCAGAAACGTTGTGACGGACCCATTGAGAACCACGTCGACGGCGACAGCTCTGCCAGCTTCTACTTTGAGGCGCAGTACCAAGGCTCCTGACAAGACTGTCAGGTTTTTTCGATCCATCATTGGGTAGGTGTAGGAACGGAATACCGATTGACGCTTACCTTCCTTCGACCGCACGTCGATGATCGAGGCTCCTCCGTCTCCCTCCATCATCCGACCGTTCTGATTTGCAAAAGTGGGAATTCCGAAGGATTTCGCGGCTTCCAGCATAGCTGGCGCAATCGGATTCGGATTAGGTGCGGGTTCGACAAAGACTGGACCACCAACTCCCCGGTAGGCTGGATCTTGCGGGCCTTGCCAATCTTCGATTCGTCGATAGATCTTTAAGACTGAGTCATAGCTCCATGCGGGATCATTGGCCTCAGTAGCGAAGTAGTCCCAATCGCTTTTGTGGCCACGTGCCCACACCATGACGTTGATGCTGGAGCCGCCCCCGAGTACCTTGCCCATTGCCATGTGGATGGACCGATCATTCAGAAGCGCAGAGGGTTTTGTCGTGAACGCCCAGTCCCTTTCACTTCCGAGGTTCAACGGCCATTGATTGGCTTCTGTCACCTGGGGGACATCGTCACTTCCTCCGGCTTCCAAGAGCAGAACGTTGACATCGGGATTCTCTGCCAGCCGCGCTGCAACAACAGAGCCTGACGAACCAGACCCGCAGACGATGAAGTCGTAGTGCGAGCGTAGGTCTGCGTGCAACTTTGCCTGGTTGATGCTCACACGTTCGTGATGTCGTGCTTCGACGTTGAACTGCGTAGTGTGTTTGGAAGGATTATTTGAACTGCTTTTCGTAGCTGGGGTCATCAGTCAGGCTCCTTTGCGAACGTCGCATTCTCGGGACAGTTCTAGGGAGAGGCGACTCGGCCGCATCTATGTCAGCCGTCTAGTTCGTCGAGCCGCTCTCACTTATGTCATTAAGCCTCGTCGATGCGGCAAAATCTATTGGTCAAAGGTATCGATCAATACCTTCGTGTAACCTCGCGTCACCCCATCGCAAGACAGACGAAAAGCGGGCATCGCGAAAGCAATGCCCGCATGTAAATGTGAAACTGTTTCGACCCGAACGGTGCGTTGAGAAGTTTATGGGAGCGCGATTCCGATGGAAGTATTCTCCTCCGGCGACCCTATCCAGTAGCCGTATTTGATCGCTGCGTCGAAGAGGCTTCTCATGTCTTCCAAGGTCGGCGGCTGCCCAAGCAATGCAGCGTCAAAGGGCCGTGCGAGTTCGCGGAAGAAATCGTGAATACCAGCTTTGCTGATCAGGACGGATCGAACTGCAGCATTCGACGTGTTTCGGACTGCATGCTTTGCGCTTCCGGGGATGATGACCAGTTGGCCCTCCGTTGCATATTTCCATTCGGTGCTGTCCTGATAAACCTCGATCATTCCTTCGAGTACGAAGAAGAACTCGGGAGAAGCGTGGCTATGCAGTGGAATAACGGACCCGGCAGGCAACGCCGCGGTCATCACACTGATGTCGTCTTCGCCGGTTCCCGGTTCATTTAAGAACTGGAGCAGATTTCCAAGAACGAAGAACGTGTTTTCATTTGCTGGGGTCACTACGGCGGATTGCATAAAATTTCTCCTAACAACAAGCCGGAATAGAGCCGGCTTCACTCTTGAAGGGACAAGGCGGATCCGGCGAACTCGGCAAGATTGCGCAATGTCTTTCGATCTTTCCCAGACTTCGCCGCATAGCGGATGCCGGCGAAGGTGGCTTCCACAAAATCTGCAGCGGTGGCGACTTGCTGTTTCCGCAGTTCACCAGATTTAACTGCTGTTCTGAGCAATCGGAGAATCTGTTTCCTCAATTGCAAAGCTGCTTCGTGAGTTGCAGCGTTGACTTCCATATCGCCCCGGCCAAATTCAGAGAGCGCGTTCAATCCCATGCACCCATCCGAACTCGACATATCCTTCCGCTCTGCGAAGGCGACTAAAGCCTTGCGGAGGACAACAAGAGGGGGACCGGGCTTGGCCAATTCCTTCCCGATCAGTTCACAACTGATCTGTGAGTATCTCGCCATGGCGCTCAGAAAAAGAGCCTTCTTATCCCCGAAGGTGTCATACATGCTCTGCCGCCCGATTCCCATAGCGCGCATTACATCTTCAGTGGAGGTCGCAGCGAAGCCTTTTTGAGAAAACAAGCGTATGGCGTTGTTCAAAGCAAGATTCTGATCAAATTCCTTTGTCCGCGCCATACGCCTCCTCCTATACCAACTTAATCAAGCGGTATAACCTCCATCTACTGTAAGGCTTGTCCCGGTGATGAATCCCGCATCTTCAGTCGCAAGGTATGCAATCAAGCTCGCAATCTCTCTATCTTTCCCGAAGCGCTTCAATGGAATGAGATTCGTGAGCCACTCGACGTGAGGGCCCTCTGCGGGGTTCATGTCAGTGACGGTTGGCCCAGGCTGGATATTGTTGACGGTGATTGCGCGTCGTGCGAGGTCAATTGCAGCTCCACGGACAAAGCCCGAGAGCGCAGCCTTCGACATGCTATAAACGCTGCCACCTCCAACGCCGGTCCTGACGCCCGCAACGCTCCCAATCGTCATGATCCTTCCGCCGTCCGTCATTGCACCCGCAGCCGCTTGCGTGCCGATCACCACGGCTCGTATGTTGACAGCGATTAGCCGGTCGAGCGCTTCTATCTGAAGATGTTCCAGGTCTTGGATCAGAAGCTGACCCGCATTGCTCACGAAGATATCGAGTTTGCCAAATACTTGGACAGTTCTACCAACCGCGTTGCGAATGTCAAACTCCGATGCGCTGTCGGCCCGAATCGCCAGTGCTTTGGTGCCTTCAGCCTCGACTTCAGCCACGATCGCAAGGGCCTTCTCTTCGGAAGAGACATAGGTGAATGCAACGAGCACACCCTCAGATGCAAGGCGACGGACGATTCCGGCTCCAATTCCGCGTGAGCCTCCGGTCACTAACGCGACCTTGCCTTTCAGTAGCTGTTTTCCTGCCATTATTTCGCTCCTTTGACCAGTTGGCCGCTTAATTGGATACGTCTGTCCAGAATCGGTTACAGGTTTTGTGAGAGTTGTGCAAGATTTCGACTCGTATACATTTTCGGTGCCGAGTTCCTAACGGTCTCCGATACAAACAGGTGCGAGAGACGCCTGTAGTATGGCCCGAGCGCGATGCAACCGCGTCTTGACCAAGGCATTCGTAATCTTCAACCTGGCAGCCGTCTCACATGTACTCAACTCGTTCACCACTCGCAGCACAAAGACATCTCGATGGTCGTCTTTGAGGTTGTCTATTGCCCTTTGCAGGAGTTGATTGAGCTCTTGTCGCTCAATGAGTTGCGAAGGTGTTTCGCGGTGATCGGGGACGCGAGAGATGTACTCGGTGTTCTCCATGTCCGACGTTTCGGAGGAGAAATTCTGTTTTTGGTACGAGCGCTGCCGCAGCCGATTTCGGGCTTCATTTATGGTGATGCTGGTCAACCACGTGCTGAATTGGGAACGACCTTGGAAAGTGCTGAGCTTTAGAAACGCCTTAAGGAAGCTTTCTTGCGCTATGTCCCTGGCGTCTTCTTCGTCCTTCATGTGCATGAGGGCGATGCGATAAATCCTCTGATGGAAGGGCCTGATTAGTTCTTCGTAGCGGTGGGCACTCCCTTTCAAGATTGCGACGATCAACTTTGCCTGATCCGAAATTTCCCCGTTCTCCTCAGGCGGAGATTCCGGCACGGGAGGATTGCTGTCTCCATTCTGTGAAAACCGGTCTGGTCCCGCGGTTCCCGATGAGAGCAATTGGGGCACGAGAAAGCTAGAGGGCGCCGGAATGGCTACTGCCTCGTTCCCTTCAGCCACGCCTCCACCAGGGATTCGATTGAGACCCCACAAACTCGCTTGTGGCGTTCGCCCCTGTGCATACAGTTCCTCACTTTTTGAAATTGGTGCGATGGTGTCCAATCAAATTCCCCCAATCGAAACAGTGCTCCTTCGATTAAGGCAGATGCCACCTCGCAGTTCCATTGAACAAAGGTATTGAATGATACTTACGTATAGGGTGGCGAATAATCTACATTGTTAGGCCAAAAAGCCGATATGATTCTGGATAGGACGATCCATAATGCCTAAAGTGAACCGGGACATCTCGAGAAAGCCGGAGGGAGTGAGGGGGCCAGATTTCATTGAAGGCGACCGAAGCGCATACCTCAGCGATCTTCTAGACACAATCCCAGCGTTGGTTGCTTCATTGAATCCTGACTGGGAGGTGGAGTTTGTCAATCAACCGCTCTTCGAGTTTCTGGGGAAGCGATTCGAGGATATAAAAGACTGGAAACGGAGTGGCGTGGTCCATGCCGAAGATCTTCAGATCGCGGCACAAAACGTCGATCGCGCGAACGAGACGGGAGCGCCGTTTTCGATGGAGGTAAGGTGCCGGCGGAATGACGGACAGTATTTGTGGTTTCAGATCCGTGCCGTCCCGCGGAAGAGCCCCGACACTCAAGTGACACAGTGGAATGTTCACATGGTGGACATAGAAGACAGGAAACGCGCCGAACAAGCCTTGGCAGCTAGCGAGAGGAACTTACGCTTAGCTATCGATACGATGCCAGTCTTGGCCTGGTCCACTGACGCCGCTGGGGCTGCGGATTTTTTCAATGAACATTTCCTGGTCTACACCGGTCTCCCATCCGAGGCGGCAAGGGGATGGGGCTGGACCGTTGCACTGCATCCCGAGGATCGAGAAGCGCTAGGAGCCTATTGGAGCGTGATCGTTGCCGAAGGACGGACGGGTGAGTTTGAGGCTCGGATACGCCGTTCGGATGGCTTCTATCGCTACTTCCTTTTCAGAGCGAATCCGTTGCGCGACGACAGCGGGAATGTCGTTAGATGGTTTGGAACCAACACCGACATCAACGATCGGAAGGAAGCCGAGGAACAATTGCGGCGGAGTGAGGCGTTCCTTGCCGAAGCCCAACGGCTTACCCGTATTGGCCGATTCCAATGGCGTATCGCGACTTCAGAGATTATGTGGTCCAACGAGATGTATACGATGTTCGAATTCGATCCGTCCGTCACGATCACATTTGACCGAATCGCGAGTCGCCTACATCCAGATGATCTCCGCCTTGTCGCTGACATGAACCAACGAGCTGCGGAGGCAATGGACGATCTTGAATACGAGCACCGCCTGGTCATGCCCAATGGCCACATCAAATATATGCATCTGATCGCCCATTCGCGCTACGCCTCTGACGGGACTCTTGAATACATTGGAGCGGTGCAGGACGTAACCCAGCGTCGGAAGAGCGAAGAGTCTCTCGCGAAGGCGAGGCAGGAGCTCGCTACTGTGAATCGGGCGACGAGTCTCGGTGTTCTCACGGCATCGATTGCGCATGAGGTCAATCAGCCACTGGCGGGGATCGTGACGAATGCGAGCACCTGTCTCCGGATGCTTGACGGGCCTTCACCAAATATCGAGGGTGCGCGTGAAACGGCCCGTAGGACGATCCGCGACGGAAATAGAGCGGCCGCTGTGGTTACGAAACTGCGTAGTCTTTTCTCGCAGAAGAAGATCGTGCTGGAGGCGGTCAATCTGTCCGATATCGCGTCGGAAGTCATTTCGATGTCCGCGAACGAATTGCAGGAGAGGGGTGTTGCCATCCATGAAGAACTCGACGAACTACTGCCTTCTGTTCAGGCGGATCGCGTGCAGCTTCAGCAGGTAATTCTGAACCTCCTCAGAAATGCCGCAGACGCGATGGATGAGATCGCAACTCGACCGAAGCTTATCCAGATCACGACTGGGTCCGATAGCGAAGGCTCTGTTTGGCTCACAGTTCGGGACTCGGGTGTTGGATTAAACTCCGAGCTCGCTGAGACCATCTTTGAAGCGTTCAATACAACTAAGCCCGATGGGATGGGAATTGGCCTATCGGTGAGTCGAGCGATCATCACTGCTCATCGTGGGCGGATCTGGGCAACGCAGAACGTCGGAGCCCGCGGAGCTACGTTCTCGTTTTCTCTGCCGACTGGGCTTCGTGAATCGACGGGATCCCACCCAAAACACTGATTTGAGGCGATCGGGAGGCGAGGGTGTCGGGCCGGTACTGCTCTCAAATCGCTCTAGGCAATACCTAAGTACAATTGCTGCGGCTTGCCTGAGCGGTGATCATTTCCTAATGACGTTTGCGGCTTGACCATTCAAAATCAGGCGGCGTTTGTCCAGAGTAGCTTCTGACTCATCGCTACCTGCGGAATCCATTGGTTCAGTCCTAGGGGCGCGTCGCTTAGAGTGCGCGCTACCTAGGACTCATTGTGAAAGGGAGCAGGAGTAGTGATGGTCGTTCGAAGGTGTGTGACCGTGATCGATGATGACGAATCGGTTCGCGAGTCCCTTCCGGATCTCTTAGTGGAACTCGGTTTTGGCGCGGTCTGCTTCGCGTCGCCCGAAGCATTCTTAGCCTCGGGACTTGTCGCTGAAACTGAATGTCTGATCCTTGATATCAACATGCCGGGGATCTCGGGGCCCGAACTCCATGACAAACTTAAACGGCTCGGTCTATCGATCCCAATCATCTTCATCACCGCGAGGAAGGAAGAGGCGGAGCGCGCAAGAATGGTTTCGCAGGGCGCGGTTGACTGTCTTTTCAAGCCCTTCAGCGACACGGCGCTTTCGGAGGCCTTACAGGCTGCGTTTCAGGTTTAAGCGGCTTGGCAATGTTTGCACTGTAAGAGGTGAGCACGAATAATGTTAGCGGCAAGCCTTCGCGTATCTACAGACCGGTCGAATGAGATGAACACTACAAAACCAATCGTGTTTGTTGTTGATGACGACGTATCTATCCGAGAGTCGCTTGAACTCCTGCTTGCGAGCGCGGGTTTCGATGCGGAGCTCTTCGTGGCCGCCCAAGACTTCCTGAAGCGCGATCGTCCGGACGTGCCGCACTGCATGATCTTGGACATTTCTTTGCCGGGTCTGAATGGTCTGGAGTTGCAGAAGCGCCTAGCAGGCGAGCGGCCTGAGATGCCCATCATTTTCATCACGGGATATGGAGACATCCCAACAAGCGTCCAGGCAATGAAGGGCGGAGCTGTGGAGTTCCTTACAAAGCCATTCGTTGATGACGTGTTGCTGAAGGCGGTACACGCTTCTCTGAGTCGAAGCGAAATCCTTCTGCAAAGGGAGACCGAAGTTCTGGAACTGCGCCGACGATACGATCAACTGACGGCCCGTGAACGAGAGGTGATGGCTCTGGTGGTCGCCGGTCTCGCGAATAAGCAGGTTGGTAGCGAACTTGGCATCACCGAGATCACCGTGAAAGCTCACCGAGGGAGTGCCGTGCGAAAGATGCAGGCCAAGTCACTTGCTGACCTCGTGAAGATGTCGGGCCGGCTGCGCATTCGGCTCCCTCGTGATCCCTCAAAAGCTAGCCAAGACCGTGGTGGTTCCCGTGCCAGCATGCCGGCACCGATCAAGATTCTGAGTATTGAAGATCATCCGATCTTTCGCGACGGATTGAGTACGATGTTCGGATCTCAGATGGATCTCTTGCTCGTCGGCCAGGCCGCAACCGCTGGAGAAGGCATTGAACAGTTCTGCAAGGTTCGACCGGACATTGTTCTGCTCGACCTTAGTCTCCCGGATGACAACGGGCTCAACGTCTTGCGAACCCTCCTCTCGATAGCTGCTACTGCTAAAGTCATCATCCTTACGACTTCTGATTCTGAGACGGATATATCGTCTGCTCTAAGTGGAGGTGCGGTCGGCTACATACCGAAGAGCATGCCACGGGAACAAATTCTCGCAAAGATCAGAAGCATCCATCACGGTGAGAACGGTCCGGGGAATGCGAGACGAGAATCAGATCCGCAAGGTCAAGATCAGAGCCTTGTCTGATGGGTGCCAAAGCAAACCCTAATGGGATATGCCGGATCATTCACTACGATTCGATCGTACTGATCCTGTGTGTGTTCTGCTTCCTCACCTTTGGGTCTATGGAATCCTTCGCCGTCAATCCCCAGACACGTCTGACACAGTACGGACATACCGCTTGGCGGGTCCGTGACGGATATTTTGCCGGTGCCCCTAACGCCATTACGCAGACTATGGATGGTTATATCTGGATTGGCACGGGTGCGGGTCTTCTGCGATTCGATGGCGCCCAGTTTCAGGACTTTCGTTCCCTACGTGGTAGCGAGCTCGACTCGAATTACATTGTGTCACTTCTGGCTTCCCAAGATGGAAGTCTGTACGTGGGAAGTGCAATTGGGTTGACTCAAATACGTGGAGGCGAATTGCACACCTACGGCAAGGGCGGCGGCCGCGTAAACCAAATCATCCAGGATTCCAGCGGGAGCATCTGGTTTGCCAGATCGAGAAGTCGGGATACGGCGGGTCCGCTATGCCAGGTGCTCCATGCTGACATCCGGTGTGTTGGGGCATCTGAAGGCCTTCAGATGCCCGTCGCGTCTGCTGTCCTGCAGGATCGTAAGGGGGATTTTTGGATTGCCGGCACAACTTCTGTGCTGAGATGGGATCGGAATAAGGTCCAAACATACACCTCCCCACAGTTTGCTTCCGGCGATCATTTGTCTGGCTTCAATGCGCTGATCGAAATAGGAAGCGGCCAAGTGCTTGCGGGACTCGCGCACACCGGTGCCGGCCTAGGGATCGAGGCAGTGGAGAACGGACGATTCCGTCCCTGGAGTATCCCGGAATTCAACGGAAGCCAAGTACAAGCTACAAGTTTCTTGCGCGATCGAGAAGGAAGTCTTTGGATCGGTACCGCGAATGAAGGCCTCTACAGGTGGAACGGAGTCCGCATCGAGCATTACCGGAAAACGGACGGTCTGAGCGGCGACGCGGTCAATCAAATCTATGAGGATCGAGAAGGCGTCATCTGGGTAGCGACCTCGCATGGGATAGATAATTTTCGGGACCTCAGGGTTCTCACGGTGTCCACCTCGGAAGGACTTCTTAGCGACGAAATCAGTGGTCTCTCTGTATCGAATGACGGAAGTGTGTGGTTGGGATATCCAAACGGCTTGGCTATCGTGCGGTCAGGCAACGTTCGAGGAATGACGCAGCGGCAAGGTCTTCCGGGCAAGCAGGTGACCTCTCTGTTACAGGACGAGGCAGGACAGTGGTGGATCGGAGTTGACCAAAGCATTTTCCTTTATTCCCAGGGCCGATTCAAAGAAATAACCGAAAACGGGAAACAAACGGGACCTGTAATTTCGTTCGTCCCAGATCACCGGGGCGGAGTCTGGGCCGTAGCGAACGGCAAACCGCCTGCGCTGCTCCACATTCAAGAAGGAGGCGTGACCCGGCGTGAGGGACCGCCTACGTACCCGCGCGCGGGAGCTATCTACGTGGACCAATCTGGAGCATCCTGGGTGGGCTACACCGATGGTTCGATCGCATTTGAAAATGGTAGTGTTCGGAAGAGAATTGATTTGGGGTTGACCGCCCAGGCTGCGATCAGACGGATTCTGGGCTTTGGTAAAAACGGACCGCTCATTCTCACGCAACAGGGTCTGTACGGAATTCGAGACGGCCGACCTCAGACTCTCGGCAAAAGAAATGGCCTGCCTGATGAACATTTAAGATCCGGCGTCTTTGATCTCTCTGGCAATCTTTGGTTGATGTGTGACGCTGGCATTCTGCAATTGTCTCGTTCCGAACTTGAGCGCTGGTGGAAAGAGCCGTCGGCAATCCTGCAATACGAACTCCTAACGGCGAGCGATGGGGTGCTCTTGTCGCAGGACCCGTTCGAGCCCAATACTGGTGTTACGCCTGACAATAGGGTGTGGTTCGCGACAGAGCAAAATGGTGTGGAGGTCGTCTCACAAGCCCCAATCCCCCTTCCATTGCCGCCTGTCCGTATCGAGAGCTTTCAGGCCGACCACATAGCGTACGCTTTGGATCGCGCGATCCGGTTACCGCCGCGACCTAGAAACCTCATGATCAACTATGCCGGTCTGAGCTTTGCCAGCCCAGCCAACCTGCAGTTCAGATATCGACTTGATGGGCACGATACGGCTTGGATGGACGCTGGGGGTCGAAGAACCGCGTACTTCGAGGATCTCAAGCCTGGGAAATACCGCTTCCATGTCTTGGCCAGCAATCAGGCCGGCGTTTGGAACCAGGAGGAAGCGGTCGTTGACTTCGTCGTCTTGCCAGCCTGGTATCAGACCACGTGGTTTACTAGTCTTTGGGTGCTAGGCCTTTCGGTGCTGGCGTGGATCGCGTATCGACTCCGGATACGCACGATTGCAGCCGCTCTCAATGCCCGGTTCGATGAGCGGTTGGCGGAGCGAACCCGAATGGCGCGGGAGTTGCACGATACCTTTCTCCAAACTGTCCAGAGCAGCAAGATAGTCGCAGACAGCGCACTTGCGGACGCGCACGATGAAATGGGAATGAGTCTGGCTCTCGAACAGCTGTCGGATTGGCTTGGACAAGCCGTTACGGAAGGGCGCACTGCTCTTCGCGCTCTGCGAGCTTCAACCATTGAACGGAATCATCTCGCAGATGCCCTGCGTACCGCCCTCGATGAGTTTTCGGCAAACAGTACAGCAGAGACCGAGGTACGGGTCAGCGGCACAGTGCGGGATCTTCATCCCATCGTGCGCGCGGAACTCTGCCAAGTGGGCGCGGAAGCAATCCGCAACGCGATTAGCCACGCGAAGGCGACTCGCATCATCGTCGAATTGAACTACGGCCGGAGTCTTGTTCTGCAGGTGAGTGACGACGGGGTTGGAATCCCAGACGAATACCTCACGGCCGGAAAAGAAGGACATTTCGGTTTGACGGGCATGCGTGAACGTACTGATCGGATGGGTGCGCAAATCTCGATTACGTCCGGTCCAGGGGTGGGAACGAGAGTGAACGCGACGGTACCGTACCCATCCGCGTACCTAAAACCCGTCAAACGTCTGTCCCTCAAGAAGCTGTTCTCCAATTGGTGGCCGTCTCGAGACTGAGCATGCCAATGCAGTTCTGCGATGAAAGCTGAAAGTCCTTTTCTTTAAGCGGCACCCTGCATTTGAATATCAACAACTCTGGTACCAAACCCCGACTTCACGCGGGTTTCTCCTCCGGGCAGATCGACTCTCACGTTCTGCGCTAAGAAAAGCCGTGTGCGAGAGTGAGAGGCTTCAGCCCCACAACTTGCTACAAGCACTGAGCAGCGCTCGTTTTAGAAATTCTTTAGAGGAGCTTCTGTCACCTTTTCATCTTTCTGTGTGTCTCATGTGGGTTCCCAATTGTTCGAAGAGGGACGAGGTGGAAACTTGAGAGGAGCACAGCGGCAATGAACAAGGTTCTTACACGGCAAGAGTGCATACGGCAGGCGGTCGAGACGGAGGCACTTCGCAAAGCGAAGATAGCGGTTTGGATCTAGAGTTCGCGCTGCCGGGGTTGAAGCGTGCAGGGGTAAACCCTGAACAACTCTTGGCGGCCGGTTGGTCGGCCTGCTTCCTTGGTGCCCTTGCGATTGCGGCGAACAAACAGAACATTGCTCTTCCGACAAACCGGTTCGTAGATACCGAGATCGACTTAGGAACTGGGGATCAGGGCTTTTTCCTGGCTGCACGTCTCTCTGTGGGTCTCCCTGGTCTGGCACGGGACGAGGGGAGCGACTGGTACAGGTTGCGCATGCAACCTGCCCATACTCGAAGGCACTGCAAGGGAACATTGAGATTTCCGTCTCTCTTGCCTAGAGAAGCAAAACAAACAACGAAACGATTGTGTGTGCTTCGCCATTCCGATGAGTGGTGATAGGAATGAGGAGTGAGATGAGCAACGCGAGCCCGACAAAAAATGCTTCACCGAGCCGCCGTAGTTTCCTCGGCGCAGCAGCAATGACGCTCGCATTCGCGGGCGTTTCCAAGGGGGAGGTGTCCGAGCCTCGTCACAGCTTACGAGACTTACCACGGGCAGGAGCTTCAACCTTCACTTCGCCAGTGAAGCAGATCAATGCTGGCGTCTTGAGCGTTGGCTATGTCGATCAGGGGCCAATCGACGGGCAGGCTGTGATCCTGCTGCACGGATGGCCCTATGACATTCACAGTTTCGCCGATGTTGCCAGAATCCTTGCTGCTGCAAACTACCGGGTGATCGTTCCTCATTTGCGTGGATATGGGACCACGCAGTTCCTCTCCGCGGAGACGGTCAGGAACGCACAACCAACAACATTTGCTCTCGATGTCATCGCGCTCATGGATGCTTTGCAGATAGAGCAGGCGATCATCGGAGGGTTCGATTGGGGCGCACGCACGGTGGATATCGTCGCCGCTCTGTGGCCCGAGCGTTGCAAGGGCTTGGTCAGCGTGAGCGGCTACCTAATCGGAAGCCAGCAGGCGGGCAAAGTGCCATTGCCGCCCAAAGCCGAACTGGCGTGGTGGTATCAGTTCTACTTCGCGACGGATCGCGGTCGCGATGGCTACGACAAGTACCGGCGTGACTTCGCGAAACTTGTCTGGCAAACAGCGTCACCGCAGTGGAACTTTTCCAACGAGACATTCGATCGCTCGGCTGATTCCTTCGACAACCCTGACCATATAAGGATCGTGATTCACAACTATCGCTGGCGGCTAGGTATCGAAGCCGGTGAACCGAAGTACGACGAGATCGAGCAAAAGTTAGCGGCGTCGCCATCGATCTCAATCCCCACGATCACGCTCGAAGGGGATGCCAACGGAGCCCCTCATCCAGACTCTAAGGACTACGCCAAGAAGTTCACTGGGAAGTATGCCTATCGGCTCGTCCAAGGCGGGATCGGGCACAACCTCCCTCAAGAAGCGCCGGAGGCTTTTGCGCAGGCTATCCAGGATGTGACTGCGCTGT
The DNA here is from genome assembly GCA_964242875.1 of uncultured Acidobacteriaceae bacterium. Classification (GTDB taxonomy): domain Bacteria; phylum Acidobacteriota; class Terriglobia; order Terriglobales; family Acidobacteriaceae; genus Edaphobacter. The sequence goes on from CAXTCB010000001.1 coordinate 124,121, forward strand.
GAGCCGCAAGGGAATAACGAACCGCCAACGTTAGGGGAAGCAATATGAAACGCGATTCCGCTTTGATGAAAGAAAATGGTACAAAGTTCCTGCTGATTGCGGGTGTAGCCGGACTTTTCTGTAGCAGGGCGATCTGGAAAACAGCTACGGTACATGCAACAACTGGATCGATCCAAGTTCCCAGCACCAAAACCACGCTACCGGCTGGTTATCGAGATTGGCGATTGGTATCTGTTGCGCACGAAGCGGGCAGTTTGAATGACCTTCGTGCCGTCTTGGGTAATGACAAAGCTATCGAGGCTTATCGCGCAGGAACCCTTCCCTTTCCAGACGGCGCAATCATCGCTCGCTTGGCCTGGACCTATGCGGCTTCGGAAGAAAACAACAAGGTCTTCGGCAAAGACCAGTCATTCGTGGCCGGCACTCCCACCAACGTGCAACTGATGGTGAAGGACTCGAAGAAGTATCCGACGACAGGAGGATGGGGATTCGAGCAATTCGATCACGGCAAGCCCGCGAGCGCAGCGGCGACCACCGGTTGTTTTGCCTGCCACACTCCAGCAGAAGACCGAGAATATGTCTTCACTCGCTACGCTCCGTGACGCCTCGCACTCCCGAAACGTCTGGCCAGGCGTTCATTGATCTAGACCTTCGGAGCCGGAGGTTCGACACTTCTGAGTTCAGACGGACCTCTATTCCAGAGGTCATGGTAAGGCGATGATACTTCTCCTAATTTCTTTTCTGGCGGGATCCCTGACAATCTGCAGTCCGTGCATCATGCCGATCTTGCCGTTTTTGTTCTCGCGTGCGGGACAGCCTTTCTTCCGTACTGTACTTCCAATGCTGGTATCGCTAGCTCTCACCTTTGCTGGCGTTGCGACGCTCGCAGCAACAGGCGGAAGTTGGGTCCTGGGAGCAAACGAGGTCGGACGAGGACTTGCGCTCGTAGTGCTCTTCATTTTCGGGCTGACACTAATGTCATCAGAACTCGCAAGCAAGCTGGCTTATCCAATCGTGAGCCTTGGCAACCGGCTCTTAAGCAGCGCTGAGCCGAGCGGGACGGGGATGGCCGGTTCACTATTGGTAGGAATCGCGACAGGAATGCTGTGGGCTCCTTGTGCGGGGCCGATCTTAGGCCTGGTGCTTACCGGTGCAGCTCTCCACGGCGCCAACTGGCTGACCGCCGGTTGCCTCACCTCGTACGCCATAGGGGCCGCCTGTTCGCTGGGGCTCGCCCTTGCCTTCGGAGGTCGATTGATTGGCTCTATGCGACGGTCCGGACCGGTCATGGAAAGAGTTCGGCAGAGCGTAGGCATTGCGATACTGGCGAGCGTAGCGACGATCTTCCTTGGTTGGGACACAGGCATTCTCGCCACGCTTTCCTTTGGAAATACCGCTCGATGGGAGGAACACCTGCTGCGCATGGGAGACCACCGCCAACGAGACGAAGGTGTCCACGCTTTGCCGCCAAGGAACTCATCAGTTTCTGATTCCACCAAAATCATCCCCGCCATATTTGTCCTTGGTAACCTCGCGTTCGACCAAAGGAGCTGCCTGCCGATCGAGGGGAAGGTCCCAGATTTGGATGGAGCAGTATCGTGGCTGAACTCCTCTCAACTCGATAGGAAATAGCTGCACGGGAAAGTGCTCTTGATTGATTTCTGGACATATTCCTGTATCAACTGCATACGAACGCTGCCTTTCATTCGTGCCTGGGCAGAGAAATACAGGGACCGGGGTCTGATCGTCATCGGAGTGCACACTCCCGAGTTTGCGTTCGAGAAGAACGTCGACAACGTTCAAAATGCGGTTCGAAGTTTCAGAATCACCTATCCCGTGGCGGTGGATAGTGACTATCGAATCTGGCGTGCTTTCGAAAATCAATATTGGACGGCTATGTACTTTGTCGACGGTGCGGGCCGGATTCGGCACCATGTCTTTGGTGAAGGGGATTATCAGCATTCTGAAACTGTAATCAAAGAACTCCTGGCTGAGGCGAGAGGAACGGATCAGGCCGACGACAGGTCGCTGAATCTGGATGTGCACGGGGCGGAGGCCGCCTCGGATGCAGGGCATGTCCATTCAGGTGAGACATATGTTGGCTACGAGCAGGCGAAGGGTTTCATTTCACCCGGTGGATTGCAACATGATCGTGAGCATGTGTACACCACAGCCGTTCCGGGCAATAACACTTGGGGCCTGACCGGAAATTGGAATGTTCGTTCGCAATACGCTGTTGCATCTCGGCCCGGAGCAGGGATCGTCTTTCGGTTCCACGTACGCGATCTTCATCTGGTACTCGGCCCAGGGGATGATGGAAAGCCTGTTCGTTTTCGCGTCAGCTTGGACGGGGAGTCCCTAGGCGATAACCACGGCGCAGATGTCGACACCAATGGGAATGGCGTCGTGTCGGCTACGAGACTGTATCAGTTGGTTCGGCAGTCTGGTCCGATTCGTGACCGAACCTTTCGGATCGAATTTCTTGAAGCTGGGGCAAAGGCCTATGTTTTCACGTTCGGGTAGACCCAGAGGCGGATCTCCGGTCAGCTGTTCACCACAACGTTCCAAACCGAAGTTTTTTCCGTATGGAGTCAATCACTATGCAACAGCCGGATTCACAAGAGCAAAGGTTTGATTCACTGCTGCTAGCAAAGCTGCGATATGGCAGCGGGATGTTTGCTGCTCTCGACCAGAGTGGTGGATCAACACCGGTGGCACTCGCGCATTACGGCATACGTCCCGATCAATACAACAGCGAAGAGATGATGTTCGAACGGATCCACGAGATGCGGCTCCGCATTATGGAGTCGCCAGCATTTGCGGTGGACCGGGTGCTCGCGGTCATCCTCTTTGCGCGGACACTTAAGAGTTGCATCCGAGACAGCACGATTCCCCAGTTCTTGTCCGAAAGGGACCGCATCGCATCGTTTCTCAAGATTGACGCTGGTTTAGAACAGATCGCAAATGGCGTCCAATTGATGAAACCGATTCCTGATCTTCTGTCAATGTTGAATTGGGCGAGAAGCCTCGGAGTCATTGGCACGAAGATGCGCACCCTGATTCACGCCACAACAGAGCGGATGATCGTGGAGGCGGTGTGGCAGCAGTTCGCACTGGCCGAGGAAATCTTTGCGGCCGGCCTCCTTCCCATCGTTGAGATCGAAGTGTCGACGGAGCTTCCAGATCATGTCAGACGTCTTCAGGAGCTTCAACTCCGCGACGCAATCACCTTTGCTCTCGAACAAGCCAGTGGAGATCTGCGTGTCTTTCTCAAGCTCACGATTCCGGTAACGCCTGGTTCCTATGCGCAGTTGATGAACCACCCGAAAGTCTATAGGGTTCTCGCACTTTCTGGAGGTTTCACCAGGCACCACGCCTGTCAGCAGCTTGGGCAAAATCCAGGAATGATCGCGAGCTTCTCGCGAGCGTTACTGGAAGATCTACGTGTCCAAATGACGGCAACAGATTTCAACTGCACGCTGGATCGCTCACTCTGTGAGATCGTCCAGGCGGCGACAGACCAGAAGAGCATCACGGAGTTGGGTGCCATGTGTTCTCTGACGCATAACTGATTTTCAAGGAGGAATGTGTTCGATGAACAAAGTCTGGCTGATCACGGGAAGTTCCAAAGGTTTGGGCCGGGCGATTACAACCGCCGCCCTCGAAAACGGCGACAACGTAGTCGCCACCGCAAGGCAAGTCGAACAGCTCAATGAACTAACTCGGCGGTTTGGTAAGAACATTGCCCTGCAAACGCTTGACGTGAGGGATTCTGCCGCCGCTGAGAATGCGGTGGCGTTCGCTGTGGACCGTTTCGGGCGAATTGATGTTCTGGTGAACAACGCTGGTTACGGCACGATCGGAGCGCTCGAGGATACCAGCATCGAAGACTTTCGCTCGCAAATCGAGACGAACCTCATGGGCACGGTCCACACCACCAAAGCAGCCATCCCCTTCATGCGGAAGCAAGGAGCTGGCCACATCATCCAGTTCTCCTCTGTGGGCGGAAGGATCGGAGCTCTGGGTCGGACACCCTACTCCGCTGCAAAATGGGGAGTCGAGGGCTTCTCAGAAGCATTAGCTAGTGAAGTCGGTCCCCTTGGAATCAAAGTGACCATTATTGAACCTGGCGGTTTCAGGACAGACTTTGCAGCAGACTCGGTAAATGGTGCCACGATGCGTGAGGAATACCAGGCGACCGTTGGTGCTGCTGCTCGCTTTCAAGCCGAATACCACGGCAATCAGCCCGGAGATCCAGCGCGAGCGGCTAAAGTGCTGATTGAGCTTTCTAAATTGGCTGATCCCCCACTTCGCCTTCCGCTTGGGAGTGATGCGTTGAAGGCGATTGGCGAGAGTGATCGCAAACGACTGGCAGGCATGGAGATGTGGCGGGGATTGAGTGCCTCCACTGACTACCCAACAGACTAAGCATCATTAGAATGCTTCGCCACCGCGGTCTGAGCAGTCCCCTCATACTGCGAAAGCGATGTGATCTGCGCAACGCGGACATTCATAGGTATGTGATATGACCACTGAAAGTTACATCAAGACGTCACACGGAGTGCTTGCCCTCAAGGAGTCAGGGCGAGGCGAGCACCCGGTCTTGCTGATCCATGGCAACTCCTCGTGTAGTTGCGTGTTCCGAAAACAACTCGATGCCGGCCTCTCTAACGTCTACCGTTTGATAGCGGTCGACCTCCCGGGCCACGGCCACTCTGAAGATGCCACTGATGCGGACCGGACGTACACGCTTCCCGGGCTTGCCGGAGCTGTTTCTGAAGTGCTGGAATACATTGGCGTATCGAAGCCAGTGGTTCTTGGTTGGTCTCTCGGCGGCCATGTAGCCATCGAAATGCTCGCGCTGTCAAGCAAGATGCAAGCTCTCCTTTTGTGCGGTACTCCCCCGGTCGGAAAGCTCGAAGGCAAGAACAACATGGCAGAAGGTTTCAATCACTCACCACGGTCGCTTCCTGCGCATGACCGAAGTATGGAAGAGATTGAAGCACGATCCTTTGTAGATCGCATCTTTCGCGAACGTGGAAACCGCCTTTTGGTGAAGGCAGCGATGCGGACGGATGGCAGATTTCGCCGAAGGCTTGTCGAAAGTTCATTCGAAGGATTGGGTGTCAATCAGAGAAGCATCGTGGAGACTGCGCAGATCCCCATCGCCGTTATCAATGGCGCAGAAGACAGTCTCATCAAGGCCGATTTCTTCCGGCAAGTGGCATTCCCAAATCTTTGGGAGGACAATATCCATAGGATCGAAAGCGCTGGGCATGCTCCCTTCTGGGAAAGGCCAAACGAATTCAATCAACTCTTCGGTCGCTTCCTGTCCTTTACGCGCAAGCATGTCAACAGACCTTAGTCGTATTGTTATAAAGACGGATGCATTTCCAGCAGCCGATGAACTATGGAGAGCATCCCCCTTGATCTGTTGAATGGCATAGGCGTAGGCGCTACCGCTGTCCCGCAACACCTGCTACAGAGGCTTGTAGTTTCGCCGAGTCCCAACCTAAGCCCTTTTTGAACACGATCTCTGGCCTGCGGATCGCAGAGACGTCGTGCTCGAAGTCTCCGTCCAGAAGCAATAGATCGGCGCGCTTGCCGGGTTGGACTGTGCCGATTTCATTCTCCCGGCCCAGGTATTGCGCTCCATGATTCGAGAAGATGGCTACAGCTTCGGGAATAGAGAAACCTGCCTGCACAAGTAACTCCATCTCGCGCTGATCTCCAAACCCCGCAATGACGCCTCCTAAGCCAGTTGGATCACAACCAGCCATCAGAAGGCCGCCTTGCCGAGCGAACTCAAGTTCAAACTCCATCTCCTTGTGTAGCAGGGCGAGAACCAAATCTGTCTCGCCGGCGGGGTTCGCTTTCCAAGCAGGGTTTTTAGGTTCAGAAAGTCTGTCCAGGAAAGAGCGTTCAAAGCGGCGCGTGTCTGATTCAAGGTGGACAGAGGAGGCTCGTCCGCATCGAAGTTCTCATACGTCGCCAGCGTTGATGTGAGCGCCACATGATGCGCGACCATGGTCTTGATCAGACCTTGAATTTGTTGCCCATGAATATCCAGTGCAAGCAAAGCTTGCACTGATTCCGAGCTCTTGGCAGGACATGCACCTGGCTTCTTTTGTGGGTCGAACTCCGAATCAACAAGCAAGCCATGCTCCAGGTTGTCTATGCCCATATTGATGGCTTCGGTAAAGCCGACGGAACATAGATGGCCTGTGATCTTGATGCTGTAGGTATGAGCCTCGTCGATTGCCGCCTTCAAATCGTTAGGCTGAATAAACATGTAAGCCTTGAAGGACGTCACACCACGCTTATGCCAGTATGCGACGGTTTCGCGGACATCCTCAGCCCCGTTCATTACCAAATTCTGCGTGAGGAACGTCCCTGGGCCGTCGAGATAGGGTCCTGTTACATCGAGATCAGGTCCGGTCTGTGTTCCATTGTCGATGCCGGCCTTGATAGCAAGATCTGCGACAGGCTCGATAGAGCCTGTCGTACGAGCTGTAGTGATTCCGGCAGCAAGATATAACCTAAGGGCGGATTCGGCTTGTTCGGTACCGAGAATGAGACGCCCGGGGCCTCCTCCCGCCGAAATATAAAACATGTGCTCGTGCATACCCACCAATCCGGGAAGGACAGTCTTGCCGGATTCATCAAGCAGTTGTGCTCCCTGCGGGATCGTTGTGGTGGTTGAAGGACCGACAGATGAGATGCGACCGTGATCAATGATGATTGTTTGGTCATGTTGAGGCGAAGAACCAGTGCCATCGAAGGGTGTGACGTGGCGCAAGGCAATCACGGGCGCATCTGTTCGAATCCATGGTCTCAACGCAGCCGCTGGCATCGGATGAGCGCTAATTTGGCCGATTGCCATGGTGATCACCTCCATTGCGATGACCAAGAATGTTCCGGTCTGTAGGGCGTTACTGATGAAGCTTTCTCTCTTGGGCATTGTTCCGGTTCTTTCTCTGGGTGGCATGCATTCGTGAGCCAATTCTTCAGCCATCTCGGCTTCATATCGAGTGGGAGCAAGTATGCCTTTCTCCGATGCAGGCACGAAGGTCACGTTTAGGCCTTCGATCTCCTATGCAATTAGGCCATTCGAAGAGAGCAAACCCTATCGGACGAAGGTATCGGTCGATACCTTCGTCTGATACCTTCGCTTTCGTCTCTCTGATGTCATCGTGCGATGGGCCTATTTCAGTCCTGGCCTGATATGCGGCAAACCATGGTCGACAGGGTTTGCTTCGCGACCACAATGCCGACGACACAAGGAGACAACATGGATTTACAGCGTATGCTTACCGTTTTTATCGCGGTTGCGGTTCCACTTGCGCCGCCAACACAGGCGCGGGCGATTCAACATCTTGAAAAGCGCCACGTAGCTACCGATGAAAGCACTATTCGCCCCTTCCGGATCAACATTCCGCAGGACCAGATTGTTGACCTCCGCAAACGTCTAGCGGCAACGCGCTTTCCCGATAGAGAAACGGTCACTGACGAATCACAAGGCATCCGGTTGTCGGAGATACAGGCCCTGGTGCGCTACTGGGGCGAAGGTTATAACTGGCGCAGGGTCGAAACGAAACTGAATGCACTTCCAGAGTTCGTGACCACAATCGACGGCGTGGATATTCAGTTCATTCATGTGCGTTCGCGGGAACCAAGAGCATTGCCGTTGATCCTGACCCACGGCTGGCCGGGATCTCCGATGGAGTTCCTGAAGGTCATCGGTCCGCTGACTGATCCGGTTGCGTACGGTGGACGAGCAGAGGATGCCTTCGACGTCGTTATTCCTGCCATCCCGGGCTATGGCTTCTCCGGAAAACCAACAGATTCCGGCTGGGGTCCTGACCGTGTAGCGCGCGCCTGGGATGTACTGATGAAGCGCTTGGGATATACCCGCTATGTTTCCGAAGGGGGCGATCACGGCTCGGTGATTTCGGACGCGCTGGCTCGCCAGGCCCCGACCGGTTTGCTGGGTATCCATCTCACGATGCCGGCCACTATTCCTGCAGACCTAGTGAGTGGCATCAATGGAGGTCAGCCGGCGCCTGACACCCTCAATGACACGGAACGGAGAGCATACAACGCTCTTGCCGCTTTCTTCGGACGCAGTGCTGCCTACGGGGCAATGATGGTGACCCGCCCGCAGACGATCGGCTATGCACTCTCCGACTCCCCGAGTGGTTTGGCGGCTTGGACGTACGAGAAAATCGCCGCATGGTCAGACAGCGGTGGAAATCCTGAAAGCGTGATCGGTCGAGACGAAATTCTCGACGATATTTCCCTCTACTGGTTCACCAATACTGGCGCGTCTTCATCCCGCTTCTATTGGGAGAACAACAACAACAACTTCAGCGCCTCTGCGCAAAAGACAAACGAGATCAAGGTTCCGGTCGCCATCTCGGTGTTTCCCCACGAGATCTATCGTGCTCCCGAAAGTTGGTCCAGACAGGCTTATCCGTCTCTCTATTACTTTCACAAGGCTGAGAGGGGCGGCCACTTTGCAGCCTGGGAGCAACCAGAACTATTCAGTGCTGAGATCAGAGCGGCTTTCAAGTCCTTGCGTTAGTCCACGCTTGCGGACGCATTCTGGGGAGGCTGCTCAATCATCTCGAGCGAGCAGCCTCCCTCAAACCCGAATGGAGCAAGTGGCAGAGTTGCACTATGAAGTCGATAGGCTCTATTGATCGCACCTGTCGTTGTGTTGGATGACGAGCTTCGCAAGGACGCTATCGCCGCTCGGTGCGCAGGAGCATTCAGGATCAATCCTGATGTATTGGCTTGTGTTTACTAACGCCGTTCTCAACTGACGAGAACAGGCCAATGCACTCATTGAACGGAAACTCAAGCCGGGCGGACGTCAGCACCCTCTATAACGCCGACTCGTGACCGCGGTCAGCGGATCGCTTTGAGAGCCGTCTCGTAGGACATCGGCGCTGATGTCGTGAAAGCCGGTACGCTCAAGATAGAGGCTCACCAGAGCTGCGTGTCCGCTGGCGTCGAGCGATCTCCAGACGGCTACTGCCTTGGACGGGAAGCAGCGGTTGGAGAAACTGACGATGAAGGGCGCACCTGGTCGAAGCACCCTTAAAACCTCGGCGAACACTTCCGATGGGCGCTGCAGATACTGGACGCCTACACAGCACAATGCCGCATCGCAGGAGTTGGCTTCTAACGACAGGACCGGGTTGCGGTTCAGGTTCTGCACGAAACTCTGGCTCAGCCGGGGGTTGGACCTGAGTTCTTCAGCATTCATGTCCTGTCCAATTACTTCAGCGAAGGACACGTCTTCGGGAAGATGGCTTACCCAGCTCGACATCAGGTCGAGAAGAACACCCCCGGCAGGGAGGACGGCTCGGTAATAGGCGGTGAGCGCCTGAGTTGCCGCGTCGTCGATATGACTGACCAGCCGAACTGGAACGTAGAAGTCTGTGTCGTCACTCTCGTCCTGCTTGGTGAAGGCCGCGGGCGGTAGCTCTGGGAGTTGTCTTTTCATTTCTGTCATCGGAGTCTCTTTACCGAGCATAGTCAACTTCCTCCTCCCTCTTATCTTTAGCCGCCGGAGAAGCCGAATTCCGCAGAAACGGACCTTCCGCGTACGCCCCTGACTTCGCCTGACCGAGGGGCGGGGCTGGGGTCCGCGCTCCGTTCTAAGCTCAATCCAAGGCGCGCGAGCAGTCATTTGCTCGCCGTCCCTGCGGCCGCTCCGGGCGGAACTTCCCACAGGCCTGTTTACGGGATCTGTGGGCTTTCTGGACCCTACCCTATGCTAGGGGTCGATCCAGTGCGCAAACGTCGCCCTACGCTCCTGTACGCGTCATTGCTGTACTTGTTCCGGGGTAGATCCGGTCGCCTCGTTTCTGGTTTGCCTTCATTAGGAAAGCTTTTAGTTCTTCCCTCCTCCGTGATTCTCCACTTTTGCAGCGGGCTAACCACCTGCTATTCACATGATCTCTTGAAACACATGCTTCTCTTGCTTCCTATTAAGGGGTACGCGGAAGGTCCTGAGGAAATACGCGGAAGGTCCGCTGTTGGTACGCGGAAGGTCTGCATAACGTACGCGGGCCGTCCGAATACAAGTACGCGGAAGGTCTTCGGTTTTACTGGTTTGCTTCGGTAGTTGTGAGAAACAGCAGACCCGCTCGTGTCGGGGCGTACGCGGAAGGTCCGTCGCTTGACGGGAGCGTCACGACGGAGTCTCACAGCACGCAATTTCAGGCGTACGCGGAAGGTCCGAAATGCATGAAGTCCGTACGCGGAGGGTCTGCGAGTGGTGTACGCGGAAGGGCCACATCCCGAGAAACACACCCGTACGCGGAAGGTCCCCGTACTCGTGTGCAAACAGAGGTGCATCCGCATTGACGATGTACGCGGAGGGTCCGGACTCCTCTTTATCGATCACAAGGGGTGAACAAAAGCCCATCTGTACGCGAAAGGTCCGCGGATTCAGCCAGTTAGCCTCAAGAAAAACGTCACTCTGTACGCAGAAGGTCCACGCTAAACAGATCAATTTGCGGCACTTAAGCGCCTTACCCGCTTTTTGCTCGGATCGTCTGGCAAAAGCGGCTGGACTGCCCTATCGAGCCACACGCCCTCTTTCACTACATCGATGCGGATCTCGGGCCAGACCACCCGAAGCTGGGTGATCGCTTTCTTGACGCTCACCTTGAAACGCCGCGGATTGCTGTCGTCCTGGGGGAACTGGTCGCGAAGGCCGGCCCATGGTATGACGGTCTCACTTTGGGCGCAATAGCAGCGATACACGAAGAAGGTCAGGAGGTCCGTAAGCTGTGGACCCCCCTTCTGTCCTTGCAGTTGCATCCATAGCCGGCGAGGGATGGCGACGTGATGCTTCTTGATGTCCTGGAAGAAACGCTCTTCAAGCTGGATTCCAAATGGGTTTTCCAACCCCGGAATTGACTTTTGACCGTTATTCTCGGCCTTGAGCTGGACCGTCAGGTTGCTGGGAAGATTCGAAGAAGCAATCATGGGCAGCATGACGGTCTGCGTGGAGCCTGAGCTTCGGCGTTCAATGCCGATTACCAGGCCGGTGAGGCGACTGAGGCGCGCTGCGAGTTCCTTAACGCGGTCCCCATTCCGGCTCTTCCCTGTTTCCCTTAGATAGTCGCTCGCGCTCTTGATCGTGACGAAAGCCGTGTCCGAGTTGATCGCTTTATCGAACAACCAGGCCATGAGGTGCCGATCATTGCCGAAAGCCATGTCGATGCCATTGATGCCTGCAGTGAAGGTAACCCGCAAGGTCGATCCGTCACTAAGGCGAGCTGATCGTACGACCTGGCGTTCGACGGTGGGTCGATAAGGGAGAGTACACAGGATGAGTGCCTGAGCCATCTTGATGACCTCGTCGCCAAGCGCGCCAGTGTCGCGGTCATCTCTCAACGCCACAGTACGATCGACGCTGGCCTCGATAGCAGCCTTACGCTCCTTTGCGTAATCTCGAGGCTTCCGAACTGTGATGATCTCGCTCATGTTTGTAGCCTCTGCAGCAAGTTGTCACTTGCGCCACCTCTCAGAGAGAGTAGCCATTCGTTCCCGAATGCCGCTTGGAGTTTGTTTGTACACTTCCTTGATCCGCTCAGTCAAGAGCGGCCAGAAGCCAGCGCACAAAAACCTGCGGTTCTATGTTCCTACAATAGTGGTTTGCGACCTTGCTACTGTCGCAAAGTCTATCGCCGTCACCGTCACCGTCTCCGCCCGTCCTCTCCTTGCATGGAGCGATAAACGTCGATCAGGCCCACGTCGATCTGAACGTTCCTGCAGGCCAGACGCAATGCTTCAGAATCGGACAGGTTTCGGAACCCTTGCGACTTCATGAACTCCTTTATTGACTCCAGTCGCTCGATATCGCGCGAGTAGAGACTGACAGAGAGCTTTGGAGCTCGCGCGGTTGGAGCTGCTGGCGTCTTCCGTAGCGTTTCTGGAAACTGATGCAAGGTTGCAAGCGGCTCTGGGCTACTCTCCACCTTTGGCATTGATGTCTTGAGTTTAGAGAGAAGCTCTTTGGTGGTTGACGCGGCCATAACGCTCCTTTGCTATCTTCGGTCTTTCACACTTTACTATAGCCATAAAGACTGACCTTCCGTCTTTGCTACTTTGGTTCAAGGTCTTGAATACAATTACCCTCATGTGGCTCAGGTAGTGAAGTCTTTGGAGGCGAATCCGTATTAGCCAAAGTAGCAAAGCCGGAAACTCGCAAAGCACGAATGAACAGAAATCACCTCCCAGAAACCCTGATAGTGCAGTAGCAATGCTGCATCCCCCCCCTTTGCGACTGTACGCCTTTACTACTTTGCTCTTTTACTACTTTGCGTTTTTGCTGAGCCGACAATCTCAAGCGCCACCTTGAACAACTCTTCACGGGCTTCGTTTCCAAGTGATTTCCAACCCATGAGCACCGCATGTTGATATGCCTGCCGCCGACGGAGGATGTTCTTGAAGGCCGGCAAACCGATCCGCTCCGCCATGTCGTCGAGGTCGCGCGCCAGTATGGTTCCGGGCTGGACCTGGTTAAAGAGGACGTGAGCGCGGTCCTTCGCCCCCTCTCGGTGGATGAGTGTAGCTGTATCGCGGGAGGTAAAGAGGTCAGCCGGTGACGGCGAGGTGACAAGCACTACGACATCTGCTCGCCGAATTGAGTCCCGCACCTCCGCCGTTTCGAGCCTCGGAGCGGTGTCAATGAACAGCGCACCGTACTCCTTTCCTGTCTGAGCCAACTCTAGGCCGCCAATCTCCTCGATCCATCGAGTCGCTGTATGCTGCGGGTCGGTATCCAACAGGGCAACGTCATGGCCTGCCTCTACTAACGCAGCCGCAAGCAGCACTGATAACGTGGTCTTGCCGCTCCCGCCTTTACCGTTGCAAAGTGTGATGATCATTTGTTACGAGAGTAGCAAAGTAGCAGAGTCATATCTCCGTGGATTGCTCCTTTCAGCTGTTCAGGGAACCTAAATAGACACTGATCCGCTCGCGGTCGCGGGCTCCTTGTTTCACGAGTAACCAGATGCAAGTCCGATACAAGGGGAGAGTAGGGAAGTAGCAAAGTCGCAATCAGCGGCTTTGCTCAGCTTCGATCTCGCCTGAAATTCGCGAGGAACTGCCCCAACTCCTCAGAAGTTGGTGACAAGCAGCTCACCGGCTCCAGCAGGGACTCGACACGAGCAAGATCGTTTTGCATGGCTTGCGCCAAGAGGACGAGGTTCTCCAAGATTCCCGCCGCAGATGAGTCGACAATCTCCAGTCGGCCCGGGGAGAGCCGGATGTTCGCCGGCAAATCCCGGACCATCACGTTCCTGAGATCGTGGGGCAGGGCGATCTTAAGGGGCTTCGGACTGGGCGGTTCCTCAGCACCAGCAAGTCTCGATCGGAGAGCATCTTCTACGGACGGCGCCTGGATGATTTCGTCCAGAAAGGACATCAGCGCCTGGCGGTCGACGAAATGTGCGCCTCCGACCGCTTGCACCTCGCCGATCGCTTTCGTGAGGCTCTGGGCGGACGCGCGGCCTACTCCGAACAGGTGCTCGATGTCGCGCCGGGACCACGTTTCGGTCTTCGAACGCAGGGCCTTTTCTCGAATGAGATGGGCGTCGCGGGACCATTTGACGGGGCGGGGCATCGCGGATTCCTCAGTAAAGAGCCGCTTTCAGAATACCGGGATTGCTGGCACACCTGCCAATAACGAACCTGAGGTGCCGCAGACATTACCCACGACAATGTCAATTGCCGAAGGTAAAGGCGTGCTAGGCTAAAATCAGCCGTTTTCAGACTTGGCACCCTAGACCGGCAATCGCTGTTACCAAAGCGCCGCTACCGTACGCTTGAACACTCATGAGCGAGCTTACCCCAGCCCCGAACCCGCCCGGTAGCCTCGTCCCGACAGCGCTGGTCGAGGATCTGCGTCGACTGATCGACCTCGCCCGGCGACAGGCCGCGGTGGCCGTCAACGCTGGCCTCACCCTCCTCTACTGGAAGGTTGGGGACCGGATTCGGCGCGAGGTGCTCGGTGCGGAGCGAGCCGGGTACGGCGAGCAGATTGTCGTGACGCTGTCGCACCAATTGGTTTCGGAGTTCGGTCGCGGCTATTCGGACAAGAACCTGCGCCGCATGGTCCAGTTCGCCGAGGCCTTCCCAGAGGAAGAGATTGTCGTGACACTGTCGCGACAATTGAGCTGGTCTCACTTTCAGGCCTTGCTTCCTCTCGGTCGACCGATGCAGCGCGACTTCTATGCAGAGATGAGCCGTGTGGAGGGCTGGAGCGTCCGGACTCTTCGTGGACGCATCGACTCCATGCTCTACGAGCGGACGGCGCTTTCCAGAAAGCCGGACGAGTTGGCCCGGCTGGAGCTCGCGTCCCTCCAAACCACGGGAGAGGTTGGACCCGCTCTTGTCCTTAAGGACCCGTATGTTCTCGACTTCCTTGATCTTAAGGACCACTACCTCGAGCGGGACTTCGAAGATGCCATCCTGCGTGAGCTGGAGCTATTCCTGCTCGAGCTGGGGGCGGGCTTCTCCTTCATTGCCCGGCAGAAGCGCATCCAGCTCGATGGGGAAGACTTCTATATCGATCTGCTCTTCTATAACCGGAAGCTCAGGCGTTTGGTCGCGGTCGAACTGAAGCAGGGTGCTTTCAGGGCTGAGTACAAAGGGCAGATGGAGCTTTACCTCCGTTGGCTGGCGAAGTACGAGAGGGAAGGGGAGGAGGGCCCGCCCCTGGGCATCATCCTCTGTGCCGGCGTGAGCTCCGGGCAGATAGAGCTGCTTGAACTGGATGGAACCGGGATCCACGTGGCCGAGTACCTGACCGTCCTTCCGGCTCGCGATGTACTTGAACGCAAGCTCGATCAAGCGATCGCATCCGCCCGCACGCGTTTTAACGGCAGGGAACCCGAGGACGGAAGCCGGTGAGTACCGCCCTCGTTCCTCTATCCATAGGCTCAGAAGCGGTCACTGAGTCCAGCCGTTTCGACGAGCTCCGCCTGGCCGTGCTCAATGGTGTCATCGCCAAAAACTCCAAGCGCAACTACGCCTTGGCAATGGACGAACTGGCCAGCTTTTGTAAAGAACGCCAGCAGCCGATCACGCGCGGTCTCCTGCTTGCGTTCCGGGAAGCGTTGCTCGAACGCAAACTTGCAGCCTCGACGATCAACGTTAAGCTCTCCGCAGTGCGCAAGCTGGTAAGCGAGGCCAGGCGTGCTGGCGTGATCAGCGGCGAAGAGGCCGCGCAGATGACGGACGTGCCGAACATCCCGCAGCGTGGCGCTCGGCTTGGAAATTGGCTGACGAAAGAGCAAGCAAAGGCATTGCTGGCGGTACCCGACCGCTCGACCCTCAAAGGCAAGCGAGATTACGTGATCCTGGCGCTCCTGACCGGCTGTGCGCTTCGCAGAAATGAGCTGGCCGAACTTGATATTGAGACGATCCAGCTGCGCGAAGGCCGCTGGGTGCTGGCCGACATGGAAGGGAAGGGAAGACGCGTGCGCACCGTAGCGGTACCGATCTGGATCAAGCAGGCCATCAATGCGTGGATGACAGCGGCCCCGATTGAAGACGGCCGGCTCTTGCGCAGCATACGAAAAGGCGGCAAGAAGATCGGCGAAGGCCTTAGCGATTGGGCCGTTTGGTCGGTCGTGGAGCAGGCAGCGAAAGAGATCGGGATCGAACAGTTCGGCGCGCACGATCTGCGGCGGACATGTGCCAAGCTCTGCCGCAAGGCGGGAGGCGATCTCGAACAGATCAAGTTCCTGCTCGGGCACTCGTCGATCCAGACGACCGAGCGGTATCTTGGGTCCGAGCAGGATATTGCGGTTGCCGTGAATGATGACCTGGGTATCGGCTAACATCCTATGATGCGTAGCGGTTTGTTGCTAGTTTGCTACTATCCTTCTTTGCCAGTGTATGGATTGAGGAGAACGGCAGGGGTAAAGGCTCGAAAGTTTGCCACACCTTTGTTCATGAGGCACACGTCACCCATGAAGAAAAGCGACGCCGGACCAGCCGCTGTCCTCCCATACCTACGATCCCGAAATGGATCTGTTTGCAGGCGTATCTACTGAGCGGACCCTGGGGCCATGACTGAGATAACAAATCTTCTTGCGCGCAATCTTACAGATATTTCCAACGAGCGAAATCACTTGGAACGCTTGGCTGCTGTGCAAGAACTCTGGGCACAACATGGCGTGATGATGGTAGACGATGGAACCTACGTCGGTCATAGTGCGATCGAGATAGCAGCAGGGGCTCTGTTAAGTTGTTATCCAGAGTGCGACTTCACTCCGCTTGGAATTACAGATGAGGTTGCGGCAGCTGGCCGTCAGCGATGGGTATTTGGAGCAGCCGGTGAGAGCCCAGCTATCACCGGCGAAGATGTAGTTCTGGTATCGGAGGGCCGCATCGTCGCGCTTTATCGATTCCTCGACGGACCTGCGATGTAACGAACGGCGATTCTTTGTTAGATCGGACGTACATTAGTGGCTTTACGAGATGGAAGTAGGGGTGAATGAGGCGAGGCCTCACCACCCCGGTAAAGGCTTACTCGTCTTCAGCCCCGTCGGAAGGATCATCAGCGGCTTCAACTTTCGAGAGCCGCTTCATGCTGATGGCATGGATCTCACCGATCCGGTGCTTGAACTTAGCCCCGTTGACATCTTCCACTACCTCGCGATACCTGAAAACCCCTTCCAAAGTGATGAGTTGACCCTTCTGGAGAGTCTTGGCGAACTTCGACAGATTCCTCCAGGCATAGACGCGGTGCCACTCGGTGCGGTTCTCGCAGTCGCCCTTGTCGCTCTCCAGCTTTCCTGAGTGGCGATGTTGAGGATGACGTACTCATTCTTGTTCTGAGCGGTTTTGGCTTCTGCGTTCTGTCCGAGGCGGCCGATGAGGATGACTTTGTTGAACATGGTGTTTGGCTCCGTTTCTTCTGGTTTGTCCGCTGTCTGCGGTACATGCTTGCCCAACGGGTGTGCCGTCGCGACCCACTCCCTCGGCGACTGGAAAGGTTCTGCGGAAGGGGACCCAGACTTGCTATGGGGACAGGAGTCCGCATCTCGGAGAGGCGCGCAGCGGAATCTTAGAAGGAGAGCGTGCGACCGAAGGGCGTGGGTGTCTTGAGCGCGGCACGCTGAACGCAGACAGAAAGGCAAGCCAGAGGGGAGCCGCCTTGTTCGACTATCCTGCTTCCTGGCGCGAGTAGCAGGAGCTTGCTCAGAACTAGAACAGGTCAACCCAAACGCCATCGGTGAAAGAACACGACGGATGTGGAGTACCGCTGGCTACCGTGCCGCCCAATCTCTCGCCTTCGTCATAGTTCTCCGGATGTAGGACGATCGTTTGGAAGGGCTGGGATCGCGAGAGAGATAGTCGTCTTCAAGCGCACGTTCAATCCGGGCCTCGTCCATGCCAT
>CAXTCB010000002.1:0-81181 GCA_964242875.1 uncultured Acidobacteriaceae bacterium
GCCCGCGTAAGGGTACTGTCGCTGGTAAGAAGAAAGCGACGAAATAAGCGATGGCGAAGACACAGCAGAAGGCGAGCACGGCAAAGGCAGGCAAGAATAAGAAGTTCAAGAAACGGGAACGGAAGAACGTTCCATTTGGCTTGGTGTTTATTCAGGCCAGCTTCAATAACACCATCGTCACCATCACAGATGGAGTAGGGAACACACTGTCATGGAAGAGTTCGGGATCGCTCGGCTTCCGGGGATCTCGAAAGGGTACGCCGTTTGCAGCACAGCAAGCAGCTGTCGGTGCAGCCAATGCCGCGCGCGATCATGGCTTACGGTCAGTGGACGTTCGAGTGTCCGGACCCGGGTCTGGACGGGAGTCGGCTATCCGTGCACTCGCATCGGCCGGCATCGAAGTCCGTTCCATTCGCGATGTGACCCCCATGCCGCACAATGGCTGCCGTCCCCCCAAGCGCCGTCGCGTGTAGCAGGCGCTTAGCATCACCCTGGGTGGAACCCTGCGGCTTCTTCATGAGCTGCCAACAAGTAATCGGATCGGGAAGAAGCGCTTTTAGCGCGTAAAGCGATCGTCACTCGAATCAGGAGAGTTCTATGGCTCGTTATACCGGCCCTGTATGCCGTTTGTGCCGTCGCGACGGTACCAAGTTGTTTCTGAAAGGTGCCAAATGCTTTACGGAGAAATGTCCAGTAGAGAAGCGAAACTTCCCTCCGGGACAGCATGGCCAATCGAAAAAGCAGAAGAAAGTCGTTGGGTATGGTCTGCAACTCCGAGAAAAGCAGAAAGCAAAGCGTATTTACTTCACGCTTGAGACTCAGTTTCGCGCGTATTACGAAAAGGCTTCTAATCGTACCGGCGTCACTGGAGAACTGCTTCTGCAGCAACTCGAGACTCGTCTCGATAATGTTGCCTTTAGACTCGGCTTCGCCACCTCGCGTCGGCAGGCCCGGCAGATTGTTCGCCATGGACATATCCAAGTCAATGGACGCAAGGTAAACATCCCGTCCTTCCAGTGCAAGGTAGGAGATGAGATTGCAATCCGCGAGGGATCTAAGGCTCTTGTAGTTCTGGAGGAATCGAAGAATTTCGCCAGTGGGCAACGGTCGGTTCCATGGCTGGATATCAATCGCGATAACTTCTCCGGCAAAGTAGTTGCAATGCCAAACCGGGTCGACGTGAACCTGCCGGTTAATGAGCAGTTGATTGTGGAACTTTACAGTAAGTAAGTCGGCGACGCTAGGAGACTTGCGTTCCATATGTACTAGAAAGAAGTCAAAACGCACCGGAACCATCCTCAAGGTCGCAGACTGCTTCGCGGCCAGAAGGACGAAAGGAAGTATCCATGCTTTGGAGAGGTTTCCAGAAGCCCAAGCGTCTCGCAGTTGATGGCGAGAGCCTTACAGAAAAATATGGCAAGTTTTCAGCCCAACCTTTTGAACGTGGATTCGGAACGACAATCGGGAATGCACTCCGGCGGACCTTACTTTCTTCGATCGAGGGTGCTGCCGTAACGGCAGTTCGTATTGAAGGTGTGCTGCATGAGTTTCAGTCAATCACCGGTGTCGTCGAGGATGCGACCGACATTATCTTGAACCTGAAGCAGGTTCCCTTCAAGCTGAGCGGTGATGGCCCGAAGACTCTCTATCTGCGCTCTGATGTTGCGGGGGTAATTACCTCCAGCATGATCGAAGCTGATGGCGATGTTGAGATCCTCGATAAAGATGTTCATATCTGTACCATCTCGGAGGGCGGGAAGATTGATATGGAGATGCGTCTGAAGCGCGGGCGCGGTTACGTATCTGCTGATAAGAACTTCGACAGTGATCTTGGTCTGGGGTTCATCCCGGTCGATTCAGTCCATTCGCCCGTTCGCAAGGTGAACTATCTTGTAGAGGCAGCACGTCTCGGCCAGATTACTGACTATGACAAGTTGACGCTTGAGATATGGACTAACGGCACGATCCTGCCTGCTGATGCATTAGGACTTTCTGCAAAGCTGCTGAAAGACCACATGACCATCTTCATCAACTTTGAAGAGGAGATGGAAGCCGGTGGTAGCGACGGGATTGATGGCCCCCAGATTCGAAATGAAAACCTCAACCGCTCTGTAGAAGAGCTGGAACTTTCCGTTCGCAGTTACAACTGCCTGAAGAACGCTAATATCGCCACCATTGGAGAATTGATTCAGAAGACTGAAGCTGAAATGCTGAAGACGAAGAATTTTGGCCGGAAGAGCTTGAACGAAATCAAAGAGATTCTGGCGCAAATGGGATTATCTCTCGGCATGAAGATTGACGAGCAGGGCAATCCGGTCCCGGGTCCGACTTCGGTGTTGCCAGCAGCTACGCTTGCGGCCAGTTATGGCAACTTCGACGATGATGACGACGAAGATGAAGACGAGGATGACGATCTGATTCTTCCCGGAAACGAGACAGAAAACTTCTAATCTGCGTCGGGGTAGGCTATAGATCTACCTCGACCCTAAACCGGGCTCATCGCAAGGTGAGTCAACGAGACCATACGAAAAGGAGAATCGGGTCGCCAGTACAGGCGAGTCGTTGTTACGACTTAACCCCCGGAACTGATGTATGCGCCATAGAAATGCGGGATTCAAACTAGGACGAAATACGAGCCATCGCCGTGCTGTTTTGCGGAACCTGGTAACCTCCATCATCTTGCTGGATCGTATCGAGACAACAATTACAAAGTGCAAAGCGTCGAAACCGCTCGTTGAGAAGATGATCACGCTCGGCAAGCGAGGAGACGTTCACGCGCGTCGGCAGGCTGCTGCATACCTGATGACCTCTGACGCAGTAGATCGTTTATTCGCCACGGTTGCTCCGCGATATGGCACTCGCAACGGTGGATACGCTCGGATCACGCGAGTCGGTCCACGTAAGGGAGATGCTGCTGAAATGGCGTTCATTGAACTACTTGGCGCCGAGGCTGAACTGAACGAGAAGGCCCAAAAGCGTGCTGAGTCACGGGCGAAGAAGCAGGAAGAGCTGCAGAAGCAACTGGAAGAGCAGAATCCAGGCGAGCAGCCTGACCCAAATGCTGAGCCATAGAGCTTCGCAAACTTACTTAAGACGAGACCGGACATTAGCTGTCCGGTCTTCTTTTTTGCGAACTGGAAGAGACGTCCTCATCCACTCTGGTCGCGGATTCATGCTGCGAGCGACTCAGGTAGACGTTCTCTGGTGTCCGTACGTGGCTTTGAGAGTTTCAGTTTGTCGATCGTCAGAAAGACGAATCGATCACGTCCTTGCTGCTTTGCTTGGTAGAGGGCCTTGTCACTTCGGGCCAAAACCGAATGTAGGTCCTCATCCTCAGCGCTCATCGCGGAAACACCGATGCTTACAGAGATTGCACGATGCTCCCACTGGATCTTACGGATCTCTTCCAGGATACGTTGGGTGACTGCAATCCCGACAGCAGCGCCACTCGTCGGCAGCATGACTGTAAATTCCTCTCCCCCGGAGCGTGCAACCAGGTCTTGTGCCCGCGTACATTGCGCGATAACTGCGGCTATTTTCTTCAGGGCCAAGTCGCCGTATGCATGACCGAACGTGTCATTTACCTGCTTGAAATGATCGACATCGATCGTGAGGAGGGTAATCTCACTTCCTGGCATCACGGGTAAACCAGCGGCAGCCTCCAAGCCCTCATCTAGCGCCCGGCGATTTGCTAACCCCGTGAGAGGATCTGTGTTCGCACTATAGGTGAGGTGGGCATTCGCTTCTTCCAGCCGGGCCTGGTAATGAAGAAGCTCGGCCTGATACTTTCGTTCTGCAGTGACATCGATTGCTATGCCGGCAAGCATCTGCTCGCCCGTGACGTCTCTCCATGGAAACTTGAAGCAATGCCAGTCGGTTCGTCTTCCATCCAGTTCGGTCGTTTCGTCGAGTTCCACGACTTCCTCTGCTGCGAGCGCCCGCTGGTCGTTTGTTTGTAGCGGACCAGCAATCTTCTCTGGCCAAAGATCAGCATCTGTCTTTCCCAAAGCCGACTCCATATCGACGCCGGCACACTCGGCCAACCGTTTGTTGTAGTAGACGAACCGTCCATTCGCATCTTTTATAAAGCTGGCAACAGGACTGTAGTGCATGAACGTGCGAAAGAGTTGATCGCTGGCGCCCAGCTGAGCGACTAAAGCGGTTTTTTCCTGCAGAGCTCGATCGAGATTCAATCGATGAAGTCTCAGATCCATGTGCGCAGCGACCTGCCTGGCGAGGATCCTGAGCGTGCTCCGCTGATCGGCCGTGATCTGCCGGGGAATGGTATCGAGCACACAGAGTGTCGCTATATTCAGTCCATCTCGTCCGCTTACGGGCATCCCAGCATAGAATCGGATCCCATCCCGAGCGGTCACCAGTGGATTCGTGCGGAAATGCGGGTGCGATAGCGTGTCTTCCACGACGAACAGCTCGCATCCCCGGATAGTCTGATCGCAGAAGGCGTTCTCTCGAGATGTTTCGTCGACGGCGACGCCGTGCTTTGCCTTGAACCATTGCCTATGCTCATCGAGCAGAGTGATCGTGCTCATGGATGTTCCGCAGATCCGAGCTGCTAAGCGGACTAGTTCGTCGAATTCGGTTTCCGGCTCAGTGTCAAGCAGCGCTAACTCTCGTGTTGCAGCTAATCTCAGCTCTTCCATAAACATCTCCTCCCCGCTTCATCGGCAGTTCGGAAACGAAGTTGAGGTCAGACAGAAGATTCTTTCGGGTCGCCCGCAGCATCCTTTTGCTCAGGATCCAAGAAAGCTCACCAGGCTCCGCCAACAGGATCGCGGGCCGGGTGTAATGCAGCTAAGACTTGGGACTGCCATGGACCACAACTCTATTTTTGCCAGCGCGCTTAGCAGCATAGAGTGCCTCATCCGCCATACTTACAAGTTGGAAGCCATTCAGCAAAGAATCATTGAGGGCAGCTAGACCCACACTGACGGTGACAGGTTCGTGCTCCCATGTCTCTCCCGCCATCCGTTCCATCAAGCGTCGAGAGAACCCCAGAGCTGCTTCCGAGCCACTCTCTGGAAGGAGAACGACGAACTCCTCCCCACCGTACCGCGCGACGAGATCTGGGAGGCGAATCGTGGTTCGAAGCAGTGCCCCCAATCGGCGAAGTACTGCATCTCCAGTGGCGTGTCCCCAACGATCGTTGATCATCTTGAAGTTATCAACGTCGATCAGCAAGACCGTAAGGTCTCGATTGCGCCTTCGCGACATGGAGAATTCGAGCACAAGGCGCTCTTCAAAGGCGCGACGATTGCGAAGACCTGTGAGTTCATCGGTGACGCTCAAGCGGCGAAGTTGTTCGTTCGCAGCTTGCATCTCTTCTTGGAAGCGTTCAAGCTCCTGCTTGCGCTCCTTCTCTTCTGTAACGTCCATGGCAAGCCCGGCGAGCAGTAGATTGCCCGACGAATCAAAGCAGGGGAACCGATACGTCTTCCAAACAGTGATCGTTCCGTCGGACGCTCGTAACCTCTCCTCCGCTTCAACGGTCTGGCCGCCAGACATGACATCGAAGTCCTGGACTCTTTGCGAGAGGGTAAGACCGCGCGACCAGAGTTGCTCGTCAGTGCGGCCTAGCCATGCATACTCGTTTATGCCGAAGCGTCTCGCGTAACTGCGGTTGTAGAAGAGCAGGCGTCCTGCGGCATCCTTGATGTAACTGAGGAAGGGACCGGCATCCATGAAGGTCCGGAAAAGCTCCTCGCTGGCTCGAAGGTTCGTTGCAGAAGTTTCCCGCTCCAGCCTTAATCGTCCTAGACGCTCTCGCTGTTCAAGCAATTCGAGGCGGGACGTCATTTGGTGAGCCAAGAGTATTAGGGCTTCCTCCTGCTCTGAGGTGAGCGCGCGAGGAACCCGATCCGTAACGCACAGGACGCCCTCAGTGAGCCCACCAGGGCTCGCGAAGGGTACCCCCGCAAGAAATCGGGTACAGGAATCGCCAGCAGCTTGTACTTCGACTTCAGCGTTGCGGCTTTGCTCTGTATCTTCAACAATCAGCAGATCATTATGCTTCAGAACCCATTCACAGAAGTTCGCGGATACGTACAGATCATCGGTCCGCTGGATTCCAGATACACGCTTCCACCCGCGCGTTGGCTCCTTGAGCAACACGACACTTTGCGGCACGCGGCAAACCGCACAGGCCAGCGTAGCTATGTCATCGAATTCAGCTCCGGAGAAGGCGTCAGTTTCGTATCGTGCGCCTCGGACCAGAGTCTTCGTACTCTCCATTGGCATTTTGCTCAACCGCCAAACCTGGGACTCGCTCCCAAGCATACAAGTCGGGAGGATGGGCAGCTTTAGGGATTGAAACCACGAAGACCCACCGGTAATACGACGTCGAAACGAGGTTTGTCTTTTAGTAACGACGCAGCTTAGCCATTCTTCCTAATTGCATCCCGCACGTGCTGCTCAGCTTCGGCTTTAAAGTGTGTAAGGTTATGAACCTCGGCCGCATGCTGCTCGATCACCGGTAGCATGTCGTCCTCATTCGTACCCTCTAACTCCCAAGTGCAGTCGTATCCCACATCTTTGCAATGGAAATGCTTCTTCGTCTCGCTCATGCGGACTCCTTTTAAGTTGGTTGGATGCGCAGGGATGATTGCTCTCGGCTCTCTGCCGTTTTGGTTCGTCGCAATCAGGCCTGGCATCCTGCCTCGAACGGGCTCGTCCACCGGACTGGCTTCAATGCTTGATCGCCCACATCAACCAGCTTGCAGCAATCGTCCCGAAGACGAAGAGGGCGAAGCAGAACATGCCAAATCGGATCATTTGACGAGGAGCGGAACGCTGCGTGATCCCGAACACAACAGACGTGAAGAGCGAAAAGAGTAGCATCGCGGTGAAATGGGTCACGATCGCTTTCTCCCATTTGCCAATGAGTGTGCGTCCACCGCGGAAACGATATTTAGTAGACCCGCAACTACAATGAATTTTGTTCCATAATCCGCTGTTGCGAGGTGAATGGAGGTTGCACCGAAGTCAGATAGCCGCGCAACGATATAAAGGAGACCCGTCCCAAGATCTCCCGCAAAATTGAGCATGTCCAGCAACTCACCCGTGTTCGGCGTGTAGATCTTGCCTTGCAGGGATATCCCTATGACGAACATCAGAACGATGGACACGAAGAGCAGCGCTGCCCGTATCCACTTCTTAAGAAGCAGATGGCCTGCGCCCGGAATCAGCCATCCGGCGAGTAAAACCAACATCGGCGAAACTGTGCTGGCCGTAGTGGAAAGGCGGGATTGCGCCTGTGTCTCAATCGTCATCGCAGGGTCGATCATACCAGCTAGATGCGGACAAGTTCCTTCTGCAAACGTCCGCTTACGGCAGCCGAACCTACTCGCGCGATGATGTCGACTTCGCTACGAACGCCAAACTCTCCAGGGAAATATGCTCCCGGCTCAATGGAAAAACAGGTATTTGGCAGCAGCAAGCGCTCGTCGTGCGTCTCCAGATTGTCCAGATGCGCACCGCTGCCGTGAAGAACATTGCCGATGTTGTGTCCAGTCCTGTGAGTAAAGACGGATCCTAGACCACGTGCGCGGAGGACCTCACGCGCCGCATCATCGGCCTCAAAACCCGCTATCGGCCGCTTCGCCGTAAATGCCTCCTGAACCGCCCGGATGGCAGCATCGCGGGCATCTCGCACAGCCGCAAAGACAGTCTGTTCGCGATCGCTCGGCTCCCGGCCCAGCACACCGGTCCATGTGATGTCATAGAAGCAGGTGCCCGGTCGGTCCATTCGGCCCCAGATGTCGATCAGGAGGAAGGAGCCTGGGCGGATGGGCAACGAACTCTGTGATGATGGTTCGTAATGAGAGTCCGCCGAGTTCGCATCCACACTAACATTCGGCCCATGGTCCCAGGTGATATTCACTTGCTTGAGCTGGTCGCGTAACCACTGAACGATGCTCCACTCGTCTGTTTGTCCCGCACTTCGGACTCTGCGCCCGATCTCCCGCCAAGCCTCCTCGAGCAGGTGATCGATATGTTGCTGTGCCTCGTAATGTGAGGCGATCTGATCCTCACTGAGGATCGCCTCAAACTGACTTACAAGATCCGCGGAACTCACAATCTCCTTACCTAAGTCGCGAAGCATCTCGATAGTGCCTGCATCCACCAAACTGACATACATGATCGCGTTTCGAGGTGAGTATTGCATTGCGATCCGTTTGGCTCCCGCCAGCAGGAGGGAGAGCTCCGCTTCGAGTTCCTGCCAGGAGGAGTACTCGGCTTTGGTGCCTGCGAGGGAATCAAGTCGTCCAGACTCGATGCGATGGACGAGCTTTCGCGGCTCCCCACTCGCCGGAATGAAGTAATACCAGCGTCGCGTTACGTGTGCAGACTCCGGCAAGCCCAAGATGCGGTAAGCAAGGGGATCCCTCCCATGATGGTCATAGAAGAGCCAACCTTGCATGTCGGCATCGCGTAAAGCAGCTTGAATGTCTTCGAGCTTCATGCTCAGGCAAGTGTATCTGCCGGGGCGACGTTTGGGGTCGACAGCAAAGGAAAGAGGCCAGAAAGAGCTTCTGGCCTCTATGGAGTTCGTGAGGGAGGACTTATGCGGTTACGGGGGTGGCTGCAGCAGCTTCGCGTTCAGCAGCCTTCTTTTCGGCGGCATTCTGTCCAAGCTCGGCTGCCAGGGTCTCGGTGGTGAAGGACTCGATGATATCGCCGGCTCGGATCTCTTTGAAGCCGTTCAGATCAATACCGCATTCGACACCCTGTCTCACTTCCGACACGTCGTCCTTGACGCGCTTCAGGGAACCGATTCTGCCCTTCCAGACCTCAGCGCCGTCCCGCAAGACACGGACCTGATTCTCCCGCTTGATCAGGCCATCTGTCACACGGCAGCCGGCAATTTGCCCAACTTTGGTGATCTTGAAGACCTGCAGAACCTCCGCGCGACCGGCGTAGTTTTCCCGGAAGACAGGCTCAAGCAGACCGAACATGGCCTTGGTCATCTCGTCCTGCAGCTCATAGATGATTGAGTGCAGGCGTATCTCAACGTTTTCACGATCAGCCAGTTCTTGTGACTTGCGTTCCGGCCGAACATTGAACCCGATGACTACGGCGTTCGACGCAGAGGCCAGCAGGATGTCGGACTCGGTAATGGCGCCAACTCCGGAGTGGAGGACGCGAACGCGAACCTTCTCGGTGGACATGCGCACCAGCGAATCGGCCAGCACTTCGACCGAACCCTGCACGTCGCCCTTAAGAATGAGGTTGAGATCCTTGACGCCCGCCATCTTGATCTGCTCAGAGAGGCCTTCGAGAGACACACGCGAACTCTTGGCCAGTTGAGCTTCCCGGTCCTTCAGCTTCCGATACTGTGCGATGCCCTTCGCCTTGTCGCGATCCGACATGACGAGAAAGGTGTCACCGGCATCCGGCATGCCTTCCAGACCAAGGATCTCGACCGGAGTCGAAGGTCCTGCTTCGGTGATGGGACGCCCTCGATCGTCAAACATGGCGCGAATCTTGCCGAAGGTATTGCCGACGACGTAGCTGTCTCCAGTGCGAAGTGTTCCATTCTGAACCAGGATCGAAGCGACTGCACCGCGACCTCGGTCCAGTTTGGCTTCAATCACAGTTCCTACGGCTGGTCGATCCGGCGTCGCCTTTGGAGCATTGACGTCGGCAACCAGACAGATCATCTCTTCGAGAAGGTCAAGATTCGTCCGCTTCTTTGCGGAAACCTCCACGAACTCAGTATCTCCACCCTGGTTAGAGGGCTGCAGGCCGCGGGCGGCGAGCTGCTGAATCACCTTGCTCGCGTTCGCTTCCGGCTTGTCGATTTTGTTCACCGCAACAATGATTGGCACCTTCGCCGCGCGTGCGTGATCGATCGCCTCGAGAGTCTGCGGCATAACACCGTCATCCGCCGCAACCACAATCACAACGATGTCCGTGACCTTTGCCCCACGTGCACGCATGCGGGTAAATGCCTCGTGCCCAGGGGTGTCCAGAAAAACAATCTCGCGTCCAAAGGCCGGTGAGTCCGGCTTTGTCACGTGAACCTTGTACGCGCCGATGTGCTGGGTGATTCCGCCAGCTTCACCAGCCGCCACATCTGTCTGTCGAATGGCGTCAAGCAGAGAGGTCTTGCCGTGGTCGACATGGCCCATAACGGTGACGACTGGAGATCGCGAGACCTCGGCCATCCCGGTCGTATCTTCAAGGAAGCCTTCGATCGCTTCATTCTCAAGCTGTTCCTCGACCGAGATGACCTGCGCATCGGCGCCGAACTGGCGCGACACGTCCTTGACCAGCTCCCCGTCGAGGGACTGGTTGACCGTCACAAAAACGCCCTTCATCAGCAGCATCGCGATCAGATCCTTGCCGCGAACATCCAGCTTTTCCGCAAGATCCTTGACGCTGATGCCTTCGGTGACCGTAATCGTCTTCGTAATCGGCAGCGGTTCGTTTGAAAACTGCGGCTGACCACCAAAACGCGGCGGTGGCGTAAAGCCCTTCATCGGGCCTTCTTTGCTCTTTTCGTAGCGCTGGCCGCCCCGGCGCTGGCCTGGTCGTGCTGCTGGCCGCGGGCTACCCGGCGTTTCACCCGGACCCGGAAGCATGCCCGGGGCGCCGCCCGGACGAGGACCGCCAAAACCGGGCCGAGGCGGAAACCCAGGGCGTCCCCCAGGGGCAAACCCCGGGCGTCCAGGCGCTGCACCCGGCGCGCCTGTCGGGAACGTTCGCGTCGGGTGCATGGGACGCCGTGCACCAGGTGCGGCAAACCCGGGGCGCTGACCAGGTGCGCCAGGGCCACTGCTGCTACTCGTGCTGCCTGGACGCGGACGTTCAAAGATGGGACGACTGCGAGCCGGAGCACCAGGTGCTGGCGGAGGCGCCGTATAGATGGGGCGAGGTCCGGTCTGGGGCATGATCACGCGCCGTGGCGGTGGCCCGGCAGGTGCGGTCGGAGCCGGAGGCGCCGATGCAGCCTCTGCGATGCTGTCAGGGGTGACAGCAGCCACAGCGGGTGCCGCTGGCGTGCTGGTGGCGGCTACATTTGCAGCAGGGGCCGAGTCCGCAGCAGGCGCCGGAACAGCTGTGACAGCCGGAGCGGCTGCCACGGCTGGGGGTGTTGGTGGCGGCGTCGGGGCAGGTGCCGAGACCACCATAGGACGCACAACCGCTGGGGCCATCGCCGGCGACGTTCCCGGCCGAGCCTGATCAGGAGCGGAAACCGTGGGCAAGGGACGACTGGGAGCAGAAGGCACAGCCGTAGCGGGACGAGCGATCACCGGGCCGACTGGTGGCCGACTTGCAATCGCGGGTGAGGGGGCGGGAACAACAATGTTTGCCCCCTGTCGCGGGAGTGGCACAATCCGTCGTGGAGCAGGCGGAGTCTGTTGCGTGACAGCCGGCGCAGAAGGAGCCGGTCTGGTGATCACGGGTGGCGATGAGACAGGCACCGGAGTTGCGGGTCGAACTGGCTGCACGACGACACTGGGACGCGCTTGTGGCACGCTGCTGCCTGCGGACGAACTTGGGCCGGCCGCGACGACCACAGCCGGTCGTTGCATCGGCGGGGCGGCCTTTGCAGCTGCCTCGGCCTGCTTTCGTTCCAGAATCGCCTTCAACGCGTCGCCCGGCTTCGCGGCCTTCGAGAGATCAATGCGGGCAGGTTGGTTTGAGTTCGCATAGCGCGACCCGCCGGAGGGGCGGTTACCGCCCGTCAGGTACCCGCGCACCTTCTCCGCTTCGTCTTCTTCGATCGACGAAGAGTGAGTCTTTTTTTCAACTACACCTACGGCCGTGAGCGCATCAAGGATCGACTTGCTCTTCACTTCCAGCTCACGTGCCAAATCATTTATTCGAACTTTACTCATCCGTCCCTTTTTGGTTCTCTCGTGTCTCTAGCTGGTCATAGCAGCCTCGTCGTAGAGAGTCTATTGTAGCCAGTTTCTTTGGAATTGCAGCGATTTCTCTCTTTTCGCGCAGAGACACCGCCGCCGTAAGCGCTAGCCACGAACATGCCCGTCGGTGTCGATACCCTCGTCCGAAACTTCCTGGGCCTGATCGACCAACTCATCGACCGTGTCGTTATTCAACTCAATCTGCTCCTCACGTGCATCGGCTTCGTCGTTCGCATCACTCATGCTGTCCCGATCCTCTGCGTCGGCGAGATCCTCAGTGGACACGCCGTTCAGCTCCTGTGCTTCGCCGAACTCCGAAGCATCTTCCGCCAAAAGTTCTTCGGGCGTGCGATCAACAGAGGTCGTCGCTACATCCACATTCTCATCAACGATCCGGTCCAGAGTCTCTTCTGGTGTCTTTGCCACGTCACTCTCCTCAGGCGCGCCTTCAACTGTGGCGGAGCCCTCCTCAATAGATGCGGCTGCTATGGTCTCAGCATCAACCGGCAACGCTGGAGCCGGTCGCTCTTCGCCCTCTTCATAGTGTCCGAAGTAATGTCGAACTGCGGTGGAGATCTTCTCGACGGTCTTCTCCCCGATGCCCGGAACCTCTTCGAGCTGTTCAGGAGTCATATCCGCCAGCTCTTCCACGGTCGTGATTCCTGCCGCGATCAGCTTTTCAAGGATCTGTTCGCCCAGTTCGGTCACCTGTTCGACCGGTGTCCGTGGGCCGCCGCTCATGGCCTGCATCTCCTGCTCGACCTCCTGGCGCTTCTCCTCTTCGCTCTTGATGTCGATCTTCCATTGCAGCAGCTTGGCCGCAAGCCGGACATTCTGGCCCTTCTTGCCGATCGCGAGCGACAGTTGCGTGTCATCGACGATGACCTCAATCTGCTTTTCCGCAAGATCGCTGATCGAAACGCGGCTTACCTTGGCAGGCTGGAGCGCCTTCTCCGCAAAGGTCGTAATCTCCTCCGAGTACTCGATGATGTCGATCTTTTCGCCACGAAGCTCGCGAATGATCGACTGCACCCGCATGCCTTTCATGCCGACGCACGCGCCCACGGGATCGACATCCTTGTCCCGGCTCATTACGGCAATCTTTGTCCTCTCACCAGCCTCACGGGCAATCGCTCGTATGGTGACCGTGCCGTCGTAGATCTCGGGCACCTCGCTCTGGAAAAGGTTCTGTACCAGCGCCGGCGCGGCGCGGCTCACGATCACCTGTGGTCCTTTTGCCGCCCGGTCGACCCGTAAGAGAACGACACGCACCCGCTCACCGACCGCGAACTGCTCCAGACGCGATTGCTCACGCTTTGGCATTCTGGCCTCGGCCTTCCCCAGATCGAAGATCGTGTCCATGGGCTCTAACCGCTTCACCGTGGCGTTCAGGACCTCGCCCGCGCGGTGATTGTATTCGTTGAAGATGGTGTCGCGTTCCGCTTCCCGCACCTTCTGAAAGATCACCTGCTTTGCCATCTGCGCGGCAATGCGGCCGAGCGGCGAAGTGTCCTTGTAGAACCGCAGCTCCACCCCCGCCTCTACTTCAGGAGCCAGTTCACGGGCCTGATCGAGTGTCAGCTGGTTGGTCTCGTCTTCAACCTGCTCGGGACCTTCTACGACCGTCTTATATACGTAGGCGCGGATCTCACCGGTGTCCCGGTCGAGCTCGGCCCGCATGGACTCGAGTGTCTTGTAGTACTTGCGCGTCGCGAGTGCGATGGCATCTTCTACCGCACCGACCACGACCTCCGGATCAATCCCCTTATCGCGGCTCAACGCTTCAATCGACTGATAGAGAACACTTGCCATAAATTCTTCTTTTCCTTGCTCCCGTTGGCGTCTTCATGCAATACGTCCCGGGAAGTACATCTCCGGGGTCGCCGGCGATCCTGTGCTTACCTAATTCGAATCTGCTCGCCTTAGAACTCGGGAACCAGATTCGCCTTTTCAACCTGGCTCCGAAGGATCTGGATACTCTCCTCCGTCGCCGCCTTCCTTGCTTTCCCTTTCTGCTTTACAGCAGAAAGATCCAGGGTGAGTCGATCATCCTCAAAACTCTTCAAGCGCCCTTGCCACTGCTTGTTGCCATGAATAGGCTCAGATGTCTTCAGCTTGATCAGGCTTCCAATAAATCGCGTGAAGTCTTTCGCAGTCGACAGCTTGCGCTCAAGTCCGGGAGAAGACACCTCCAGGGTGTACTCCGACCCGGGCACCACATCCTCAACGTCCAGCAGCGTGC
Source organism: uncultured Acidobacteriaceae bacterium (assembly GCA_964242875.1). Lineage (GTDB taxonomy): Bacteria > Acidobacteriota > Terriglobia > Terriglobales > Acidobacteriaceae > Edaphobacter. The sequence goes on from CAXTCB010000002.1 coordinate 14,131, forward strand.
CGAAATCGTGGGCAAAACTCGCACAGTCTTCATGCGTGACGCCGGAGAGACTCTCGACCGGAACGCCCTTTGGCAACAGATCGGCACCTTCTGCGACGGCAGCTTCGATCAGCTTTGCCCGCTCCGCTTCTGTCTTCTCCAGAAAGATGCGAAGTGCCCGGAACTTTGCACTTCCCTGGAACTCAACATCAACAACTTCCATGCCGTACGTCCCTGCGACCTGCTCCGCCATTGCCCGAATTTCGTCTGTCTTGAGCGCCATTAGCCAGCTACCTGTCACCGCCAGGTCCAGGTGCCTGGCAAATCGTTCCATAAGGCTTCCTGGAGACCAAGGTCCGCCTTCCCAGCCTCTTTAGAGCAAATAAAAAGTGGGCATCAGCCCACTCGCCTCTTTCGACCTCCTCAGCCGGAATGCGCACGGCACAGCAGGAGGACGAAATCGCCTCGTTTACAAACTTTATCGTACATCGTTCCCACTCCGCATTCAATGGGGGCACAACATTGCCGTGCAGGGAGTGCGACTCTACAATCGAACGAACCCCACGCACTCGCTCCAGCTAAACGCGGTGCCGGCTCCTATCCCATGATTGAAATCCCCGTTCCAGAGGCTCTTACCTTCGACGATGTGCTGCTGGTTCCCGCCTACAGCGACGTTGTCCCGACGCAGGTCAGCACGCAGACTCGTCTCACGCGCACAATCACCCTGAATACACCGTTGATGTCCGCGGCGATGGATACCGTAACGGAGTCCCGGCTGGCGATCGCCATGGCACAGCAGGGAGGTTTGGGCGTCATCCATCGCAATCTGACGATCGAACAGCAGGCCGGTGAGATCGACAAGGTAAAGCGATCGGAAAGCGGCATGATCGTCGATCCCGTCACGATCTCCCCCGAGCAGCCCATCGCCGCCGCGCTCGAGGTGATGCGCCGCTACAAGATCTCCGGCGTTCCTGTAACCAAGGACAAAAAGCTGGTTGGTATCCTTACGAACCGCGATCTGCGCTTCGTCTCCCGCACCGATCTGCCAATCGATGACGTGATGACCAAGAAGAACCTCATCACGGTTCCAGTTGGCACTACGCTCGAGCAGGCGGAAGAGATCCTTCATGAGCATCGCGTCGAGAAGCTGCTCGTCGTGAATGGTGATTACGAGCTCAAAGGCCTGATCACGGTCAAAGATATTCAGAAGAAACTCAAGTATCCAAACGCCAGCAAGGACTCGCAAGGGCGTCTCCGGGTTGCGGGAGCTATCGGGGCAACGGGCGATTTTCTGGAGCGCGCGGCTGAACTGGTCGCGGCGCGAGTCGACGCGCTCGCCATCGACTCAGCGCATGGTCATTCCTCCCGCGTCCTCGACGCCGTTCGCGAGGTGAAGATGCGTTTCCCGGCCATCGATGTTCTCGCGGGAAACATTGCCACCTACGATGGGGCGATGGCGCTTATTGATGCGGGCGCCGATGCAATCAAGGTCGGTATTGGGCCTGGATCCATCTGCACCACTCGCATGGTGACCGGCGCCGGAATGCCCCAGATTACCGCTATCTCTGAAGCCTTTCGCGCCGCTTCGAAACGGAATATCTCGGTCATCGCCGACGGCGGCATCAAGTATTCGGGTGATGTCACCAAGGCCATTGCCGCGGGCGCCAGCGTCTGCATGATGGGATCCCTTTTTGCGGGCGTTGACGAGAGTCCTGGTGAGACGATCCTTTACCAGGGCCGGTCGTTCAAAGCGTACCGCGGTATGGGTTCGCTCTCAGCCATGGCGCAGGGCTCGGGCGAGCGCTACTTCCAAAGTAAGGATGATCTGACGGAGGCTGCCAGCGGCGATCGACAGTCGCTTACCGCGCGCGAAGGCACCTCCTCAAACCGTCTCGCAAAGTTCGTTCCGGAAGGTATCGAGGGCCGTGTTCCCCATCGTGGACCGCTTGAAGCGATGGTCTTCCAACTGGTCGGCGGCCTGCGTTCTGGAATGGGCTATCTGGGTTGCGCCACGATCGAAGACTTGCAAACCAATGCGCGCTTCATCCGCATCTCGAATGCGGGCCTTAAAGAGAGCCATGTGCACGACGTCATCATCACTCGGGAAGCGCCGAACTACCACGTGGAATAGTCGCAGCGAGAGCTCAAGCCCCCTCCTGAGTCCTTAGCGGATCTCGAGAACAGCTGCATCGAAGCGACGCCGGGTGATGAATCCAGCTGCTTCATATAACGCAAGCGCGGTTGCGTTCTCTTCACTGACCGTCAGCGTGATCGCAGCATACCCGGCGCGGGCGAGATAGGCGGACGCGTGATCGAGCAGATACCCTCCCAGATGGCTGCCCCGAAGTGCCGGCGCAATGCAGAGTTGCGTGATGTGAGCCACACCGTCTGCCACACGCGAACAGAGCAGCACACCCACCGACGCGCCGGAGCGCCTCTCCTCAAGTACCCAGGAGTGCGTCGCTTCGAAGACGCCACAGCCGGGGAAACGGACGATGTTATGCAGAAACCGCAGGGAACCAAGCAGGGTTCGATATTGATCATTGATGCGTGCGTCGACATGGTCCGCATATGCGAGATGAATCAACTCCGCAGCCGCCTGGAAGTCAGAAGCAGCCCATCGTCGCAGCACCAGTTCCTGGGAAGCAACCAGCTTCGGAATCTGTGCAGGACGAGACTGCCGCTGTTTCGCCCCAAGGGAAGGCTTCGCCTTCAGGTCACACTCCATGAAAAGTCGAGGGAAGACGGTAAACCCCTCCGCAGAAAAGAAGGCATCGAGGCTCCCTGACGGAAACAAAAGGAGCTGTGCCTCGATACGGTCTACACCAGGAGAAGCACGAAGCAGACTCACCAGGTGCGTTAGCAGAAGAATCAGGGTTGCATCTCGACCCTCATCTCCGGAGGGAAGCAGAAAGGCAGAGCGGCAAAAGGCATCACCCACAACCGCTTTATGCCCCTCATGCACACAGAAGGTAAAGCCCGTGACCTCCCCTCGTTCCACCGTGACGAATCCAGGCAGGATCCGCCCATTCAGATACTCCAGGAGCAACTCGGTGGAGCTGCGGTAGTCCCACCGAAGCGTGCGCTCCCAGAGCGTTGCCTCTGCTTCCAGCAGCGGTCGCATCTGTCGAGCGGAGACGTGGCGAAGATCCAGAATCTCAGTGCTAGAGGAGCCCAGCATTGCTAAAACATCCTTGTCTCGGCCTGAAGTAGGTACGCGTCTATCGTCGTGCTTCCACGCGGTACACGGCAAGTCCCTGCGATTCAAATAGGAAAACAGGTTGGTAGATTCGGTTGCGCAACCAATGACTGATTTCACCGGTCTCGTTCGCTCGCACAACCAGAATGTGCTCTGCATCGGGTACCCCATCGCTGCTGTAGTGCAGCACGGGTTGATCACGGTAAAACGTCAGCCCATAGTCCATATCCCGGCGAACGCCGAGCGAGGCGATAACCTTTACTCCGGGTGCCTTCTCATTAATGCCCCGCGCCAGTGGCCGTGCAGAATAGTTCAGATCGAGATCCCGGCCGTGAAATCCAAGCAGAAAGATCAGGATGCCCAGCACGGGAACGAGAGTGGCCGTCAAGACCTGCGGTATTCCACCGCGCCGCACCAATAAGACGATCAAAAGGGCGATGGCGAATCCGGAAAGTCCGGCTGCAACCAGCCAACCTGTCGGCGGAACCAAGGTTTCATACTTCATGTGTTGGGGCGCCAACACAAGCACAAAGACCAGAATGGCACAGAGAAAGGCGTGCAGGCCAAGCAGCCAGCCCGGCAGGCCCTGTCGGCGCACGCGATTCAGGTAATCTCCCGTCAAAATCGTCAGCGGAGGAATGGAAGGAAGGATGTACCCGGGAAGCTTCGATCCGGAAAAGGAGAAGAAAAGGATCGGGAAGAGCGCCCACAGCACCAAAAACTCGGGAAAGGCATCTCCAGCCCGCATGTGAGCAAGGTATCGCTGCGGGTTGCGACGCGCCTTCCACTCGGCAACAGACATGCCTGCCGCATCGACAAGCGCACGGAAGGCCAGCACAGACCAGGGCATGAGGCCGAGAAGAAGAATCGCGCCATAGAACCAGAACGGTTGATGGTGCTGGTAGCGATTCGTCGCAAACCGCTCAAGATTATGCTCGAGAAAAAAAGACCGGAGGAAGGTTGGATTGCGTCGCTGCACAGCGATGTACCACGGCAGCACCATCACGAGATACAACACCACTCCTGGTATCCAGATCGTTCGCCGGAGCAGACTCCACTCACGCCGGAGCGCCATGAAGAAAAAGATGATGATCAGCGCAAGAAAGGGCGCCACGGGCCCTTTGGCCAGTGTCGCTGCCGCCCCAAAGAAGTACAGATCAAAGAGCCAGAACTTCTTGCCCGTCTCATACCAGGCATACCAGCCCAGCATGCCAATACTGAAGGGCGCAGCCAGCTGCATATCGGTCGAGGCGCCACGGGCGAAGGCAACAATGCCCAGGCAGGAGGCTGTAATCAGCGCGGCATCCAGCTGGCCGCCTGGCCGGAACCGACGCATATGCAGGTAAATAAGGACGATCAGCGCAAGGGCGCCTGAGGAGGAAGGAAGCCGCGCCGACCAGTCCGTGACCCCAAACTCCCGGAAGAACCCCATGGCACGCCAGTAGTACAGTGCCGGCTTCTCCAGCCAGGGGCGGCCATTCAAAATGGGGGTGACAGTTCCGCCGGTCAGGCAGGCGTATGAGTCTGTTAGATCTTTTGCTCGCAGGCCGCGGGGCACAATGGTGGCGCGGTGCTGATCGCAGATGCCGTTGTGCTCGGCCAGCATCTCCCGCGCGATCTGAGCGTACCGTGGTTCATCCGCACCGACCAGGCCAAGCTGATCGCCGCCGAAGAGCGGAATCAGACCGTAAAAGAGAACAAAGGCGGTCACCGAGAGCAGAAGCGCCAGTTCGCGAACCACCGAGGCTGTCGGTGTCTCCCAGCCTAAACGACGGCAAACCTTTGTAAGACGGCGCATCCGGGCGCTCTCAGGAGCGGGTTGTGACGTCTCTGCCATTCAGGGTCGCGTCAGGTAAGGCTAACAGAGTCACGAGCGACTCTGTCTCGCACGCGGTCGATCACACTCTCGAGTGAGCCCCGCATCAGACATCCGCTCGCGGCGCGATGACCACCGCCACCAAAGCTCTCCGCGACGCGTGCCACGTCCAGTTGGCTTTTGCTGCGTAAGCTCAGCCGATACTCTCCAGGGGTAGGAAGCTCGACGGCAAAGAAGGCAGCCTCAACGCCTGCGATACCTACGAGATAGTTCACAACGCCATCACAATCTTCAGCCATCGCCTGCAGCCGCTCCAGATCCCCCAGCGTGGCCCAGCTCCAGGCGATGGGGCCCTCCCGCTGCATATTCACCAGCGCAGCGCCGAGAAGGCGAACCTTGCATTCCGGACTGGAAAAACAAAGATCGTTTGCAATGCGGGCCGGGTCTGCGCCCAATCGTGCCAGCTCTGCCGCTGTGGAGAGGGTTGCGGGCGTCGTCGATCGCGATGTAAACCCACCTGTGTCGGCCAGAATAGCCGCGTAAATGCAGGTTGCGGTCTCGGCTGTAACGGCGCCTCCCATGGCTACCATGAGCTCGTACACCATCGCACCCACCGCACACGCTTCTGGATCGATCCAGTTTAGATCCCCATAGTTCCTGCCGCTGGCATGATGATCGATGTTGATCAGGTACCGGCCTTCCAGACCTCGCAAGCCGGTGCGTTCGACACTGTCGCACTCAAGCACAACAACAGGTCGCAAACCGTCTGAATCGCCGAAACTCGGAGAGCTTGCATGGCGGATACGCTCCGATCCAGGGAGAGTTCTGTAGACCGCCGGGACTGGATCCGCGAGGACAATCTCTGTGCGGCAGCCACGTGCTTCAAGCAGATCTGACAGACCCAGCAACGATCCGACGGCATCCCCATCCGGTCTCGCGTGGGAGGTCAGCACAAAGGATCTTCCGGGCGCAAACTCTGACAGAATTCGCTCGATGCTATTCGTACGAACCATCATGGGAGTGGTTTTTCGACCTCAGCACTCAACGTTTGTGCAAAGCGTCTCTCACGACGACGCATGCGTCCCAGAAGCTCATCCATTCGCCCGGTCATCTTCTCAGATCGATCAATGGCGAAGGTAAGCTCTGGCACATGACGAACCCCCATTCGATCCCGCAGCTGTGAGCGGATGAAAGCACGAGCTGTCATCAATCCGGTGAGGGTTTCTTCTTCTTCCTGGTCCCCGCCATGCACCGCGACAAACACCCGGGCTGACTTGCCACCGGGGGCAAGAACAACATCAGTGACATAGCTGGGAGCGATCCTTGGATCGGATAGCTCTCCTTCGAGCATCGCGCCGATCTCTTCGGAGAAGGTGTTCGCCACGCGATTGCGGTGGTGCGTTCTTGCACGGTGCTCAGGCATTGGTAGGTCGTCCGGTAGAAGCCAAGATTATCAGAGTTTGTCGGGGAACCTAAGCGCACGGTCGTCACTGTCGTAGAGGTCACCTGAGAGTCGAAGGTCATCCCCGAGACCTTCGGGCAAAACCTCAGCGTACGCGTCCGTAATCAAGGCACCGAGGCGCGTCGCATGGCGGGTAGCTGCTCGCTCGATGATCGCGACCTGGCCCAATAAATAACGCAGGGAAGAGGAAACAGCTGCGATCTCCAGCGTCGCCTGATTCCAAACCAAAGCCCCATCCATCTCTGCAACGGAGATATTGAAGCTATGTCGCAGGCTGTCCTTGAGCGACCGCACGACTTGCCGCCTGTCCTTTAGAGACTGAGCGTGCGGTATTTCCAGCTCGAGCGTCAGCTTAGCGACTGGCATAGCTTTCGTGTAAATGGTCGGGGCGAGAGGATTCGAACCTCCGACCCCCTGGTCCCGAACCAGGTGCGCTACCAGACTGCGCTACGCCCCGAACCTTGTGAAACCGGGATCCGCCGGAGTAGCTATCGAGGCCATAAATCAGGGGCTCCCGACACGTTCTCGACTGAGTTAGTTTAGCAAAGAAAGCAGCCTTTTGCCGCCGCCCAGCAGCGTACACCGGGCTACCTCCGTCGGCAGATACGCGGATCTGTGTTTGTTCCTGCTGCTGCATTTGGAAGGGCTTCTTCCATCAAAGCTGCGAAAAGTCAGGAAAGGCCAAGAATTGCGGGGAAAATGAGGATGGCGCCCGCGGTGAGGACGGCAAGAGTCAGTTGCAGATTGGAAGTGCGGGGAAGAGAGAACGGCATGGCAGGCTCCTGAGGAAGGCAAGTGGTTCAACATCTGCGGGGTTTCCTGCAGATGCCTGGTGTAGTGCAGGAGACGGGCCAAACGGACGGATGCGGGAGGATTTCCTGCGAGCATGAATCTGCTGCGGATTCTGCAGCGGATTGCACTGCGGAAAAGGGGATTGTGGGAAGTGCTTGCAACATAAGGAGAAAGAAGTCTCTTAGTGGTCGGCGGAAGTGGCAGATGTTTTCACACCGCTCGCGTCTGCATCCATTTCTATACAGGGGAGCACGGTGATGGTGGACTGGCGGCAGATCTTAAAACGGACCGATCTGGGTGCGTCTGGCGTACTGATCACGCTGGTCAGCGTCCAAGGCTCCAGCTATCGGAGGGTCGGGGCGCGGCTGCTTTTGGGGGACGACGGCGAGACGGTGGGGTCGATCAGCGGCGGATGCCTTGAGGGAGAGCTGGTTCACAGGGCTAAGTGGCTGATTCGGCAGGGTCCGAAGGTGCGACACTACTCAACTTCCTTTGAAGACACGGAGGAGATTCCGTATGGACTGGGGTGCGGCGGGGAGCTGGATCTGCTGCTCGAAAGTGTCGATTCGGTTGAGGTGCAGCGGCTTTTCGCCGAGGTTAAGCAGGTTTTCGCGGGGGTTGCGCGACGGGTGGTGACCTGGCTGCCCGAGGAAGGCCGACCGCTCCGGCGAGCGATCTTTGCGATGGAGGGCGACCGGGTCGGGGACGCGGTTTTCGCGAGTGAGGGGCTTACGGAGGAGGAGCTGCGGTGGGCGGCGATGGAGGTTGATGGCGAGACATCGCAAGATGCGCCACGGACGGCGAGACTTTTTGCGGAGACGCTGCAGCCTCCGCAACGCCTTGTAGTTTTTGGCGCCGGTGAGGATGCCCGGCCCCTTGTCGACCTGGGGGCCCTGCTGGGATGGACCGTGGTGGTTGCGGATGGGCGGCGGCAGATGGCGCGACGAGAGCGCTTCCCAAGCGCCGATCAGGTGGTGCTGCTCGAGAACGGCGAGGGTGTGGCGTTGCGCGCGGACGACGCGGTGGTGTTGATGACGCACAGCTACGAGCAGGACCGGGCGATGCTCGAGAGAGCGCTGCCGGTCGCACCGAGGTATCTCGGGCTGCTGGGGGCGCGACACCGGTCCAGTCTGCTGGTGAGTGAAGTGGCGGTCCGGCTGGGATGGACGGTGCGGCAATGTTGTGAGCGGCTGTATGCGCCGGTCGGGCTCGACCTGGGAGGCGATGGCGCGGAGGCGATTGCGCTGGCGGTTGTCGCAGAGATCCAGGCGTGCGTGCAGGGCAAGATCGGCTTGAGCCGGCGGCTGCGGCCTGAAGATGTGGCCGAGCAGATTACGCACGGCGGCAGCTCGAAGTATCTGCGGGCGCAATGTGCGCTCGACGCGGTATGACGGCGGCGCTGGTGCTGGCGGCCGGCGCATCGACGCGGCTGGGGGAGCCGAAACAGCTGATCCGGCTGGGTGGAGAGACGCTGCTGGAACGAACGATACGGGTGGCCGGGGAAGCGGGACTCACTCCGGTTGTCGTGGTGCTGGGAGCAGCGGCGAAGCGAGTGGCGGAGACGTGTGATCTGCGCCCGGTGTGGGTCGTAGTCCACGCGGGATGGGCAGAGGGCATGGGATCGTCGATCCGCGCGGGGATGGAGCTGGTGCAGGAGTTCGCTGAGGTTGGCGGGGCGGTGGTGATGACGTGTGACATGCCGGGGGTTGCGCCGGCTCATCTGCGAGCCTTACGGGAGGAGGCGGAGACGGTTGTCGCGTCGACCTACGACGGGCGCCGAGGGGTGCCGGCGTATTTTCCGCGAGCCACCTTTCCGGAGCTGCTGCAGCTGCGAGGCGATGCGGGGGCGCGGGAGCTGCTGCGACAGGCACGGGTGCTGGAGCTGACAGGCGGTGAGATGGATGTGGATACGGCGGCGGATGTGGAGCAGATGAGGGCGAAGTTTCCGTAGCGCCGGCGCCCATGCGAGCTGCTGCTGCCGTGTTGAGAGCCAGTGACAGAGGGAAGGACGAGACCCGTCCGCGACGCGATTGGGCGCCCGAGACGGATCTCGCTGGCAGAAGCCGCTGGCCTTTGCGGCGGCAGATCTAGGGCTCGAGGGAGTAGTTCACGGTGATCGTGGTCTCAACTTCGGTGGACTCGCCGTTCAGGCGATAAGGCTTGTAGACCCATTGGTGCACGGCATCGAGCGTGGAGGCGCGCAGCTCGTCGGGACCGGAGACGACCTGAAGCTTTTCGATGGTTCCGTCTTTCCCGATGGTGGCGCGCAGGATCACGGTGCCCTGGATCTTTGCGGACTTCGCGGCTTCCGGGTAGATCGGATTGACGCGGGTGAGGATCTGGCCGGCCATGACACCGCCGGAGATCTTCGGGACGGCGTTGGAGTGAGGGGACGCAGGCGGCGGGTTCTTGTCCGTTGCGGCGATGTTCATCCGCAAAGCCAGGGCCGACCCGCATGTGCCAAAGGCGAGTGCACTGCAAAGAGTGACGCGAAGGACGCGCTGACCGAAGGAAAGCTGATTGTGAAACGTTTGCAGGTTCATAAGTCTCCTTTCAAGGGTGTGGGCATCGAAGATGCCGATGGCGTGAGGGGTAGCGGATGGGCGTCCGCGAAGGAGCGAGGCTGCCAGACGAAGGAGTGAGAGCGCGTAGACTTCCGGACCGGCGAGCCGGGCCGCTCTCTCATCGCAGACCATCTCCCGGCTTTCGGTAAGGTGCATGCGAGAGAGCCAGAGAAGAGGGTGAAACGCCACGGGAAGCGCGAGCAGCTCATAGATGAGGTTCTTCAGGAAGTCGTGGCGTTCAATATGCGCGAGCTCGTGAGCGAGGACGGTCTCGAGATCGTCTTCCGATAGCGTCTGCGCCAGAGTGAGTGGGAGAAGGATGAGCGGGCGGCGAAGGCCGAGGGTGATGGGCCCAAAGATGGCCGAGGATGTGCGGAGCTGCACCCCTTTGCGATGGAACTGCTGCGAGCAGCGGGACCAGCAGCGAGCGGTGCTCGCGGTGAACGGGAAGGGTTTCGCCTCGTGGCGCAGACGAAGGAGCGAGCAGGCTCGCCAGGCGAAGCGGAGGACGAGATACGCGAGAACGACCGTGTAGAGGAGGGTGATGACGGTGAGCAACGTGGCGGAGAGATGCACGACGTGGAGAGCGGTGCCGGGAGCTACGGTGATCGTGATGCGCGAGCCGCCAGAGCGCGCGGAGGTGTTGTGCCAGAGATGCAGATACCGCAGCCATGGGAACGGAGAGGAAGAGAGGGCGGGGAGCAGGCTTTCAAGCAGAAGGGCGATGACCCAGACGCGATGCTGGACGGCATTGCCGAGGGGCGCGAGGAGGCGCGTGACGACCCAGGCGGCGCCGAACAGGAGCGGCAGCTGCCAGAGAGAGTTGAGGAGATAGGCGAGGAGCCACGATGGCAGGATGGTCATGACTCTTCCTCCTGCTTGCCGAAGCGGCGGGTGAGCTCGGTCAGGGTGGCGGCGTCGATCTGCCGGCTCTTGAGCAGGCTGAGCACGAGTTCTTCACTGGAGCCGCCGAACATGCGATCGATGAGGTCACGCAGGCCCTGGCCGAGGGCGCGGGCCTCCGTGACGGCGGCGCTGTAGATGTAGGCGCGGCCCTGAAGCTCGCGGCGCAGCTTTCCCTTGCGCTCGAGGATGTTGAGCATGGTCTGGACGGTGGTGTAGGCGAGTGGCGGGTCGAGGTGTTCCTGCACGGCGCTGACGGTGCTTTTTCCGTGTTGCCAGATGACCTGCATGATTCTGAGCTCGAGCCTGGTGAAGCCGGGCTTTTCCGGTGATTTCGGCATGCCGACCTCCTAAGGTGATAGGACTTTAGGCGCAGCGGCGACCGTTTGTCAACTAAGTTTTTAGGAGTGCTTGGCGCAGAGGAGGCGTTTGCGCGAAGAGATGGGTTCGCGGGGTCTAGCGGGGGAGGTGGATGCCGGTCAGAGTGTCGAGCCGCATGATCATGCCCCAACCGTACCGGGTGCGGGACTTGCGATTGTCGCGGACGGACGCGTAGAGCGCGATGGCGATCTCGTTCGAGCCTTTGTGGAGCGGCAGATCGAAGGAGCCGTTCTCGAGCGAGAGCCGACCGTCGGGGCTGCGGCGTTCGGCGTCGGGGTAGTAGAAGTTTTTGCCCGAGGTGACGAAGGTGCCGTTCGCGAAGATCCAGGCCTGGCCGATCCAGCCGAGCGAGACATGCGTCGTCTGGTCGCGGTCGGACTGGACCGTAGTGCGGAGCCAGACGATGGTGGGCGGGGACTCGTCTGAGGTGAACTGCCGATTGAGATTGATGAGGCCGAAGCGCTCGGCGGAGACGGGCTTCCAGAGCGTGGGATCAGCGGGCATGGCGGCGATGGCCGGGACGGTTCCAAGTGGAGGAAGAGGCGCAGTGGGAGAGAGCTGCCATTGGCGGAGGTAGCGGGGATCGGTGGCGGAGGGATCGGGTGTGGGCGCGGGGGAGAGGCCCTCGGTGGCGCCGGGCGTGACGACGAGGTTGGCGAAGGCGGCGGGACCGCGGACCTCGAGGCCGCCCTCGGTGGCGGTGGACTCGAGCCTGCCTACTTCGAGGATGGGGGTGGGGATGTCGTTGAGGAAGACGTTGAGGCGGCGGCCGGAGACGACGAGCTTGACGTGATTCCAATCGTTGACGAAGACGGGCGCGCGACGCTGGTACTGCGGGTAGACGTTCCAGAGCATGAAGCCGTTGATGACGGGCGTGTACTGGATGCAGTCGCTGGAGGCGCGGCAGTTGGGGAAGGGGCGGATGTAGAACTCTTCCGCGTTTTGTGTGTCGTGCTGGCGGAAGCGAATGCCTGGGATGTCCTGGCCGACGAGGTGGATGTCGAACTCGATGGTGCCGTCCTCGAAGGAGAGGCCGTTGAGGACGGCTTCACCGGCTTTGACATCCATGACGCCGTTGGGGAAGCCCTCGAGGGAGGGAAAGGTGAGGGTAGTGGCGGCGTCTTTCGCGTGCCAGCGGGCGGCGCTCATGGGGATGGCAATGGGCGTGTGGGCGGATGCGGCGAGGCAGGCTGGCGGTAGCGCGGCAAGAAGGAGACCGGCGAAGCTGGCGAAGGACGAATGAAGATCGAGCGAGCGGATGATGAACCGGCCTCCGTGTTCTTCCAAAGAACGGATATGAGACTGTTGCGGTTACAGATGGTTAGCTTGTGCCGCGAGAGATCAGCGGAGAGCTAGAGCTGGCGCAGGACGCGAGCGGGGTTGCCGACGGCGAGGACGTTTGCGGGCAGGTTGCGGGTGACGACGGCGCCGGCGCCGACGACGGTATTTTCGCCGATGGTGATGCCGGGGCAGACGATGACGCCGCCGCCGAGCCAGACGTTGTCGGCGATGGTGATGGGGAGGGCGAACTCGAGGCCGGAGCGGCGGATGGCGGGATCGAGCGGATGGCCGGCGGTGTAGAGCTGCACGCGCGGGGCAATCTGGACGTCTTCGCCGATGGTGATGCGGTTGCAATCGAGGAAGATGCAGTCGCAGTTGACGAAGGTATTGCGGCCGATGGAGATGTTGGTGCCGTAGTCGCAGCGCAGGCTGGGCTGGATGGTGACGTTGTCGCCGAGGTGGCCGAGCAGCTCGCCGAGGAGGACGACGCGAGTGGCGCGATCGGCGGGTGACGAGGTGTTGAAGCGGAGGAGGAGTGACTCTGCGTGGCGGCGTTCGGCGGCGAGATCTGGATCGTTGCCGAAGTAGAGATCGCCGGCAAGCATCTTCTCTTTTTCGGTGGGTGCGGGCATGGGAGTGAGATGCCCGCAGAGGTGCGTGCGTTTTTGGATTTGAGGCGGTTGCGGAAGGGCGGCTCGTTGGTGGAGACGCCTGCGCTGCTGCCACAGCGCAGGCGATGAGGTGTGGATGCTAGCGGTCGATATTTTTCATGTTGGCGGCGGTATAGCGATCGCCGGCTACGGCTTCTACGGGGACGGCGTCTTCGAGCTCGGAGACTTCGTTTGGAGAGAGATGGAGGTCGGCGGCGGCGGCGTTTTCCTCGAGGTACTTGCGGCGCTTGGTGCCGGGGATGGGGACGAGGTCGATGCCTTTGGCGAAGACCCAGGCGAGGGCGAGCTGACCGGCTTTGACGCCCTTGCGGTCGGCGATCTCGCGGACGCGATCGACGAGCAGCTGGTTCTTGTCGAGGTTGTCACCGGCGAAGCGGGGATAGCGTTGCTTGCGGAAGTCCTTGTCGCCGAGGTCGGTGTCTTTGGTGATGGTGCCGGTGAGGAAGCCGCGGCCGAGAGGCGAGTAGGGGACGAAGCCGATGCCGAGCTCGCGGCAGGTGGGGATGATCTCGGCTTCGGGGTGGCGCTCCCAGAGGGAATATTCGGTTTGGAGAGCAGTGATGGGGTGGACTTTGTGGGCGCGCCGAATGGTGGCGGGGCTTGCCTCTGAGAGGCCGAGGTACTTGACCTTGCCGGCCTGGACGAGCTCGGCCATGGCGCCGACGGTCTCTTCAATGGGGGTGTCGGGGTCGACGCGATGCTGGTAGTAGAGGTCGATGTGGTCGAGACCGAGGCGTTTGAGGCTGGCGTCGCAGGCCTGGCGGACGTACTCGGGTTTACCCGAGATGCCCCAGAAGGTGGGGTCGTCTTTCTTGCGGAGGTTGGCGAACTTGGTGGCGAGGAAGACCTCATTGCGGCGGGACTTGATGGTTCGGCCGACGAGCTCTTCGTTGTCGCCGAAGCCGTAGACGTCGGCGGTGTCGAAGAAGTTGATGCCGAGGTCGAGCGCGCGGAGGAGGGTGGCGGCGGACTCTTCGTCGTTGCGATCGCCGTAGAACTCGCTCATGCCCATGCAGCCGAGGCCCTCACGGGAGACGACGGCGCCTTGTGTACCTAATGTGACGTGTTCGATGCTCATGGGAGATGAGATGAGCATGATGGGCGATGGGGTTCTTGCGAGAGACGTTGCAGGCTAGAGGTGGGCGAGCTGCCAGAGATCGACGGTGAGGATGTAGAGCGCGGTAAGGGCTCCGACGATCGCGATGAGGCGGTAGGCGAGGGTGAAGTAGAGGTCGCCTTCCTCCGCGATGCGATGGCGGTAGAGGAAGTTGGCGACGCGGATGGGGTCCGCTATGATGGCGACGCAGAGCGAGAGGATAAGGACGGCGATGAGGCTTTCGTAGCGCAGCTGTAGCATGTCTGGCGAGGAGTCTTTCAGGTGAGACCAGGGATGGAGCAAGGATAAACGAAGGTAGCGCGTGGACCATGCGGCGATGTGTTGCGCGGTCCGCATCTATTGAGGGCAGATCGGTGAGGGAGGGCGAGTGGTCATGATGATGTCACGGCGGATGTTTGCGCAACGGGGTATGCAGGTTGGTGCGATGGGTGTAGCGGCGGGCGTTCTGCCGCGGGCATGGGGCCTTGGACAGGACCCCGGCAAAAAGATCGGGTATGCGGTGATCGGGCTGGGCGAGATCGCCAAGCACTTCATTGGCGGCGTGGGGATGAGCCAGCGCACCAAGATTACCGGGCTGGTGACTGGCGACCGGGCGAAGGGGGAGGCGCAGGCGGCGCAGCTGGGGATTCCGAAGAGCTCGGTGTACAGCTACCAGGACATGGACCGGATGCGGGAGAACAAGGCGATCGACGCGGTGTATGTGGCGCTGCCGAACAGCATGCATGCGGAGTACACGATTCGCTCCGCCAAGGCAGGCAAGCATGTGCTGTGCGAGAAGCCGATGGCGGTGAGTGTGGCGGAGTGCCAGCAGATGATCGACGCGTGCAAGGCGGCGAACGTGAAGCTGATGATCGCGTACCGAATGCAGTATGAGCCGTTGACGCTGGAGGCGATACATCGGCTGCGGAGCGGCGCGATCGGCGACATCCAGACGATCGAGGCAGCGGCTGGCTTCAACAGCAGACCAGGGGTGTGGCGGCTGCAGCGGAAGCTGGCGGGTGCCGGATGCCTGATGGACATCGGGATCTATGCCTTGAATGCGACGCGATACCTGACGGGGGAAGAGCCGGCGGAGTTCAAGGCGTTCCAGACGACGCACAAGGACGATCCGCGGTTTACCGAGGTGGAAGAATCGATGTCGTGGACGACGCGATTTCCTTCCGGGATCCTGGCGACGTGCGCGACGACCTATGCCGGACAGATGCCAGGGTTCTTCAAGGTGACGGGGAGCAAGGGCGTGCTCGAGATGGGACCGGCGTTCTCGTACGAGGGGGTTACGCTGCGGCAGACGGCGGGAGAGAACAAGCCGGTCGAGGAGAAGACAAATCCGGAGAAGGATCCGACGCAGTTTATGCGGGAGGCAGACGCGCTGGCGCAGAATATTGTCGAGAACACGCCGGTAAAGGCCTCGGGCGAAGAGGGTATGAAGGACATTCGGTGTATCTCGCAGATCTACCAGTCGGCCGGTCTGCCGGCGATCTAGACGGCCGGGCGGCCTGGCGATCGCGCGGCAGGTGTATGGCCTGCAGCGGATTGTTGGGAGCATGAACGTGCAGTTTTCCCAGGCAGCAACAGCGAGCGGCGGAGAGCGCACTAATCAAGATGACGGCGGCGCCTGATTGCGAAGGTGACAAAGGGCTGCCGAAGATATGACCGAGGAGTTTCTGTTATGGCGGACAAAATGACGACTGTTGAAGAGTTGATGCTTACGGGATTGACCTACGTTCTTGACTTCGAGAACAAAGCCTCGCAAGGTGCGCAGAAGATGGCGCAGGCTTCCACTAATCCCGAGCTGAAGGCAGCGTTCGAGAAGACGGTTACCAAGAGCAAGGAATACGCCCAGAAGATTGAGCAGACGTTCCAGAAGCTTGGCAAGCCGGTGAAGACGGAAGAGAACCACATTGCGGCGGCGATGATCACCGAAGTGGAGCAGATGGTCTCGAATTCGGACGCGGGTCCGGTGCGGGATGCGGCTTTGATCGTTGCGATCAACCAGCAACAGCACTACCGCATTGGGTCGTATGGATCGCTCGAGACGTACGCAAAGCTGCTCGGCAAGCAGAACGAAGCCAAGGGCCTGACGGAGAACCTCGACGAGAGCAAGGGCGGCGATGCCAAGTTCACCAAGATTGCCGAAGAGACCGTAAACCAGGAAGCGCTCCAGGCAAGTATGCAAGCAGCGTAGATCCTCTGTTTGTTGCAGAGGCGAACAGCCGGCCCATAAGGGTCGGCTGTTTGGCATTTGCGGCGCGGAAGGAGCGGTCAGGCGGTGCGAGCTCGTTTCGTGGCCTGTTTTGCGGCCTTGCGGCCGCTGCCGGTTTGGATCGTGCTGGCGAGTGCGGCGATGACCGCCGTGCCGACAGGGGAGCCGAGGCCGGTGCAGGGGTCCCAGCCGGGGCCGGCTTTGTAGGCGCCGTTGTTGCCGGAGGTGATGTCGCGGAAGGCGGCGGGGTTGGTGTAGAGGGTGGGGTTGAGGAAGCCGGCGGAGGATTTGTTTTGCGCGTTGGCAAGGGCGATGAGGCCGGCCCAGAGAGGGGCGACGGCGCTGGTGCCGCCGATGGCGATGGTCTCTCCGTCGACGCGGATGGTGTAGCCAGTGGTTGGGTCGGCGTTGCCGGCGACATCGGGGACGCCGCGGCCTGCGGACGATGGAGTGCTGCCGCTTCCGGTGCCGGAGGTAGGTTTCTTTTTCTTCTTGTTGGCGGAGGCTGCGGGCTCGGGGACGTTGGCGCTGGCCTGCCAGGCAGGCAAAGGAAAGATTGTGGAGACGCCGCCGCCGGTGGCGCCCTCGTTGGCGGAGAGCTCGTTCCAGACGACTTCGTTCGAAAGCGTGGTGCCGGAGGCAGTGATTTTCGTGCCACCGCAGGCGAGGACGTGCGGGCTGGAGGCAGGGAAGTCGACGTGGTTCGCGCCGTCGGTAACGCCATCGGTCGAACCGTTGTCGCCGGCCGCAACGGTGATGGTGACGCCGAGCAGAGCGGCGGCCTGGCAGGCGCTATCGAGCGCGGTGGTGGCCTGCTGGGTCCAGGAGGATTCGGGGCCGCCCCACGAGATGGAGATCACGCTGGGCTTGTTGGTGGTGTCGTGGACGGCGGTGGTGATGGCGTCGATGAAGCCCTGGTCGGTGTTGGGCGCAAAGTAGACGGCGATGCCAGCGCCGGGCGCGACGGAGGCGGCAACTTCAATGTCGAGCATGACTTCGCCATCGGCGCCAGCGGCGGTGGATGGAGTGTTCTTGCCGCCGTCGACCGGGACGGCGACGACCTTGGGAGATTTCTGGCCGAGGGACTTGAAGTAGGCGGAGAGATCGGCGGTGCGATAGCCGCCGCCGAGCTCGATGAGGCCGATGGTCTGGCCGGCGGCGGTGGCGTTGGCGGGGAACTGGTAGAGCTGGGCGATCCGGGGCGGCGTGAAGGAGCTGCCGGTGGCAGAGGGATTTGTGCCGCCGCGTGTTACAGACTGCGCGATGCGGAAGTGCGGTCCGGCCTGGGGACGATTATCAAGGCCGAGCACGGCTTCAACCAGGCCTTCAAGCGCCTGCGGGATGTAGATGGCTCCTTCACGGACGCGGTAGATGGCTTTGCCATGGGATTGTTCGGCGAGGGTGACGCCGAAGGCCTGCTCCAGCTGGGCGCGGGTCCCGGTGAGCTTGAGGGTGCGGGCGTCGAGCTGCGCGGGCGTGGCTTCGACGGTGAGGCCGAACTGTTTGGCGAAGCTCTTGACGGCTTTGACGGCGACGGGGTCGGCTGAGTACTGCGCGCGAAACTGGGCGCGAGAGACGCGAGCGGGGCCGGCAGTCTGGCCGAGCGAGGCGGTGTCGATGGGCTGCTTACGGCGGACAAGGACGGAGACGGTGAGTGGGCCGCGGCTGGAGCGCCTGGGCGTGGAGGGCGCGCCGACGGCCTGGAGATCGCCGGGGGGCAGCGGCTGGCGCTCACTGCCGGGAAGAATGACGCGCGGGTCAGAAGCCGGAGGTGTGGACGGGCGAGACGTCGGCGCGGAGTTTTCGACCGGGGCGGAGGAGGATGGACGCTTTATCGCCATGAGGAGAGAAGGCCTTTCGTTTGGTTGAGACGCGTGAAGACGGCGCGGATGCGGAGTCTGTGGAGGAAGGCTAGCAGGCGCGGGTGTGGATTGGACTGCGATCGTCTGCGATCGTTTGCCTGCG
This sequence comes from uncultured Acidobacteriaceae bacterium, assembly GCA_964242875.1. Lineage (GTDB taxonomy): Bacteria > Acidobacteriota > Terriglobia > Terriglobales > Acidobacteriaceae > Edaphobacter. The sequence goes on from CAXTCB010000002.1 coordinate 32,464, forward strand.
GAGCCGGTTTCCGCTGGTGAGAATGGCATGCTGCCGGTGACGCTGGGGTTGGGATAGACTTGGCGGCACCCTCCGCTGGGTTGCCGGCGGGTCGATCGGCAGAAGGAGCCGCGCTTGGCGGAACGGATTGATGCGCACCAGCATCTGTGGCGATTTGTGGCGGAGGAGTTCGACTGGCTGACGGAGCCGGAGTACACGGCGCTGCGGCGGGACTTTGGGCTGGCGGAGCTGCGGGCGGCGATGAGCGAGGCCGGGGTTGCGGGGACGGTGGCGGTGCAAGCGCGGCAGACGGTCGAGGAGACGCGATGGCTGCTGGAGCTGGCACGGACGACGCTGCCCGGGGAGGGGCGGCCGCTGCTGCGCGGGGTGGTGGGATGGGCGCCGCTGGCGGACGAGGCGTTTCCGGCGATGCTCGAGGGCTTGCGGACGGAGCCGATGCTGAAGGGACTGCGGCATGTGGTGCAGGGGGAGCCGGCGGGGTTTCTGGGCCGAGCAGACTTCAATCGCGGGATCGCGGCGATGATGGGGACGGGGCTGGTCTATGACGTGCTGCTCTTTGAGCGGCAGATGCTGGAGGCGATCGCGTTTGTGGATCGGCATCCGCGGCAGAGCTTCGTGCTGGACCATGCGGGCAAGCCGCGGATTGCGGAGGGTGCCATGGAGCCGTGGTCGACGCAGATCCGCGAGCTGGCGCGGCGGGAGAATGTAACCTGCAAGGTTTCAGGTCTGGTGACCGAGGCGGCGTGGGCGACGTGGACAGCCGAGAGCCTGCGGCCATACCTGGATGTGATGGTGGAGGCGTTCGGTCCGGAGCGGCTGATGGCGGGATCGGACTGGCCGGTGTGCCTGGTGGCGAGCGGCTATGGGCAGTGGTGGCGGGTGCTCGAGGAGTATTTTGCCGACTTCAGCGAGGGCGAGCGGGCGGCGGTGTTTGGCGGCGTGGCGACGCGAGTGTACGGGCTGTGAGGAGTACGGGGCGATGAAGGCGTTTGCGATCAAGAGTGCCGGGGTTGCGGGTGTGGTGGAGCTGCCGGAGGTGGCTGCGGGCGACGGCGTGCTGCTGCGCGTGGAGCTGATCGGGATGTGCGGTACGGACCTGACGACGTATCGCGGGCAGAACGCAATGGTGCGCTTTCCGCGGGTGATCGGGCATGAGGTGGCGGCGACGGTGATGGAGGACGCGGGCGATCTGAAGGCTGGCACGGCGGTGACGGTGCTGCCGTACACGAGCTGCGGCGCGTGCCCGGCGTGCCTGCGCGGACGGGTGAACGCGTGCCAGATCAACGAGACGATGGGGGTGCAGCGGGATGGGGCGCTGCGGGAGTATCTACGGGTTCCGCGGGAGAAGCTGTACACCGGGGCGCTGAGCCTGCGGGAGCTGTGCCTGGTGGAGCCGCTGACAGTGGGAGCGCACGCGGCGGCGCGCGGGCGTGTGACGGCGAAGGACGTGGTCGCCGTGTTTGGCTGTGGCGGCGTAGGGCTGGGGGCGATTGCCGCCGCGGCGTTCTGCGGGGCGGAGGTGATTGCGATCGACCAGGATGACAGGAAGCTGGGTGTGGCTCTGAGGGCGGGTGCGCGGCATGCGATCCACTCGGCGAGAGAGGATCTGCACGGGAGACTGCAGGCGATGACGGGAGGGCGTGGGCCGGATGTAGTGATCGAGGCGATCGGGCTGCCGGAGACGTTTCGCGCGGCGGTCGAGGAGGTCGCGTTTACCGGGCGCGTGGTGTACATCGGCTACGCGAAGGAGGAGGTCGCGTATGAGACGCGGCTGTTTGTGCAGAAGGAGCTGGACATTCTTGGCAGCCGGAATGCGCTGGCGGCGGACTTCGGCGAAGTGATCCGGATGCTGGAGGCGAAGCGATTTCCGGTGGATGAGGCGATCAGCGCCGTGGTGGCGATGGAGGACGCGGCACGGATGCTGGGGGAGTGGAGCGCGACACCGGGACGATACACGAAGATTATGGTGGCGGTGCACGACTAAGGTAGAACGCGGGACGGGAGTGGCATGCAGATAAGCAGGGTGGAGACGGCGGCGGCGAGCGAGCAGGAGGCGATGGGCAAAGCGGTGTTTCCGACCGGCGCGCTGCTGGCGTTCGGGCTGGTGACGGCGATCTTTTTTCTGTGGGGGATGTCGAATAACCTGACCGACATTCTGGTGCAGCAGTTTAAGAAGTCGTTCGAGCTGACGCTGCTCGAAGCGCAGCTGGTGCAGACTGCAGTGTTCGTGGCGTATGGAACGATGGCGATTCCGGCGGCGCTACTGATGCGGCGGTATGGGTATCGTGTGGGACTGCTGACGGGGCTGCTGCTGTTTGGGGCAGGCACGCTGCTGTTCTGGCCGGCGGCGGTGGCGGGGAGGTATGCGCCGTTTCTGCTGGCGCTGTTTATTGTCGGGTGCGGGCAATCGATTCTCGAGACGGCGGCGAACCCGCTAATCGCGCAGTTTGGGCCGCCGGAGACGTCGGCGCGGCGGCTGAGCTTTGCGCAGAGCTTCAATCCGCCGGGATCGATGGCGGGCGTGCTGTTCGGGACGTGGTTTATCTTTTCGGGGGTTGAGCTGGCGCCTGACCGGGTGGCCGCGATGCGCGCGGATGGCAGCTACGCGGGCTACCTGCACAGCGAGATCATGCGCGTGGTGCCGGTGTATGTGGGGCTTGGCGTTGTGCTGGTGCTGGTGGCGGCGCTGATCGCGCGCGTACGGTTTCCGGCGTTTGCGACGGCGGGTTCAAGGGATGATACGACAGAGGATCGCGGGAGCTTTCGCTCGCTGCTGCGGTATCCGCACCTGTTCTTTGCGGTGGTGGCGCAGTTCTTCTACGTGGGCACGCAGGTGGCGACGTGGAGCACGTTTATCCCGTACATGAAGGCGTATACGACGGTGAGTGAGCGGACGGCGGGCTACTACCTGACGGGAAGCCTGATTGCGCTGGCGGTAGGGCGCGCGGCGTCAACGTGGCTGATGCGCTATGTGGCGCCGGCGCGGCTGCTGGTCGGGTACTCGGTGCTGAATGTGGGGCTGCTGGCGTTTGCGGTGATGCAGCCGGGGATGATGGGCGCGTGGGCGCTGGTGGCGACGAGCTTTTTCATGTCGATCATGTTTCCGACGATCTTCGCGCTGGGCGTGAAGGATCTGGGACCGAGCACAAAGCTGGGTGGGAGCTTGATCGTAATGGCGATCCTGGGTGGAGCGGTGTTTCCGCCGCTGCTGGGCGTTGTGGTGCACCAGACGGGCAGCATGGCCATGGGATACCTGCTGCCGTTGCTGGGGTACGTGGTGGTGGCGGCCTATGGAGCATTCGGCGCGAACGTGCCTGCGCGGGCGCTGGCGGAGGCACCCCAGATTTAGGTGGAAAAGGCCCGCTGCGATCTCGATGGTGCGAGAGCGCAGCGGGCCTTCTCCTTGCAGCTAAAAGTGGCGCAGGTTAGTGGCCGGAGTGGGCGTGGGCCGCGGCGTTGGGCTGTTGGGATCGAGGTTCGGGATGCGATCGGCGCTGCGCTCGAGCGAGCGGCTGACGATATCGCGGGAGCCGAGGCCCACGGCGAGCGCGAGCGTGAGGACGATGCCACCGAAGAGGATGCCGAAGGCGAGCTCAATAATGGTGCCGCCGATGCCGAGGTGATCGAGGATCATGGCGCCAGTGAGCGTTAGGACCAGCCACTTGACGCCGAGTGAGAGAAAGCGCGCGTACTGCAGCTTGGCATTGACGCCGCCGATGAGCACGGACCGTGAAAGGAAGCGCGCCAGCAGGGTTCCGGCGATGAGAAGCAGAAGAGCGCCGATGGAATGGGCGACATAGGGCAGCAGGAAGATCGAAACCTGCGAGCTGTTGGAGTAGGAGGCATCGAGCGCGGAGACGCCGATGATGAAGCCGAGCACAACGCAGCCCCAGAAGACGACGCGGGTGACCAGCAGCGTGGGGCTGTGTGCGGGCGAGAAGTCTGAGATGCTCGCGTTGTTGTTGCGATTCAGCCGCTCGTCGAAGTTGATCTTCACCAGAATGCGACGCAGGGCCATCGACAGCAGGGCGCCGACGCCGGTCATGATGAGCACGGCGATCAGAAGGGAGAGAACGCCCGGAAGGAAGCTCGCGAGCTTGACGAAGGAGCGGTGCATGGACGCCGAAAGCGAATCGCCGACCTGGTGCCAGAGGGATGGCTGCGGGATGACGACTGGATCGTAGATGTTGGTGGGAACCTGCGGCATGGCGTGTCTCCTTCGGAGGTCTTGCGGGTACGGGGGTAGCTCTCGAGCTTGAGTCTAGTCTCTGGGCGTTATGGGTTGAAGCGATCGGGCCAGCGCCAGCGGGAGACGAAGTAGGGTTTTTCGGACTCGAAGGCAGCGGCGGTCTCTTCGACGTGCTGCTCCGGCGGGATGCCGCTTTCGACAACCAGCAGATGGGAGGCGACCCAGGCGAGATAGAGCGGGGTAAGCGCACCGAGCAGGTGACCGCGGTTGAGGGTTCGCAGGCGGAAGGCAAGAACGAAGTCGTAGACCATGCGCGCCCAAAGAGCCGCCGGCATGCGGAAGGTGGACGCATCGAGCAGCGAGAGCTTTTTCAAGCCGAGGAGCGATTGCGGCGGCAGAACGAGCGACCAGATCTCCCGCAGATTGGTGTTGGCAACGCGGAAGTCTTCGATCAGCGCCTGGACGTCGGCGGTCTGCTCCGGCTCGGGGGTGGCGACGCCGGTGCCGGTGAGTGCCGGCTGATTTGGCCGTGACCTCTGCCAGAACGCTGCTTTCGCCTCGATATCGGCGAAGAGGGAGCCGGCGATCTGCGCGAGCAGCATGTTGAGGTCGCTCGTGGTGGGGGCTGGAAGCAGGCGCGGACCACCATCGACCTGCTCGATGCGCATGCCGGCAATGGCGGCCTCAGCGACGGGCCAGAGGATGCCGTCGGCAAGGCCGCTGGTCTTTTGCGCGACGGCCGTGAGCCGGTCCGAGAGGCGGCGGGAGAAGGCCAGATCGAGCGCGAGCGGAAAGCGTGGTTGCGCGTTGTAGAGCGAACGCGAGAGCGGATACAGGAGAGCGGAGTTGAAGAGGCCTTCGCGCGGACCGAGATGATAATCGGGAACGCCGAGATCTGCGCCGCCTGACAGAACGGAGTCCGCGAGCGAGCGAAGCGCCGTGGGCTGCAGGGAGTGAGCTTCCGGGCCGAGCATGAGGCAGGCATCGGCACCGTGCGTCGCGGTCTGGCGAAAGGCGTTGAGCAGCTCGGCTGGGGTCAGGATCCAGGAGCCGGAGACGACGGTGCCGTCGCCTGGCGGAAGCAGCGTGAGACTGGAGCCAAAGCTCTCCTCCGGCAGGTGAACGTCGGGCGAGACAACCAGCACGGACTTGCCCGTGAACGCCTCGGCCAGCGAGGCGAGCGTGGCGGAGAAGTGTTCGGCCGAGGTCGAGGCGAGGGAGACAAGCAGACCACCGGAGGAGGGCTCGGCGGTGCTCGGCGGGGAGAGAGTTGCGGCTTCAGCGTTGGCCATAGGAGCGGTCTCGGGGGTTCGGTGGAGCGGCAGGACGAGCGATTGGGTCAGGTTACGACGTCAGAGGAGCAAGGATACCGGCGAGGGGAATGCGAACCCAATCGGGCCGGTTGTTCAATTCGTACTGTAGCTCGTAGAGGGCTTTTTCAAGCAGATTCACGTCGAGCATACTCTGCGCGATGGCCGGCTCGGGAAGCAGGGTGGGGTCGGCCGCGATGATCTGCCTGTAGCCGGAGAGGAACGCAGTGGAGACGGCGTTGGCCCAGAGCTGCGCCCAGGGTTCGACGTTGCGGGCGGCTTCAGGCCGGCGCTGCGCGAAGCGGGCGAGCCCCGCAAAGGCAGCGTAGCTGAACGAGCGAAGCATGCCGGCGACATCCTTGAGCGGCGATTGCTTACGGCGGCGTTCTTCAAGCGAGCGGGCCGGCTCGCCTTCGAAGTCGAGGATGACGAAATCATTCTTTGCGCGGAGGATCTGTCCGAGGTGATAGTCGCCGTGTATGCGCGTGCGATGGCCATAGCTTGCGGGATTGCCCGCGGCATAGCGCTGGGTGGCAGCGAGCAGATCGCGCCGCCGGCTGAGCAGCATGGCGGCATCGTCGACCACGCGATCGGCGGTGGCATCGGGCAGCCTGGACATGCCCCGCTTGAGCGCGTCAAGCGCGGTCGCAACCTGTGCGGAGACGCGGGCGGCGTCGGCCGCGAGATCAGCGGCAGTGAAGGGCTCAGCGGAGAAGGCGGCGTTGTCGGTGGGCGTAGCGAGCGCGAGATGCATCTCCGCAGTGCGCCGGCCGAGCAGGGCGGCGGCATCGAGATAGAGGCCAGCGTGCTCGCGGGCGTCTGCGGGGAGATGGGCATCGTAAAGGAAGCTGGCGGGGCGGCCAAGGTCCGCGGGAATCGGACAGGTGGCGACTGAGTCGTAGTAGCGGCCGAGCTCTTCGAGCGTCCACTCCCAGCCGTCACCCTCGTTTTCGACGAGTCCCTGCAGCATGGCGAGCGTGGTGGGCTCGCCGCCCGGGGTGACCGAGCGGAGATCACCGACGAAGGGCGCGATGCGATTGAAGTGCGCCACCTCTGTAAGGAATCGGCCGATCTCGGTGTCGGGATTTTCGCCAGGTTGGAGCCGGCGGAAGAGCTTCATGATGAGCTTGCCGCCGTAGAGGATGCTGGTGTTGGACTGCTCGGCCGAGCCGGTGCGCGCGGGAAGCGGCGCGGTGCCGCGGATGGCGTCGAAGGCGGTCGAACGATGGCCGACCAGGTCGGCGGTGCGGCCCTTCGCGGAGGTGTTGTGTTCGATGGTGGAGAGCAGGGCCTGGCGAAAGCTCTCGTCGGCGGTGGCATCGTGCAGCACGGCGGTGCGGCCGCCGCGGGTGAAGGAGGCTAGAATCGATTTCGCCGCGCTGGCCTGCAGAGCCTCAGCGGCGGCGCCTGTCGAGAGCGCAAGAGGAAGCTGGTAGGTGTCCGAACCGCCGTCTTCATAGCGTATGTCGAGAAAGAGAATGGTGGCGCTGGTGCCGGGCAGCTCAATGCAGTCATCGACAGCGACGGAGACGATCGTCCGCGCCTTGGCACCGAACCATCGCTGGAGTGGAAGATAGCTTGTGAGGAGCGGCTGCATGAGCGTGAGACCAGGGCCAGTGACGAGCTTCGCGATATCGGCAGCCGAGCCGTCCGGACTGAGCAGTTGCAGGACGGGGTTGGTCTCGTCGACTTCAGGAGCGGAGGCCTTTACCGGCGCGGGCTGCAGCTCGAGCCAAAGGAACGAGTAGGGCGCGAGGGTGAGCGGATAGGGGTCACGGGTGACGGTCGGGAAGCTGACGTAGCCGACCATCTCCACCGGCTGCATGCCGGTGAAGCGACTCAGATCAAGCGAGACGGGCTGGGCGAAGCGCGACAGATTGGCCACGCAGAGAACTGTCTCCGAGGTGCCGTCCTCGCGGTCGAGATTGCGGATGTAGGCGAGGATCTTGCGGTTTTCGGGATGGAGAAACTCAAGCGTGCCGCGGCCGAAGACCTGGAAGAGCTTGCGCAGGGCGATCATGTTGCGCGTCCAGTGCAGCAGCGAGGATTGGTCGGACTGCTGCGCTTCGACGTTGATGGCCTGGTAGCCCCAGATGGGGTCCATGATGACGGGGAAGTAGAGCTTGGCGGGGACGGCTTTCGAGAAGCCGGCGTTGCGATCGGAGTTCCACTGCATGGGCGTGCGGACGCCGTTGCGATCGCCGAGATAGATGTTGTCGCCCATGCCGATCTCGTCGCCGTAGTACATGATGGGCGTGCCGGGGAAGGAGAGCAGAAGCGAATTCAGCAGCTCGATGCGGCGTCGGTTGTTATCGACCAGAGGCGCGAGCCGGCGGCGGATGCCGACGTTGATGCGCATACGTGGATCGGCCGAGTAGGCGAGGTACATGTAGTCGCGCTCGTCATCGGTGACCATCTCGAGCGTGAGCTCGTCGTGGTTGCGGAGGAAGAGGCCCCACTGGCAGTTGTCGGGGATATCCGGCGTCTGCGCCATGATGTCGGTGATCGGCAGACGATCTTCCTGCCGCAGCGCCATGTAGATGCGGGGCATGAGCGGGAAGTGAAAGGCCATCTGACACTCATCACCGTCGCCGAAGTAGGGGCGCACGTCCGCCGGCCACATGTTGGCCTCCGCGAGCACAAGGCGGTTCTCATATTCGGCATCGATTGCGGCGCGGATCTGCTTGATCTTGACGTGAGTTTCAGGGACGTTCTCGCAGCTGGTTCCGTCGCGTTCGACGAGGTAGGGAATGGCGTCCAGACGAAGGCCGTCCACGCCCATATCCATCCAGAAGCGCATCGCGTTGAGGACTTCTTCCATCACGCGCGGATTGTCGAAGTTCAGATCAGGCTGGTGCGAGAAGAAGCGATGCCAGTAGAACTGCTGCGCAACCTCATCCCAGGTCCAGTTGGACTTTTCGGTGTCGGTGAAGATGATGCGAACACCGTCGTAAAGCTTGTCGGTGTCGCTCCAGACGTACATCTCGCGTTCGGGTGAACCCTTCGGCGCGTGGCGCGCGGCTTGAAACCAGGGATGCTGGTCGGAGGTGTGATTGATGACCAGCTCAATCATCACCTGCATATCGCGGGCGTGCGCTGCATTCAGAAACTCCTGAAAGTCAGCGATGGTGCCGTAGCTCGGGTTGACGCCGGTGTAGTTGGAGATGTCGTAGCCGTCGTCCCGCAGCGGCGAAGGAAAGAAGGGAAGCAGCCAGAGACAGGTGACACCGAGATCCTGCAGGTAGTCGAGCTTCGAGATCAGGCCCTGAAGATCGCCAATGCCGTCAGCGTTCGAATCGGCAAAGGCGCGAACGTGAATTTCGTAGATGACCGCGTCCTTGTACCACAGCGGATCGGTTGCGCTTCCAACTTTCTTCACAGGTCCAGCCTTCCCAAGATTCTTAAAAGCTATAGGATTTCGCTCCGGAACAGGGAAGCTTCACCGAGTTTTGCGCAGATAGTGCCTCCGGAGGTTCCAGGTGGAAGACGCGCGTGAGAGCTGCAGGGCTACACGCGCGTCCGGAGCCGGAAGATGTGCGCCGGCATCACATCTGGCCGCAGCGCCACATAGTTGCTGCGATCGTGCCAGGTGTAGTGCAGGCCGGTCAGCAGATCTTCGACGTCAAAGTTCTCTCCATACGGCACGGCGAGCGCCTTCAGGTCGAGGTCGATCCAGCCGCCCTGTTCCTGTGCCGGATCAAGGTTGACGGCGACAAGGATCGTATTGCTGTGGTCCGCGGTGCTCTTGGAGTAGCAGAGCAGATGGGGGTTATCCACGTCATGGAAGACCAGCCGCTCGTTCGTCTGAAGGGCTGCGTTCGCGCGACGGATGGCGTTGAGACGGGTGATGAGCGGCGCCAGGGAGGTGCTGGCGGTGCGATCCCAGGCGCGGATCTCGTATTTCTCGCTGTTCCTGTATTCCTCGCTGCCGGGCTTCATCGGCTCGTTTTCGCCAAGCTCGTAGGCGGGCCCATAGATCCCGTAGTTGGCGGTCAGGGTGGCGGCAAGGATGACACGCTGCATGAACATGGGCCGGCCCCCGGTCTGGAGCGAGCCATGCAGGATGTCCGGGGTGTTCGGCCAGAAGTTCGGCCGGAAGAAGTCTGAGACGGGTGGTTGCGTGATCTCTTCGAGGTACTGCCGCAGTTCGGCGGATCCGGTTCGCCAGGTGAAGTAGGTGTAGGACTGGGTGAACCCGGCCTTGGCCAGGGAGTACATCACGTGCGGCCGGGTGAACGCTTCCGCCAGGAAGATGGCTTCGGGATGGTCACGATGCACCTGGCCGATGACCCACTGCCAGAACGGCAGCGCTTTGGTGTGCGGATTGTCGACACGGAAGATGGTGACACCGTGCTTGATCCAAAATTGGAAGACGGAGAGCAGTTCTTCCCACAGGCTGCGCCAATCGGGGGACTCGAAGTTCAGCGGATAGATGTCCTGATACTTCTTGGGCGGGTTTTCCGCGTACTGGATCGATCCATCGGGACGAAGGATGAACCACTCCGGGTGCTCCTTGACCCAGGGGTGATCGGGCGAGCACTGGAAGGCGATGTCCATGGCGAGATCGATGCCGCGCGACCTGCAGGCACTGGCGAGTGCTTCAAGATCGGTGATGGTTCCGAGCCTGGCATGAACGGCCTTATGACCACCCTCGGCCGCGCCGATCGCCCATGGGCTGCCTTCATCGCCTTCGGCAGCAATGACGTTGTTGTTCGGGCCCTTGCGAAACGCCTTGCCGATCGGGTGCACGGGGGGAAGATAGAGAACATCAAAGCCCATGTCGGCAATGGACGGGAGCAGGGCCTGGACGTCGGCAAGGGTTCCGTGCTGCAGAGGCTGGGGCGACGCTGAACGCGGAAACAGCTCGTACCAGGAGGAAAAACGAGCGCGCTCGCGGTCAACCCAGATCTCAAGCTCCTGACCGTATTTGTTTGCGAAGGTCAAATCCGGGTACTGTGCGGCTACCTCGGCAATTTCAGAGGCCAGCGGAAACTCATAGTGAGGCGCCTCCTGGTCGGCCAGCCAACGCAGCGACAGAACGACCTGCTGCAGCAGCTTGGCGTCCGCTCCCTTTGCGCGACTGGCGGTCTCTTCCAGCAGGATTGCACCGGAACGCAAGGCGAGAGGGATGTTCTGCGGGGTCGTGACCGCATCTGGATGCAAGGGATCGGGCTGGCCGTCGATGCGCTTGCGCAGATCGGAGTACCAGGTGTCGAAGTGATCGATCCAGGCCTGAACGGTGAAGCGCCAGGTGCCCGGTTTATCCACCACGAAGGCAGCCGTGTACACATCGTTTCCCAGCGGAGTCATGGGCAACGTCCGCCACCGGCGCTCACTGTCATGGCGATACAACAGCCGGCCCGCGACGTGATCGTGGCCATCCGCAAAGAAGGCCGCCGTGATCGCAACCGAATCACCGAGAACACGCTTTACGGGGTATCGACCGCAATCCACCTGCGGCGAAAGATCTTCAACGATGACGCGCTGCCGGCCTTCCGCCGGCTTCATGGGACGCAAACTCAAGGACATAAGTTCCTAGTCACGACGTAATGCAGCGATTCATTTGGTCAAGATCGAACAATCCGCATCCAACCCTGAATTGACAGCCAGGTCGGTTCGAGCGCGTGTGCGGTCGAACTCAAATAACAGGGATGCAAGGTGCTGCGAAAGCGTTTGCCAGCCAAAAGGGATGCCTCGCAGACGTATGAGGCTTTCGACGTCGCGGCGCTGAGGTTGATCGAGGCCGGACCGAGAGCCTGCGAGAGGAGACGTCGTACTTGAGTCAAAAGGGAACACAGAGAAACGCCGCCCAGGGAACCCCCATAGAGGAGTACGCGCTGCTCGGCGACTGCGAGACGGCGGCTCTTGTCTCGCGCGAAGGATCGATTGACTGGCTTTGCTGGCCGGATTTTTCCTCGGGGGCCTGTTTTGCGGCACTGCTGGGACATGCGGAGCATGGTTGCTGGCGTATCTCGCCGGCGGCGAAGGTGATTCGCACCACCCGGCGATACCTTCCGCAGACGATGGTTGTCGAGACGACCTTTGAGACTGAAGCGGGTGCGGTGCAGTTGCTGGATTTTATGCCGCCGCGGGAGAAGCACTCTCGCGTGATCCGCCGGGTCGTCGGTCTTCGCGGCAAGGTGGAGATGGCGATGGCCTTGAGCATCCGCTTCGACTACGGGCGGACGACGCCTTGGGTGACGACGCATCGCGGCGAGTTGCGAGCGGTGGCCGGCCCTGACATGCTTGTGCTGCACACCAAGGCCAAGCTCCGCGGCGAGGGGTTGACCACGGTAAGCGAGTTCACGGTCCGAAGCGGGACGACCATGGACTTCTCCCTGACCTACGCGTCGTCGATCGGAGAGATGCCGGAGCCTCCGCAGGTCGAGGCGGCGTTAGAGCGCACGGTCACCTTCTGGACGGACTGGATGATGCAGAGCTCCTACCGTGGCCGCTACCAGGAGGCGGTGGATCGATCGCTGCTGACGTTGAAGGCGCTGACGTACAAGCCCTCCGGCGGCATTGTCGCGGCGCCCACGACCTCGTTGCCGGAGTGGATCGGTGGCGAGCGGAACTGGGATTATCGCTACTGCTGGCTGCGGGACACCTCTTTCACCTTGCTGGTGCTGATGCATGCCGGATTTGAGGACGAAGCGATTGCGTGGCGGCGGTGGCTGCTGCGCGCGATCGCCGGCACTCCGGACAAGGTGCAAGCACTGTATGGCATTCGCGGAGAACGGACTCTGCGAGAGTGGCAGGCGGACTGGCTTCCCGGGTATGAGGGCTCTGCTCCAGTCAACATTGGAAATGGCGCGGCCGGGCAGTTCCAACTGGATCTCTATGGGGAGGTCGCTTCGGCACTGCTGCGGACCCCGGAGGCGGAGAAGGACATCCGCGTGGATGCGATGGCGCTGCAGGCGAGGCTTATCGATCACCTCTGCAAGGTGTGGCAGGAGCCGGATGAAGGGATCTGGGAGACACGCGGAGGGCGGCAACAGTTTGTGCATTCGAAGGTCATGGCCTGGGTCGCGCTTGACCGGGCCATCAAGCAGCACGAGCGCTATGACGGCGGCGGTGACGTGAAGCGGTGGAGGAAGAATCGCGAGATGATCCGGGAAGAGGTGCTGGAGCGCGGCTTCAATCGCACGTTGAACTCCTTCACGCAGGCCTACGATTCGACCGACCTTGACGCCTCCTGTCTGCGTCTGCTGCTGGTGGGGTTTCTTCCAGCCACTGATCCCCGCATGATCGGTACCGTGGAAGCCATTGAAAAGCACCTGATGGTGGATGGTCTGGTGCAACGCTACAAGACAAGCGAAAGCAAGGATGGGCTGAAAGGCGGCGAGGGGTCTTTTCTTGCGTGCAGCTTCTGGATGGCATCCGATCTGTATCTGATTGGCCGCGAAGAAGACGCACGTCGATTGTTTGAAAAGTTGCTGGGTTTGCGGAATGATCTGGGTCTGCTTTCGGAGGAGTATGACGCCGAGGCAGGCAGGATGCTGGGCAACTTTCCGCAGGCGCTGTCGCATATTGCTCTGGTCCACACAGCCTTTACGCTCTCAGGTACATGGCGGCCGCAACCTGCTTAGCTGGCGAAGGCATGCGGCTGACGCGAAGGTCTGATCCCCGAGAACAGGCAACCCACAGCCTTGCTTTTTGCTCTTCTCCACATGAACCCATCCATTTTTCCTGGTGACTCTTGACTGACCGAACTCCAAGCTCTACGTACCGGCTACAGCTGCACAAACACTTTACCTTCGACGATGCCGCGACGATTGCGCAGTACCTCTACGACCTCGGGATCACGCACGTGTACAGCTCACCCTATCTGCAGGCCGCGCCCGACAGCATGCATGGGTACGACGTGGTCGATCATCAGCGCGTCAACAAGGAGCTTGGCGGCCCGGAGGCGCACCAGCGTTTCTCAAAGACGCTGGGCGAGAACGGTCTCGGGCAGGTCTTGGATATCGTGCCGAACCACATGTCTCTGGGGAAGGAGAACCGGTACTGGTGGGATGTGCTTGAGAACGGCGTGACCAGCCGCTACGCCTCCTTCTTCGATATCGACTGGCAGCCGCAGGAGGAGCGCCTGCGGGACAAGGTTCTGGTGCCGATTCTCGGCGATCAATATGGTCGTGCGCTGCAGAGCGGCGGCGTCAAGATTGTTCGCAAGGGCGTTGAGTTTCAGGTGGAGGCTGCGGGGCAGACGCTGCCGACCGCACCAACCTCTCTGCCTGCGATCCTGTTCCGCGCTGCCGAATACGCGAAGTCCGACACGCTCAGCTTTCTCGCGGCGTCTTTCGGACGGCTTCCCGTGCCTGAGGCGTGGGACCGATGGGTGATCCTGGCGCGCAACCGTGACAAGGTGGTGCTGAACAAGCTTCTCTCCCGGCTTTGCTCGGAGGAAGAGAAGGTCTGTGAGGCGATCGATCGTTCGGTCACCGAGTTGAATGCGAATCTGGACGCGCTGGACGATTTTCTCTCCCAGCAGAACTATCGCCTGGCGTACTGGAAGACGGCAGACCAACAGCTCGGCTATCGCCGCTTCTTCGATGTGAACACACTGATTGGCCTGCGGATGGAGCGCGAGCATGTCTTTGAAGAGACGCACGCGCTGATCGTCGAGTGGCTGCGCGCTGGTGTGCTCGATGGAGTGCGCGTTGATCACCCCGATGGGTTGCGCGATCCGCTCGAGTATTTTCACCGGCTGCGCGAGCATGTTCCCGAAGGATGGATCATCGGAGAAAAGATCCTCGAGCCGGGCGAGTACCTGCGCGAGAACTGGCCGATTGATGGCACCAGCGGCTACGACTTCATGAATACCGTGCTTGGAACGCTGTTCCATCCGGCGGGCATGGCGGAGCTGACCAAGATCTATGGCGACTTCACCGGGCAACCGACGGCATTTCCGCCGATCGCGCATGACAAGAAGATGATGGTGATGGAACAGGCGCTTGGCTCGGATGTCAACCGGCTCACAAGCCTGTTCGTCGAGATCTGCGAGCAGAATCGCAACCAGCGCGACTTTACCCGCGTGGAGATCCAGCGGGCGATTGTTGCTATCGCTGCCTGCTTCGCTATCTACCGCACGTATGTGCAGCCGGATCGCGAGGAGATTACGGACGAAGATCGCAGCTACATCGAGCGAGCCGTGACCTGTGCGAGAGATAACCGGCCCGATATCGACGTATCTCTCTTCGAGTTCATGCGGGACGTGCTCACCATGGGCGTTCGCGGCAAGAAGGAGACGGAGTTTGTGCTGCGCTTTCAGCAGTTCACCAGTCCGGTGATGGCGAAGGGCGTCGAAGACACCGCGTTCTACTGCTACAACCGTCTGATTGCCGCGTGTGAGGTGGGTGGCGATCCCGGGCGGGATGGTCTTTCGGTCGAGGACTTCCACGCTTATAACCTGCAGATGCAGGCGCACTATCCGCTCACCATGACGACGCTTTCGACGCATGACACGAAGCGAGCCGATGATGTGCGGGCGCGGCTTGCCGTGCTGACCGAGATACCGCGTGATTTCCGGAAGATGCTTCGCCGCTGGTCACGCATGAACGCGGCTCTGTCCGCGGGGATCGATCGCAACACCGAGTACTTCTACTACCAGACCGTGATCGGCGCATGGCCGATCACCAGGGATCGCATGCGCGCCTACATGGAAAAGGCGACCAAGGAAGCCAAGCAGCAGACCTCCTGGACGGCGGCCAACAAGGACTTCGAAGAGGCGCTGAACGCCTTTATCGACGGCACGCTGGCTTCGAACGCCTTCTGCACGGAGATCGAAGAGTTCGTCAACCGGATCGGAGAGGCGGGGCGCGTGAACTCGCTGGCGCAGACGCTGCTTAAGCAGACCTCTCCTGGTATTCCGGATCTGTATCAGGGGTCGGAGTTGTGGGACTTCAGCCTGGTGGACCCGGACAACCGACGCCCGGTGGACTACGATCTGCGCCGCCGCCTGCTGGCGGAGATGAAGTCGCTTACCGTCGAGGAGATTGTGGGCCGCGCGGACGAGGGTATGACGAAGCTTTGGACCATCCATCAATCGCTGACGTTGCGGCGGGAGCATTCGGAGTGGTTCCGCCGCGACGCGGCCTATCAGCCTGTGGCGGCAACCGGCCGCAAGCGCGAACATGTGGTCGCATACCTGCGAGCCGGGTCTGTTCTGACTGTCGTGCCCCGGCATCCGATGCTATTAGGGAACTCGTGGGCGGACACAACACTTGCTCTTCCGGAAGGGGACTGGATCAACCGGCTCTCCGGGGAGGGCCATCGCGGTGGCATCGTTCGGCTGGACGCTTTGCTGGCGAAGTTTCCTGTAGCACTGCTGGTAAAGGAAGGATCAACACATGCATGAGTTCAGGGTATGGGCGCCGGACGCCAAGAAGATGACACTGCTGCTCTACGGCAAGGGTGAGGATGGAGCGGATCTCCGTTGCGTTATGGAAGGCCCGGATCAGGACGGGTGGTGGTCCGTGCGGGCCGCAGCCGAGTGCGGCGACGACTACGCCTATCTGATCGACGCCGACACGAAGACTTATCCCGATCCGCGTGCGCTTGATATGGGACAGGGCGTTCACGGTCCATCCAGACTTTATGACCAGGGCACGTTCGTCTGGCATGATCCGCTCTGGCAGGGGCCGCCGCTGACGGGCGCCATCATTTACGAGATGCACGTCGGCACCTTCACCGAAGGTGGGACCTTCGATGCGGCGATCGAGCATCTGCGATACCTCGCGACCCTCGGCATCACTCACGTTGAAGTCATGCCGGTTGCGGAGTTCCCTGGCGACTTCGGATGGGGGTACGACGGCGTCGGTCTGTTCGCTGTCACCCACAGCTATGGAGGTCCGGATGCCTTCAAGCGGTTTGTTGACGCGTGCCATCAGACCGGTCTGGCGGTTCTGCTTGACGTGGTCTACAACCACTTCGGTCCGGTAGGGAACTACACGATCAAGTTTGGACCGTACCTCACCGATCGGCACCGCACGCCATGGGGCGCGGCTGTGAACTTTGAGGAGAGCGGCAGCGATCAGGTTCGTCGCTACTTCATCGACAACGCGCTGATGTGGATGCGCGACTACCACGTGGATGGTCTGCGGCTCGACGCCGTGCATGAGTACATGGACCGATCCGCCGTGCACTTCATGGAACAGCTTTCGGCAGAGGTCGACATTCTCTCCTCCGTGCTTGGCCGCCGACTGGTGTTGATTGCGGAGAGCGACCTGAACGATCCGCAGATCGTGAAACCGCGAGAAGCAGGCGGCATGGGTATGGACGCGCAATGGAGCGACGATTTCCACCACTCGCTCTTCACAGTGCTGAAGCCTGGTGAAGAGGGGCAGGGATACTATGACGACTTCGGCAGCATGGAAGCCCTCGCCAAGTCGCTTGAAGAGGTGTTTGTTTACGATGGAGAGTACTCCGGCTTTCGCAGACGAACGCACGGGCGGCGCGTGGGCGATCTCTCGGCCCACCACTTTCTCGGCTACATCCAGAACCATGATCAGATTGGGAACCGTGCCATTGGCGACCGAATTGAGCACATCATCGGCATGGAACGAACGAAGGTAGCCCTTGCCCTGGTGATGACCGCTCCCTTCATTCCCATGCTCTTTCAAGGTGAAGAGTTTGCGGCTTCGACGCCCTTTCAGTACTTTGCCCATCATGACGACGAAGAGATGGCAAAGGCTGTGTCGGCAGGCCGCAAGAAAGAGTTCGCCATCTTCGGTTGGAACGACGACGAGATTCCTGACCCGGAGAAGCGGGAGACCTTTGAGCGCTCGCGTCTGAACTGGAGCGAGGTCTATGAAGGCAAGCACAAGGAGATGCTGGAGTGGACCCGTAAGTTGATCCACATGCGACGCACCTCGATCTCTTTGAACAACGGACAACTCCAGGCCGTGCGCACCAGATTTGACGAGGAGAAGCGGTGGCTTACCATGCGTCGCGGGCAGGTGCTGGTTGCTTTCAATCTCGGCAAGGAGACGGTGACCTTGCCCAATCGCGACAAGCTGCCTCTCGAACTTGCGTCCAATCACGCGGTGTCAGTCGAAAACGAGGAGATCACGCTGCCACCCGATAGCGTGGTGATCCTTTGCGGACGGAACAGGTAAGTTGAGCAGCAAAGGGCTGCTTAGGAATGCGAGGGGCCGGACATGGAGTCGGCCCCTCGCACTCTGCCATCTTCGATTTGCGAAGTGAATCGCAGCTTGAAACTTTTCGAGCAGCTTCGCGTCTTTCCAAGCTGGCATCCAAATTCCTCCCAGTGGCGGATTACTCGACAGAGTCGAGGCAAAACTGCGCCGAGAGACAGGTGGCTATGACGATCCGACGAAGAAGCTTCACAACGGTAGGAGCCTTGCTGCTATTACCCATCCTGCCCGCGTCGCTTCGCGCAGCACAGGCGCCTGCTCCAGCAGCAACGACGCCTTCCGCAACCCGGCAGATTGGCACCATTGACGCCATCACTCCGACAGTCCTTACCCTGACCACCGATAAAGGGGAAAAGGTATCGGTCACGCTGCTTGGCGAGACGAAGGTCGTGCAGTTGGCCGCCGGCAGCACCGATTTGAAGACGGCGCAACCGGCCACGATGGCTGATCTGTCGGTAGGGGATCGTGTTCTCGCGGTGGGCGCTCCGGCTGAAGGATCCACAGCGCTGGCAGCACGCCGGCTGGTGCTGATGAAGTGCACGGATATTACAAAGCGGCACGAGGCAGAGCAGATGGGCTGGCAGCATGGAACAGGCGGTCTTGTCAGCGCCGTCGATGCCGCGAGTGGAATGGTGACCATAACCTCCGGCATGCGGACCATCTCGATTGTAACCACTGCCGCGACGATCCTCCGCCGCTATGCCCCCAACTCCGTGCGCTTTGAAGACGCGACCAGAAGCACGCTGGCGGAGTTGCACGCCGGAGACCAGCTTCGCGTTCGGGGAGAGCGCGCGAGCGACGGCTCCATAAAAGCCGATGAGATTGTAAGTGGCTCGTTCCGTCATCTCTCAGGCCTGGTTCAGTCCGTCGATACGGGAGCCGGGCAGGTCACCGTCAAAGATCTCAAGACGCAGAAGTCAACCGTGCTCTCCGTCACTGCGGGAACCGCCATCCATCAGCTGCCGCCGGATGTCGCCGCCCGTTTCGCTACGCGCGCGAAGGCTGGCGGAACCCCGGCGCCAGCGTCGGCACCAGGCGCGGAAGGCTCTTCCGCTCCTCGCGCGGGCGGCGCAGATCTGTCACAGGTTGTGTCCCGTCTGCCCGCGATGCCTTTGTCAGAGCTCAAGGTTGGGGAGACAATTATGGTTGTGGGTGGAGACGGAAGCAGTGGCTCCATCTCAGCCATCACGATCCTCAGCGGGGTTGAAGCCATCCTCGCAGCGTCACCAAACGGCGGCGCCGAGATAGCCCTCTCTCCCTGGAGCATGGGTGGTGGAGAGGCCGGAGCCGGATCACAGTAGAAGACCTTGTTCAGGAGCAGGAATGCACGTTCGCGCAACACTGAAGTTTTGTCTTCTCCTCTTTACTCTGATGTGTGGATCGCTCGCCTGGGCACAGGGTGGTGCTACTGTTCACGGAACGGTTGCTGACCCTGATGACGCCGTAATCCCCGGCGCCACCGTGACGTTCACGCCGGTGGGCGGCAAGGCCCTGCTGACCACGTCGCAGGATGATGGAAGCTATACGCTCAAAGGTGTTGCAGGCGGTCTGTATTCCGTTACTGTGACCATGAAGGGCTTCTCCAGCTACGTCAAGCAGGGAGTGCGCATCGCCGCGAATCAGCAGCTGACCCTGGACGTAAAGATGGTGATTCAGGAGCAGTCGCAGGAGGTGCAGGTCGACGCACAGTCCAATCAGCTCAGTGTGGATTCGGACGCGAACGCGAGCGCGACCGTCATCAAGGACAAGGATCTTGATGCGCTATCGGATGATCCGGATGAGCTCTCCTCCGAGCTCTCCGCACTGGCCGGACCCGCCTCCGGACCGAGTGGCGGCCAGATCTACGTCGATGGCTTCACCGGCGGACAGCTGCCGCCGAAGTCGTCCATTCGTGAGATCCGCATCAACCAGAATCCCTTTTCCGCGCAGTTTGACAAGCTCGGCTATGGCCGCGTGGAGGTCTTCACCAAGCCTGGAACAGACAAATTCCACGGCAACTACAGCGTGCAGGGTGGCGACAATCACTTCAACACCTCGAACCCCTTCCTGGGCAGAGACAACGTGCAGCCGCCGTATCACACGCTGTTCATGATCGGCAGCGTGACGGGGCCCATCAACCGGTTTTCCTCTTTTTCTGTCGGTGGCTCGAACCGCACCATCCAGGCGAACAGCATCGTCAATCCGACGAACTTCTACGCGGATCCTGCGAACCCGACTGTTCTCTGTCCGCCGCAGCAAGGTCCAAACAGTCCCTGCCAGATCACCGGTTCGTATCCGCCCACTGCCCGCGCGGTCTTCAACCCACAGACGCGCAGCGACATCACGCCGCGGTTCGATCTCGCGCTTGGCGAGAAAAACACGCTCACGGCGCGTTACCAGTACTACGTCAACGGCCAGAAAAACTCCGGCATCGGCAACACCAGCCTGGAGAGCGTGGGCTACAGCACAGATGCCAGCGAGAACACCCTGCAGCTGAGCGACACACAGCTGATCAGCTCGCATGTCATCAATGAGACACGCTTCGAGTACGAGCGCGATCACTCGCTGCAGACACCGAATAGTCTCGCTCCGACCCTGTCTGTGCAGGGCATCGTCACCGGTGGCGGCTCCAGCCAGGGACGCTCTGAAAGCACGGAATCGCACATTGAGGCGCAGAACTATACCTCGGTGCAGCTGGCCAAGCATTTCATGCGCTTTGGCGGTCGTCTGCGAACGACGACGGAGACCCTCACCTCGAACGCAGGATCGAACGGCACCTTCACGTACACCTCGCTGGCCAACTACATCACCGGGAGTGCACAGCAGTTTCGGCAGACGATCATCTCGAATCCGACGATCTCAAATCGCCTCACGGATCTTGGCCTCTACGCCGAGGATGACTGGAAGGTGCGACCAAATCTCACCATCAGCTACGGCCTCCGATACGAGGCGCAGAATGTCATCCACAGCAACCACGATCTTGCGCCGCGCTTTGCTCTCTCCTACGGGATTCCGCGCAAGGGTGGCCAGCCGGTGACCGTCGTGCGCGCGGGATACGGCATCTTCTACGATCGCTTCCAGCAGGACGATGTGTTGACCGCGATCCAGTACAACGGACTGAATCAATCGCAAAACCTGGTGCAGAATCCGAATGCAGCAACCTGCCAGCCTGGCTCGCTTGCCGGGTGTAATGCTGCAGTCAGCAACGTGCAGGGAAGCACCATCTATACGCTCGCGCCGAACCTGCGCAGCTCCTATAACCAGCAGGCGGCCATCGGTGTGGATCAACAGCTTGGCCGGGCCGGAACGGTCTCGGTTAACTACATTACGGCGAAGGGAATTCATCAGTACCTGAGCCGCGCCATCACCAACGACCAGGGCCAGCCAGGTGCTACCAGCTACGACAACCAGTACACCTCAGGTGGGTACTACGAGGAGCAGCAGCTGCTCATCAACAGCAACATCCGCATGAAGAAGCTTCAGCTCTTCGGCTTCTATTCCATGAACTTCGGCAATGCAAATACCGGCGGATCGACGACCTTCGCCACGGATGTCAACAATCGCCGCATCGACTATGGCAACGCCTCCTTTGTGCATCGGGGCTTCGTCGTCGTCGGCGGCAACTATCAGCTGCCGCTGCACATCTCGCTCAGTCCTTTTCTGCTCGCGCAATCGGGTACTTTCTACAACATCATCACTGGTACGGACAGGAATTTTGACGGACAGTTCAACGACCGGCCGTACTTCGCAAATGGGAATCACGGTGACTGCCGCACTGCTTCGGACTACAGCCTGACCCAGAACGCCGCAGGAACCCTGATCCAGGTCCCGACGAATTACTGTGTCGGTCCAGCCAATTCGACGGTGAACCTGCGTGTGGGCAAGACCATCGGCTTCGGACCCAGGAACAAGCCGGCAGCGGGCGCCAACGGAGGATCCGGTGGCGGTCCCGGCGGGCCTGGTGGTGGTCGCGGTGGTCGCGGCGGACCGGGCGGCGGCGGACCGGGTGGCGGTGGTCCCGGCGGTTTCGGGACCAGCAACACCGGTCGGCGGTACAACCTCACGCTTGGCGCACAGGGCTCCAACATCTTCAACCAGGTGCCATACGGCACACCGAATAGCGTGGTCAGTTCCGGTGCGCAGTTTGGCCGCTTCACGACGTTGGCCGGCAGACCCTTTAGCACGCCCAATGCCGTCCGGCAGGTCACGTTGCAAGCCAACTTCACCTTCTAAGCAAGCAGAGCTGACGGCGGTGCGAGGTCATACACCGCCTCGCGTCGCCCTCAACGAGGGGATTGTCGCCGGGGCGGACGCTGCACCGGCGAGCCCACCACAACTGTCTTCGCATTCATGAACTCCCGCATGCCGGCGGCCGAAAGCTCGCGGCCGTAGCCGGATCGCTTGACGCCGCCAAACGGAAGGCGTGGATCGCTGGCCACCATCGCGTTGAGAAAGACCGACCCGCACTCAAGCTCTGCAAGAAACCGCTGTTGCTCGGCTGGATCCCGTGTCCACGCGGAGGCAGCGAGCCCGAACGGCGTGTCGTTCGCAAGCTCGATGGCATCCTCGATCGAATCCACGCGGAAGATCATCGCCACCGGGCCGAACAGCTCTTCGCGATACACCGGACAGCGCCGTGGCACACCTTCGAGCACCGTCGGCTCAAAGAAGTTTCCTTCTCGCAAGAGACGGCGCCCGCCGGTCAGGACGCGTGCCCCGGCGTTCAGCGCCGACTTCACCTGGGCTTCAAGATCCTCGAGCAGGCGCCGGGTGGCAATCGGTCCAATTTGAGTCTCCGGCTCGTGCGGGTCGCCGACTCGTAAACGTTCCATGGCGGTTACAAATCGAGGCACGAACCGGTCGTAGATCTCCTTCATCACGATGAAGCGCTTTGCGGCGATGCAGGACTGTCCGTTGTTGATGCATCGTGCCGTCACTCCGGTCTCGACGGCCCGATCGAGATCCGCCGACGACATCACCAGGAAGGGATCGCTTCCGCCCAGCTCCAGGACCGATTTCTTGATCAGCCAGCCCGCCTGCGCCGCAATCGCCCGGCCTGCGGACTCGCTGCCCGTGACCGTCACTGCGGCCACCCGCGGGTCTCCGAGAACAGCCTCCACCTGGTGCGTCTCCAGCAGCAGCGATTGGAAGCTTCCTCGCGGGAAGCCAGCTCGCCGCGTCAGCGCCTCGATCGTCAACGAGCATTGCGGCACATTGGCGGCGTGCTTGAGCAGGCCGACGTTGCCCGCCATCAGTGCCGGTGCGAGAAAGCGAAAGACCTGCCACAGCGGAAAGTTCCACGGCATCACCGCCAGCACGACGCCCAGCGGCTCCCATCGGACGTAGCTGTGAGTAGCCTCTGTCAGCACCGGCTCCGGAGCCAGGATGCGCGGCGCGTGCTCGGCATAGTAGCGGCAGACCAGCGCGCATTTCGCTACCTCCTGCCGCGCCTGCTCGATCGGTTTGCCCATCTCGCCGGTGATCATCTGCGCCAGGTCGGAGCTGTCCTGCTCCAGAAGGGTCGCCAGCTTTCGCATGCAGAGCGCACGATGCTCAATCGGCATAGTCCGGTAGGTGCGGAAGGAGTGTGCGGCGGTCCCAATCTTCTCTCGCAAAGCCTCTTCGCTCAGCGGTTCAAACGATCGCAGCAATTTGCCCGTCGCAGGATTGATCGATTCAATCGCCATAAGTCTACCGAGATGCTAACCGACCATCCATCGCATGCGACACCGGATTCACCGCCTGCAGGTTCTTCCCCCGCAGAACGAAAGCCAGGTGCCATGTAGCATGGACTCTCGACTGTTCAAGGATCGCGCCGCTTCGCTCCGCGGTCCCAACACAACTGATGGAGTCTGTCTCAATGCCCTCATCCCAGCCAGTGCCGGATCCCGCCTTTATGCGGCAGGCGATCGATCTCGCCACCGCGAATGTCACCTCCGGCCGCGGCGGCCCCTTCGGTGCCGTCATCGTGCGTTCGGGTGAGGTCGTCGCGACCGGCGTGAACCTCGTCACGGCTGCCAACGATCCCACGGCCCACGCCGAAATCACCGCCATCCGTCGCGCCGCGGCCGAGCTCGATACCTTTCAGCTTGCCGGATGTGAGCTCTACAGCTCCTGTGAACCCTGCCCCATGTGCCTTGCGGCGGCGTATTGGTCGCATCTGGATGCCATCTTCTTTGGCAACTCCGCCGCTGACGCCGCGCGCTCCGGCTTCGATGACGCCAGGCTCTACGATCAGGTAGCTCTCCCTCACGGCGATCGATCTCTCCCCATCTCGCGGCTGCTGGGCGAAGAGGCATGGGAAAGCTTCGCCGCGTGGCAGGCCAGCCCGAACAAGATAAGGTACTAGCACTGCATCCTCTCGAGACCATGAACGATCTGTCACAAAAGAAGCCCTCACCCTCACAGCCCACACGTGTCGCTCTCTTCGGCTTCGGCACGGTCGGCAGCGCCGTGGCGCGTGTCCTTGACTCGCAGCAGTTTGCTGGCATCGAGCTCACCCACGTTGTTAACCGGAACGTCGCGCGCAAACGCATCACCGAAGCCGCGCGGCACGTACCGCTCTCTGCGCAGTGGCACGAGGACCCCGCTGCCGTGCTCGCCGCCTCCAACGTCGACGTGATCCTTGAGACCATCGGCGGCCTCGATCCGATCGAGGGCTGGCTCGCCCAGGCCCTGCGCTCCGGCAAATCCGTCGTCACGGCGAACAAGCAGCTCATCGCCTATCGCGGCGCCGCGCTCGCCGCCATCGCTGCGGAGCATGGTGTCCAGCTTCTTTACAACGCTGCCGTTGCCGGTGGCGTTCCGGTCATTCCAGCCACACTGCAGGGGCTGCAGGGCGACCGCATCACGCGCCTTAGCGGCATCGTCAACGGCACCTGCAACTTCATCCTCAGCCACATGGAGCAGGGTGCCAACTACGCCGAAGTACTCGCGCAGGCACAGGCCGCTGGCTACGCCGAGGCCGATCCCTCGGCCGACGTCGACGGCTTCGATGCGCGAGCCAAGCTCTGTATCCTCGCGCGCGTCGCGCTGCATGCCGAGCTGAATCCAGACGATGTTCCGACGCAGTCCATCTCGCTGCTCGATGCGGTGGACTTTCAGTACGCGAAGGAACTCGGCTGCACCATCCGCCAGGTCTCGCGCGCCCAGCTGGGCGGCGACGCCATTCACGCTCGCGTTGCCCCCATGCTCGTCCCGCACACCTCACCCATCGCCTGGTCGCACGGTACGCAGAACATGGTCGTGACCACGGGTGAGTTCGGCGGCGATGTCGTCTTCTCCGGTCATGGCGCCGGCGGCAATCCGACAGCGGTTGCCATCGTCAGCGATCTGCTCGCCATCGCACATGGCTCCTGCACCGTCTCACTCCAGACCACGCCACGCCGCGTCATTGGTGAATTCCTCGCGCCGCATTTCCTTCGCTTCATCGTGGACGACAAGCCCGGCATCGTCTCCGCCATCGCCGGCGCTCTCGCCACTGTCGGCGCCAACATCGACTCCATTCTGCAGCGCCCAGGCTACCCCAAGCATCGACTGCCCTTCGTCGTCACCACCGAGCCTTGCCTCACCTCGACCATCGAGCGAGCGCTTACAGCCATGGGCAACTTCGAATGCATGCTCCAGCCGCCGCTCGCCCTGCAGATCCTCACCGTCGACGACAAAGCAGAAGATTAACCCGGCGCATGCGTCTCCTGGCCCGGCGACGCCGTCAAGCAGAGAAGCCTTCTCAGGAGCTGCACGTGATTCATGCCCGTATCGCCGGTCTCGCTCTCGCCTCCGTGCTCTCCTGTGCTCTGCATGCCCAGTCTTCGCCGGCGGAGCAGGGAACAGGACCGGTTACAAATCCAACGCCGGTCCTCAGCGTCGACAATCCGCCGAATACCTCTGCGCAGCAGGCGAAGCACTACGTGGTCCTCGTCTCGCTCGATGGCTTTCGCTACGACTACCCGCGCAAGTTCGGCACTCCCCACCTTGACGCACTCGCGCACGCCGGCGTCAGCACACCCGACGGCATGCTGCCCAGCTTTCCCTCGCTCACCTTCCCAAATCACTACTCCATCGTCACCGGCCTTTATCCGGAGCACCATGGCATCATCGGCAACAGCTTCTATGATCCCGCGCGCGGCGCCGTCTACGTCTACACCCGCTCGGAGACGAACGCCGATGGCACCTGGTACGGCGGAACGCCGCTCTGGTCGCTGGCCGAGCAGCAAGGCATGCGCGCTGCCTGCCTCTTCTGGCCGGGCTCCGAAGCCGAGATCGCCGGCAAGCGCCCCAGCTACTACCTGCACTATGACGATGGCGTCGACAATCACAAGCGCATCGATCAGGTCATTGCGTGGCTCAACCTGCCTGCCGCTGATCGTCCTCACTTCATCACGCTCTACTACGCCGATGTCGATCACGCGGGCCACGCGCACGGCCCTGATGCGCCGGAAACCCGCGACGCCGTGCACCATCTCGACGATCTGATCGGCGACCTCGAAGTCAGACTGCGCTCCACCGGCCTACCGGTCGATCTCATTGTGCTCGCCGATCACGGCATGATTACGCTGCAGCCGCCTGCCGTCATCCTCTCGGACTTTGCAAACCTCGACGGCGTGCGCACCCAGGGCTCTCTCATCTACCCCAGGGACGAGGCCGAAGCGGAGCGCATCTATCGCGACTTCCTCACGCATCCCAGTTCGAAGTTCAAGGTCTATCGCCGCGCCAGCATGCCGCCCGAGCTTCGCTTTGACTCGAATCCGCGCGAAGGAGATCCCGTCGTCGTTCCCACCGGCCCCTACACGCTGCTGGCGCGCGGCAGCAAGCTGCCAGAGCCTACGCAGCTTCACGGCAGTCACGGCTTTGACCCGCACACCATCCCCGAGATGAAGGCCATCTTCTTCGCCGAAGGCCCGGACTTCAACCGCAACAAGCGCCTGAAGACCTTTGAGAATGTCGATGTGTATCCGCTCATCGCGCAGATCCTGCAGCTGCAGATACCACCGAACGATGGCAGGCTCAAGCCGCTCGAACCCGCACTGACCAGGTCCGCCCGCAGACAGAAGCCGCACTAACGAGAACCGGCGGAGCAGGGAAGCCAACAGGCCGCCCCACTCCGCCGAAGGTATTTGTAACAAGCTTAGTACTTTGGCAGACTGGGGTCAATTCGCTCGGCCCACGCGGTAATCCCGCCCGCCAGGTTTTTCACATTGGTGAAGCCCGCTGCCTTCAGCTCCTGCGCAGCCTTCTGCGATCGTCCACCAGACTTGCAGTGCACCACGATCTCCTCATCCTTGCTGACAGGAATCTCGTTCAGCCGCGATCCGATCTGTCCCACCGGTATCAACGGCGCGCCCAGATTCACAATCGCATACTCATGCGGCTCCCGCACATCCAGCACAAAGGGCCTGTCGCCGGCATCCTGCCGCTGCTTCAGTTGCTCGACCGAGATCTGCGGAATGCCATCGACAAGGTTCGCGCTGGCATCCACCGCGCCATGCGCGCTCACCTCGAGCGGCCCGGTCGAGGTCGGCTTCTGAATGCCGCAGAACTGGTCGTAATCGATCAACTCCGTCACGGTCGGGTTTGGCCCGCACACCGGGCACTCCGGGTTCTTGCGCAGCTTCAGCGTTCGGAAGCTCATACCCAGCGCGTCGACAAGCAGCAGCCGGCCAACCAGTGGCTCGCCGATGCCTAAGATGAGCTTGATCGTCTCCGTCGCCTGGATGACGCCTACCAGCCCTGGCAGAATTCCCAGCACGCCACCTTCAGCGCAGCTCGGCACCAGGCCCGGCGGCGGCGGTTCGGGGTAGAGGCAGCGATAGCACGGACCTTCCGGCAGCCCGAACACGCTCGCCTGCCCTTCGAAGCGGAAGATCGATCCGTAGGCATTCGGCTTGCCCAGCAGCACACAGGCGTCGTTCACGAGGTAGCGCGTCTGAAAGTTATCCGTGCCGTCCGCGATGACGTCGTAGTCCTTGAAGATCTCCAGCGCGTTCGCACTGGTCAGCATCGTGTTGTGCTTCACGATGGTCGTGTTCTTGTTC
This sequence comes from uncultured Acidobacteriaceae bacterium, assembly GCA_964242875.1. Classification (GTDB taxonomy): domain Bacteria; phylum Acidobacteriota; class Terriglobia; order Terriglobales; family Acidobacteriaceae; genus Edaphobacter. The sequence goes on from CAXTCB010000002.1 coordinate 60,131, forward strand.
AGACCGTGCAGCATGATCTCGGCAGAGTCGACCTTTAACTTACCCACTGTCGCCTGCGAGTGAATGATCTGCCGCTGCAGGTTCGACTCATCCACCACATCGAAGTCGACCAGCCCGATCGTTCCCACGCCGGCCGCCGCCAGGTAGAGCGCCAGCGGCGCGCCCAGACCCCCGGTCCCAACACACAGCACCTTCGCGGCCTTCAACTTCCGCTGGCCTTCCATGCCAACCTCAGGCAGGATCAGGTGCCGCGAGTACCGCGCAATCTCTTCGTTCGTCAGCTTCGGAAGCTCTGTGCCAACCTCGGGTACAGCCGTTGCAGTCGCCATCGTCACATCTCCTTGCTCCTCTTCGGAGCCAGTCCGGAAGAGCTCACGCCCATGTTCTGCACACGGACCGTTCGAGTTTCAAATGTTCCTGTCAGGGTCTGGAAGAGAGAAAGACTAGCAGCGACAACAACCGCCATCGAAGCCACCAGCGATCGACGGAATAATCGTTAGTTCATCGACCTCGGTCACTGCCGTATCCTCGCGCTGCGGCAGATAGCGGATGTCGTCATCGTTCAGGTACACGTTCACGAACGATCGCAGCTTGTCGTCCTCCGTAAACAGGTGCTTCTTCAGCTCGGGTGCGTTGTACACCAGAGCATCGAGCGCTCCCTGCACTGACGAGGCACTTACCTCGACCGTCTCCTTGCCCTTCGTGTAAGCCCGCAACGGCGTCGGAATATGAACCTTCATGCCTGGTCTCCCTCTTTCACATCCACGCTCATCTTCGCGGCATGGCTGGCCACGTTCTCTTCCACGCCGGTCACGTCGATCTCCAGCGCCTCATCTTCAAAGCTCTTTGCGTCTTCGCTCGCACCCTTGAGGAAAAACGAGTTCGTCGTCTTCGCCGATCCCTGCTCAATCGCCGTAATCACGTACGAGCAGCCGAGCCAGTGCGCTTCCTCAAAGTCGGTCTTCGACCACTGCGCCGGATGGTCCGGATGCGAGTGGTAAAACCCGACGATATCAAGTCCTGCCTTACGTCCCTCGCGCTGCGCCCGGATCAACTCCTCGGGCGCGATATGGTAGCGGTTGTGCGCCGAGTCCGTCCGCGTGTTCCCCGCCCGGATCAACTGCTTCACGACGTTGCCATCCGCATCGCTCCTGCCCAGCAGGATTCCACAGCACTCGTGCGGGTAGGTCTCTTCACCATGCGCCCGCAACGCCTCGTAGTCGGCAAACGTGAGTCGCAGCACCTAGTCGCCCTCCGTCCAGAAGCGCTCGCTCATGTACTTCTCCGCAGAGTCGCAAAGGATTGTCACGATGACCGCCTCGCGACCCGCTGCCGCCTCGCGCTCGGCTACCTGGAGCGACGTCGCCACTGCGGCCGCGGCCGAAACCCCGACCAGCATCCCAGACTCGCGTGCCAGCCGCTTGGCCATCCGGTACGCCGTCTCGGTCGAAGCCTCGATGTTCTCGTCGGCAAGGTGCGCGTCATAGATCTTCGGCACAATGGCCGTCTCCATGTGCTTCAGACCCTCCAGCCCGTTGAACGGCGAGTCCGGCTGCATGGAGATGCACTGGATGGATGGGTTCAACTCCCGCAGCCGCCGCGTTGTTCCCATAAAGGTGCCGCTCGTTCCCAGGCCCGCGACAAAGTGCGTGATCTGGCCCTCTGTCTGCTCCCAGATCTCGTTCGCAGTCCCAAAGTAGTGCGCCTTCCAATTGTTCTCGTTGCCGTACTGGTCCGCGTAGAAGTAGCGATCCGGATCCTCCGCCGCCATCGCACGCGCTCGCCGAATGGCGCCATCCGAGCCCTCGCCGGGGTTTGTCCACTCGATCTGCGCACCGTAGGCAGCCAGATACTTCTTCCGTTCCGGCGACACATTTGACGGCATGCACAAGGTCACCGGAAATCCCAGCGCCGACCCCAGCATCGCGTACGCAATGCCTGTGTTCCCGCTCGTCGCGTCGAGCAACCCCTTGCCCCCGCGCCCGCGCTGCCCAAACTCCAGCCGTCCCTGGCGCTCCGCATCAAGCACGATCGCCGACGCCGCGCGGTCCTTCACCGATCCGCCCGGGTTCGCCCACTCCGCCTTGCCTAAAATCTGCACGCCGGGCAGATGCTCGGTGATCCGCTCCAGCCGCAGCAGCGGCGTGTTGCCGATCCGTGCCAGCAGACCTTCTCCCAGCGTCTTGCTCCTTATCGTCGTCGCTGCACTCATTCCGGCCGCCTCACAACCCTCTCCGTCGCTCGTCTCCACGCACCCGGTTGAGCGCAGGCCCGCACTATGCGACAGTTAACTCCGAGTCTATCGAACCCTATGGCAAAGAAGCAGATATCCCGCACCTTCGACGACGTTCTTTCCACCCTCGGCACGCAGAAGTTTGATGTTGCTCCGGCGCCGGAGGGTGCAAAGCGCAATCCAAAGGCGGTCAAGGTCTCAAAATACGGTGCCGCCGCCGAGATCGCCCCGGCCCCCGACGGCACGGTCCAGATCCTCGCCCGCCCCGGCTTTGTGCTCAATGGCGAGATTGCCCGCATCCTCGACCGCGGCTACCAGAAGTTCCTCAAGACCACCAAACTCGAGATTCCCGCGACCGCTGACCACCTGCGCGCCATCCATCACTTCCAGGAAGAACTCAACGAAGCCGCCGGCGCCAAGACCCTCTACAACGAAGCCCTCGGCGCCGTGTCCGACGTCTACACCTATGACAGAGTCAAGGGTCGCGCCTGAAACCCTGCATCTGCAGCAGATCGCGACAAGAGTGCAGGCATCTCTGCCAAACCCTGACCTGACCCTGCGCACACGTCGCTCTGAGGAATCCATCAGTCCATACGAAGGAGTCTTCCTCTATGGAGATCACGCACCAGACGTCTCATATTGAACCCACATTACGGGTTCCCGACCTATCCAACTCCTTCAACTACATGGGTGTCCTCCACTCGTGGTTGGTAAACGACTGGGAGACAGAGGGAAGCTTCATGATGAATCGTTTCCTGGCACGGCCCGGAAGCGAACCGCCACCCCACGTCCATCATTTCGAACATGAAATCTTCCATGTTCTTGAAGGTGAAGTTGAGTTCTACGTCGAGGGAGCGCCGCAGAGCTTCCTCGCAAAGCCCGGCAGCACCATGCATCTGCCACGCGGCCTCGCGCACGCCCTTATCTTCAGAACACCGCAGGTATCTTCCCTCGCTATGCTCCACGCGGTCTCCGGCCACCCAACTGCCGAAGCCTTCCTGAGGAGCATGACCACCGGACCCGCGACCAGCATGGATCTTCCCGCGTCCGCTCCGGAGTATGCCACGATGGATCCGGAACAGATGCAGAAGACCTTCGCTCTCGCCGAAGAACATGGCTTCACCTTCCTCACCCCGGAGCAAACCTCCAAACGGCTGCCACTCTTCCCAGGGACAGGCAAAGATCCGGGTCCGGACACGGCCACAAACGATGCCTCCTCGAGGTAGTACGAGCCGCGCGCAGAGCAACCTTGCTGCCGTTCCACGCCGATCCGCTGTCAGTGGGAAGTCATCTCAGTCTTCCCACTGACGCACCAAACGCGTCGTCATCGACCGCGGCACTTACCGGCCTTTCTCGCGCTGCCACTCCCGGTACACCTCGCTCTTGCCCAGCCCGCGCTCCCGCGCCACCTGCTTCAGCGCCTCCTTTTCACTTGCACCACCCGCAAGCAACCCCCGTACTGCGGTCCGCACACTCACCTGTGTCCCACCCTGCCCTTCTGTGCCCAAAGCCGCCGGCGCGAGTAGCAGCACCATCTCCCCGCGCACGCTCTCCCGCCCGGCCAGCACCGCCCCCACCTCTGCCGCCGTTCCGCGCAGAAACTCCTCGTGCAGCTTGGTTAGCTCGCGCGCGACCACCACCGGTTGCCCCGGCCCGAACACCGCCTGCACATCGCTCAGCGCCTCCACAATCCGGTGCGGCGTCTCGTAGAAGATCTCTGTCGTTGCCTGATCCGAAGAAGCCGCAGCCAGCAACGTCTCCAGCACCGACCGCCGCTCGCCCGCCTTTGACGGCAGAAATCCATGGAACCGGAACCGTTCCGCTCCCAGCCCGCTGGCAATCACTGCCGCGATCACCGCATTCGCCCCCGGAACCGGAAAGACCGGGACCCCCGCCGCAATCGCCGCCCGTGCCAGCACCGCTCCCGGGTCCGCAATGCCCGGCGTGCCCGCATCGCTCACCACGGCTATCCGCCCGCCTGCCCTTAGCTCCTCGATCAGCGAAGCCGCCCGCTCCACCTCGTTATGCGCGTGGTAGCTCACCGTCGGCGTCCGGATGCCGAAGTGGTTTAGCAGCTTCTGCGTCTGCCGCGTGTCCTCGCAGGCAATCCGGTCCGCCTCGCGCAGCACCCGCAGCCCGCGCAGCGACATGTCTTCAAGATTGCCGATCGGCGTCGCCACCAGGTAGAGCCCCGGCGCCAGCGGCCCACGTTCCCGAGCACCAGCGATCTCACCCGTCAAGTCCGCCTCGGCCGCTTGCCCTTCGGAAGTCTCGTCCACGCCGTCTTATCGCTCCGCGATCTTCTTCAACCGCCGCTGCCGCGCCAGCAGCCGCGTCGCCTGCGAAAGGTTCTGCGGCGTCACGATTCCCACCACACGGTCGCCCTCCACCACCGGCACCAGCTGCGCCCCGCCATGGCCCACCATGCGGCGCAAGGCCGTCATCACCGGGTCGTCCGGCGACGCCGTCTTCAGCCCGCGCGTCATCATCCCCTGCACGTAGCCATTGCCGCCGCTTTCCAGCGCCTCCACGATCCCCTGCCGCGACACCGCCCCTACCAGGCTGCCGCTGCGCACTACCGGAAACACGTCCTGCGTCGCGTGCATCGCCCGGTGCAGCGCCTCTTCCAGCGTGTCCGCACCCGAAAGCGTGTTGAAGTCCTCCAGCATGACATCCCGCATCCGGATCGAGTCGATCTCGTTCTCCACCAGCACCGTCTGCCGGTCCAGCGATCCCGCCAGCAGCAGAAACGCACCAGCCGTCGTCATCCACGGCTCCCGCAGCGCAAGCCCGCCGCAGACCAGCAGCAGCGCCACCATCCGGCTCAGCCCGCTCGTCGCCTTTGCCGCCACCGCGATGCCGCGTGTCTTCGCCAGGGTCGCCCGCACCACGCGCCCGGCATCGAGCGGCACCGCCGGCAACAGGTGCAACACCGCCAGCAGCACATTGCCCCACACCAGCGCGCGCAGCAGATGGCCCACGCTGATCCACGGCTGTTCCATCAAGGAGATCCCCGGAGCCACCGCCAGCATCAGCCCCGCCAGCACCAGCCCGGCTGCCAGGTTTGCCACAGGTCCCACCACCCCCATCCGACGCTCCATCTCGGGCGTCAGCTCCGCGCCGTTGGCGAACGTCAACATGCCGCCCGTCGGCAGCAGCAGCACCGCGTTCAGCTCCAGACCCAGCCATGCCGCGGCCACCGCTCGCGCCGCCTCACGCACCAGAACCGCCAGCAGCAGCATTAACCAAAGACCGAAGCCGCGCGTCCCATCCGCCCCCGCCGCCGGGGCTGCCCCCATCGTCAGCGCCAGCAGCAGCAGAAAATACGCATGCAGCCGGACCTCCACGCCCATCCATCGTCCAAGGCTAAAGCTCCATGCCTGCATTCCTACAATTGTATGCGCCAGTCATCGTTGGCCGTCCTTCCGAGCGCAGCAGGGAACCAACGCCCTTTCGCTCTGACTAGGGGGCGAAGCGTAGGGAGCGAAGTGCTAGTAGGGGGCGAAGCGTAAGGGGGCGAAGCGCTAACGGAACGAGCGCCAGGGAAACCAACCGCCAGGGGACGATGCGCTCAGGGGAGCGAAGCGCAGGCGGACGATGCGCTAAGGGGAGCGAAGCACGAAGGGGAGCGAAGCATTCAAGGGAGCGAAGCACGAAGGGGAGCGAAGCACTCAAGGGAGCGAAGCGCCTGGGAGGAGCGAAGCGAAGCGTTCGTCTCCCCCTCTCCGCACCAGACCTGTCATCCCGACCGAAGTGGAGGGACCCGCTTCTCCGCGCACCAACCCGCCACCACCCCCAAAGCCCAAGCCCCAAGCCCCAAGCGCTGTGCCCTGAGCTCTCAGCCGTGTCCCCTGATCCGCTACCATCCCCCTATGCGCGTCATCGCCGGCACCCTCCGCTCCCGGCTTCTCCTCGCCCCCAAAGGCTCCGCCACCCGGCCCACCTCCGATCGCCTACGTGAGACTCTCTTCAACGTCCTCGGCCCCGCCCTTGCAGGCTCCCGCTTCGTCGATCTCTACGCCGGCACCGGCGCCGTCGGCATTGAGGCGCACAGCCGCGGCGCCGCTCACGTCCACCTCGTCGAGCGCGAGCCCGCCGCCATCGCCATCCTCCGTGCCAACCTCGCAGCCCTCAGGATCGCCACCGGCATCACCGTCCACGAGCGCTCGGCTGCCGCCTTCCTCAATCGCGTGCTCGAAACCCCGCCCGTCTATCCCCTCGACCTCATCTATCTCGATCCTCCCTACGAAGCCGCCGAAGAGTACACCAACACGCTCCATCTGCTCGGCAGCACCCGCGCCGCCGCTATCCTCGCGCCCACCGCCCGCATCGTCGCCGAGCACGCCACCCGCAGCCCCCTTCCCGCCACCATCGGCCGCCTGACGCAGACTCGAACCCTCAGGCAGGGCGACGCCACCCTCAGCTTCTACAGCCTTCCCGAGCCCGCCTTCGCCGCTCCGGCACTCGACTCACCAGAGAAACCGCTCTAGCTGCACAATCCCGCCACGCGTCGCCGGTGCCGCCTCGATCGCCGCATCACATCAAACGCACCCCGCGTCCATCCAGCAGGAGACATCGTCACCATGCCCCTTACCACCTCCGCCACCTCTCGCAACCTCGCCAAAGGCCTGCTCGCCGGCGCCCTCGGCGGCATCGTCGGCTCCGGTGCCAAGATCGTCGGCGAGCTCATCTATCCGCCGCGCACCCTCGGCCAGGTCCCCCCGCCCGTCATCCTCGCCGAACGGATCGCCGGTCACCCCCTCTCAAAGACCCAGCAGAACACCTCCATGCAGGTGATCCACTTCATCTTTGGCACGGGTGTCGGCGCCATCTACGGCGCCGCGGCCGAGGTCGCTCCCATCGTCACGGCGGGCTACGGCGCGGCCTTCGGCTTCGTCTTTCAGTTCTTCACCCATGAGTCCTTCGTCCCCCTCGCCGGGCTCGATGTCCCACCCTGGCAGCAGCCTCTGCGCGAACACGCCAGCGAATTCTTCACCCACGTCCTCTACGGCATCGCCACCGAAGCGACCCGACGCGCCATCCGCAAACGCCTCTAGCCCACTCCCGTCATCTCGACCGAAACGCAGGAAGTGGAGATCTTTCTTTTGAGGCCGCCGGTCTCGTATCGCTGCCTTGGTTGTCCTTCCGACCGGAGCATAGCGACGTGGAGGAACCTGCCTCTCTACCGGGAACATCCACACCCACTGTTAACGCCGATTGCCAACCCATGTTCTGGCTTGTCATCCTGAGCGAAGCGGAGGGATCGCCGCATTTCGCTCTCAACCACGGAGCGAAGCGACGTTCAGAGAAACAACCATTACTCCGCCTCCATCGCCAGCCGGCACTCAAACGCCATCTGCAGCCCTTCCTCCACCGGCATCGACCACGCCCCCAGCCGTGAGCCCTCCCGCGACAGCCGCACCTGCCCCTCCACCGACCGTTCATTCAGCTCCGCATCGAAGTCGAGCCCGAACCCGCGCAGTCCCTCCGCTACCGCCGTCCGCAGCCACGGCGAGTTCTCCCCGATGCCGCCGCCAAAGATCACCGCGTCCGCCGCATCCCCCAGGACCGCCAGGTACGCGCCCACCGCCAGCCGCACCCGGTAGCCGAACATCGCAAGCGCCAGCTTCGCCGCCCGGTCCTCCCGCCTCACCAGCACCCGCGTATCGAGCGATCCTCCAGCGATCCCCAGCAGGCCCGACTTCTTTTCAAGCAGGGTCATGATCTCCGCAACGCTCGCGTCTTCCTTCTGCATCAGGTACGGCACAATCGCCGGGTCTACGCTGCCGGACCGCGTTCCCATCATCAGCCCTTCGAGCGGCGTCAGCCCCATCGTCGTATCCACTGACTTGCCGTGCAAAATCGCCGCACCCGAAGACCCGCTCTCCAGATGCAGCGTCACCAGCGAGCACGCCTCCACCGGCTTGCCCATCGTCTTTGCATACTGCTCCAGCATGTACCGGTGCGACAGCCCATGGAACCCAAACTTCCGCACCCCCCACCGGTCCGCCGTGCCCGCCTCGATCGCGTAGCGCCACGCCACCTCCGGCAACGTCCGGTGAAACGCCGTGTCGAACGTCACCATCAGCGGCACATCCTTTAGTTCCGCATCGAGCTCGTTCAGGATCTCCACCGCACTCCTGTTATGCAGCGGCGCCAACTCCTCGAGCGCCGCAATTTCCCGCCGCACCTCCGCCGTGGCCCGCGTCGCCCGGTCGTACTTCGACCCGCCATGCACCACCCGCACCGCGGCAAACGCGAGCCCGTCCAGCACCCTCTGGTCGCGCAGCCAGCCTGCCGCAAACCGTGCCGCCGCTCCCATATCCGGCACCTCGACCTGTTCCTTCTTCTCGATCTCCCGCCCGCGAAACACCGTCATCGTCGCCTGCGGGCCAAAGTCCTCGATCGCCGCACTCACCCGCTTGGTCGCGTCCGAGGCAAACCGCTGCCCCGCCGCCATCTCCACCACCTCAAACTTCAGCGAATTGCTTCCCGGATTGAACACCAGCGCGTTTGCCATAGAAGCCTTCGATGCCGCACCCCGCTTGCCGCGTCGTCCGCCCCGCCCACCCTCAAGCTCCGCCCCCAGACTCAAAGCCTGCTTCATAGATTTCGTGCCGCCGTGTTGCCTTCACCAGCCGCATCCCCGGCACTGCCGCCACCACCGCCCCGTGCTCCGGCCACAGCAGCACCACCACCACATGTCGCGGGTCCTCCGCGAGGCTTCGCGCCAGATTCCCCATCACCCGGCCCATCGTCTCCGCCCCGAACGGGTTAAACAGATACATCACCAGATTCCCCGCCGGAAACGCAAACTCCGCCGCATCCGCCAGTACGCTCTCAATCTGCGTCCCGCGCCCCTGTCGAAACCGGCTGATGTTCTCCACCGCCTGCGCCTGGAGCGATCGCGAAAACTCCACCCCCACGCATCGCCCGAACCCCATCTCCGCCGCGACAAACAGCATCCGCCCCTTGCCCGACCCCAGGTCCACAAACGTATACGCCGACCGGTCCGCCACCGGCGCCTCCGCAAGCGCCGCCCGCCCGTTCGCCGCCCGCGCCGGTACGTAGATCTCGCCGTCCCCCACACCCGTTCCGACCGCATCCCCCGCCTGCCGAAACGACGCATTGCCCGCAGTCCGCACCCCGCGCGACCGGTCAAACCACCACTCCTCGATCCCCCGCAACCCGCCGCGCAGCCGCTCCAGCATCGTCCTCACCGTTCCCCAGCCGAGATTGCCCGGCTCCAGATCCCCCAAACGCAACACCGCCCGCGATCCTTACCCCAGGGCGGTATCAGGAGCACGGGCGGCGTACCAGGCCGGTCATCCAGTCAGGCGTAAATGCCCGAGGCATCCTCCTGCGGCATGGCACTCAGCTTCTGTTTCAGAATCTGCAACTCCCGCTGCTCCGTCGCAATCACGTCCGGATCAGGCTTCTGTTGAAACGACAGACGATCAAGTTTGAGCTCGATCTCACGGATATTGAAGTAAATCTGCTGGCGAAGGGAAGGGCTCATGCGCGAAGACTAACGCCGTGCTCCCCGTCGCGCGACACACGCTAGCAGCACAGGAACTCCCACCTTCGTGCCATCCGCAACCCAATCCGCAATCGCACCTACGTCGGCAGCCCTGCCAGCTTGAAGATCTCACCCTCATTGATTGTCTTGTCATCCACCTGCACAATGATCCCGCCGGCCACACTCACCGTGGGCTCACCCACCGTGTGCCCCGTCTCCCGCAAAATCGCCAACGCCTTCTCAAGCTTCACTGGAATTTCCATCCCGAAAGCCTAGCAGGATCGCCCGCCACCCGTCGCGGCCGGCGATCCACACCCCGCAATCAGCTCTGCTCTTCCTTCAACGTGCTCATGTCGATCACGTACCGAAAGCGAACATCCCCTTCTTCCACCTGCTTGTACGCGTCGTTAATCGTGTCGATCGCAATCACCTGAATGTCCGGCGCGAGGTTGTGCTCCGCGCAAAAATCCAGCACCTCCTGCGTCTCCTGGATGCTGCCAATCAGCGATCCACCCACTGAGTTGCGATGCCCCGCCATCTGCATGTTGTTGACCGGCTCGAGCGGCCCTAGATCGCCCACGATCACCATCGCTGCATTCCGCTTCAGCAGCGGCAGATACGGGTTCAGATCATGCTTCTCCGGCACTGTGCTCAGGATGAAATCAAAGCTCGACGTCAGCGGGTTCTTCGGGTCCCGCTCCTTCTTCAGCTCATCTTCGAGCACCGCCGTCGCGCCCAGCTTGTGCGCCTCCTCCACCTTCTCCTTTGTCGTCGTAAACAGCACCACGCTCGCGCCCATCGCGATCGCCATCTTCGCCGCAATATCCCCCAGTCCGCCAAAGCCGACGATCCCGACCTTGTCGCCCTTCTTCACGCCCCAGTGCTTCATCGGCGAGAACGTCGTCACGCCCGCACACAGAATCGGCGCCGCCGCCTCCGGCCGCAGGTTCGCCGGAATCTTCAGCACGAAGTCCTCCGGCACCACCACCACATTGGAGTAGCCGCCCATCGTGTTGTCGCGGCCGTAGTGGTTCGTCGCATCCGGCGACTTCTTCGCCGGCACCATCGGCCCGTTATACGTCGCCAGCCAGCTATTGGGCCCCTCGCAGTAGTTCTCGTCGCCTTCCTTGCATGGCGCGCATTGCCGGCAGCTGTCGATCATGCAGCCCACGCCCACCAGGTCACCCACGGCGTGCCGCGTTACGGCATTCCCAACGGAAGTCACCCGCCCCACAATCTCGTGCCCCGGCATGCACGGGTACACCGTATTGCCCCATTCATTCTTCGCCTGGTGCACGTCCGAGTGACACACGCCGCAGAACATCACCTCAATCACCACCTCGTTTGCCCGCGCGTCCTCGCGCTCAAACGCAAGCGGCTTCAAACTGGTAAATGAATGATTCGTGGCATACCCAATCGCTTTGATCATGAGAGATCCTTCAGGTCAGTCCCAGACCGACATCCCTCAGATGTCCCACGATCCCTAAGGGCCGCCCCGCGTCGAGGATCGCTGTCGACCCGACACAAAGCCCTTCCACAACCCTGAAATGTCGCGCCGTTACCCCTGCTCGTTGCCATCGCACTCCCACCCCCACCCCCATTTCCTCACTCCCTCACTCCCTCACTCCCTCACTCCCTCACTCCCTACTCCCTGCCTTTCGTCGTCATCCCGTAGGGATCTGCTTCTCTCCCGCGAAAGCATCGCGCTCCTCCACGCCCTCAGAAGTCGCCACTCACCGCAGATATCCGCCGCCCTCGTGCTTTCCCGTCCGCAGATCCACCGCGAACGGCAGCTCCTTATCACTCACCATCTCCCACCCCGTCCCGGTCAGCTTGCCGTCCACCACCGCTCCCAGCGTCACCCCCTCCCAGCTCAGCCGGCCCGTCTCCCATCGCAGCCCCTCGGCGCCCCATGCCACCAGGCTCATAAACCCGGCAAACACCAGCAGCCCCTCCGCCTCCAGCACCCGCACCGCCGTCACCGGCCGCAAGGGGATCTGCGTCACCCGCTCCGGCGCCGTCGTATCCACCACGTACGCATACCCTCCCGCCACCGCGCACATCTCGTCTGCCCGCGGACACGCCCAAACCCCCGTCGGCATCGACGGATCCTTGAACCCCAGCGAACACGTCGCGAGGAAAGATCCGCTGGTCCCGCCCGCCCCACCGACCTGCGGCTTGACCATCAGCTCCAACGCCCCCCGCGCCATGGCCTCCTCCTCGCCCACCACCTCGCGCGGGTACGTATACCGCCGCGCCGGCGCAATCAGCGGCTGCGTCCGCAGAACCTCCACCTCCCACGTCCTCCCAAACCCGCCCTGCACCACGCTCGCCATCCGTCCATCCTCCCGCCACGTTTGCATGCCTGCTGCACTTCTAGGTTGTCATTCTGAGCGAAGCGAAGCGAAGAACCCCGCATCTGGTTCTTGACCATGGAGCGCAGCGACGTACACGTCCTTGAGCTACTCCTACGCCAGCACCCGCCCAAACTCCTCCAGCAGATCCTCCACCGCCTCACATCCCACGCTCATCCGCACAAATCCCGCATCGATCGCGTCGTGCCCCCACCGCGCCCGCCGCTCCGCCGTCGTCGCGATCCCGCCAAAGCTCGTCGCATTTGTAACCAGATCAGTCTCGGCCAGGAATCTCTCAGCCGCTGCCTCGCCGCCGCGCAGGGCAAAGCTCACCACCGGGCCGAAGCTCCGCATCTGCCGCGCCGCAATCTCATACGACTCATGCGATCGCAGACCCGGGTACCGCACCAGCGAGACCTCCGGCCGTCCCTCCAGCCACTCCGCCACGCGCAGCGCATTCGCCGCGCTCCGCTCCAGCCTCAGCGCCAGCGTTGCCAGTGACCGCGTCGCCAGCCACGCCTCCATCGGCCCGGGCCCGCCGCCCGTCAGGTGCCGCCACTCCAGCAGCCTCCCGTACCAGCCCTCGTCCGTTACCGCCACGTGCCCCATCAGCACATCGCTGTGTCCCGTCATCAGCTTGGTGTCCGAGACCACGGAGAAATCCGCTCCCAGGGCCAGCACGTTCTGCCCCATCGGCGTCGCCATGGAGTTGTCACATGCCACCAGCGCGCCCGCCCGGTGCGCCCGCTCGCACAGCGCGGCAATATCGCACACCTCCATCCCCGGATTACTCGGCGTCTCGATCCACAGCAGTCGCGCCCCGTCCAGCAACTCACCCTGCGCCTCACCGGTCACCGGCGCCGATCGAACCTCCACCCCGATCGCTGCAAAGTAACCCTCGACCAGCTTCCGCGAGTTGAAGTAGGCGCCTGCGGGCAACACCACCGCATCCCCAGGCCGCAGCACCGTCCCCAGGACCGCCATCGTCGCCGCCGCCCCTGAGGCAAAGCAAAGCGCCTTCACCTGGGCTTCATCAGGCAGCCCATCACCCCTCTCGATCACGCCCAGCACCCGCTCGAGCGTCGTCCAGTTCGGCTGCTCATACCCGGCATACGTATACGCCGCGTCGCTCACTGCTCCCGGCACATGGAACGGCGCTGCAAACACCGGCCCCTCGTGCATCGGCATCCCCGCCACCGCCGGCGTCACCATCGCCCGAAGAATCCTCGTCGCCTCGCGCATTCGCCAAACCTTCCTCTAAAGGCCTATCGACCCTTTCGTTGTCATCCCGTAGGGATCTGCTTCTCTACCACTATCCTGAACCCACCCTCAAAAGCCGTCATCTTGACCGAAGTCGAAGCGTGGGTCGGGCCACCATGCGAGCGTACTTTGCTCGCTGAAGTGGAGCGGAGACGCAGCGGAGAAGTCGACATTTTCAACCCCTAGCCCTGTCATGCGACAGGCAACCGCCTCATCCACCCGGCTCCTTACCGTTTGCGGCATATACCGATCTCCGCCGCCGCGCCCTTACCCACTCGCTCCACCGCAACACCGCATAGAGCAGCGGCACCCAGAACACCACATCCCCCGCCGCGATGAGTGACAACACCGGCACATCCATCTGGTACGCCATCAGGTACACCAGCAGAAATCCCGGCAGGTTCAGTGCCGCCAGCAACAGCCCGTACCGGCTCAGCACCACCTCCGAGGTAAACGCCGACCGCAGCTCGAGCGACATCACGATCGGCAGCGTCAGCCACAGGGCCACCAGCAGGCATCGCTTCCGGCTCTTCATCGCGCGCTCCCGCTCATCGGCCATCCATGGGTGCAGACGCGCCGCTCACGCCAGGTGCTCCCATCCTCCACGCTCCATCGCCTGCTCTCGTCCGTCTTCCTCGACCAGCGTCATCATCGGCCGCTTGCTGCCTCGCTTGAGCACCGTTCCGATCCGCGTCAACGGCACCCCCGCCAGCAGCCTTGGCAGCCGGGCGTCCGCTCGCGCCGTGAACAGCAGCTCGTAGTCCTCACCGCCATGGAGCGCCAGCGCCACGGCCTTCTCGTGGCCCAGCCTCTCCGCCAGCGGATGCAGCGGCAGGGAAGCGCTCTCGATCCGCGCCGCGACCCCGGACTCCTCACACAGGTGCGCCAGATCGCTCGACAGCCCATCGCTCACATCCAGGCACGCCGTCACCGCCCGCGCCGTTCCGCTCTTCCGCCGTGCCAGCGCCGCCCCCACTGCCAGCCGCGGCTCAGGGTAGCTCTGCGGCCCAGGCACCCGGCTCGGCCGCCTTCCACTCGCTGCCCGCGCCAGCATCGCCTCCAGCTCCGCCGCCGCTCCGCCCAAGGACCCCGTCACCCAGATCCCGTCCCCCGCCTTCGCCCCCGACCGCAGCAGCACCCGGTCCGGATCGACCTGCCCGGTCAGCACCACGTCCGCAACAAACGCGTCGCCCGGAGCCTCACCCGTGTCACCCCCAATAAGGGGCGCGTCGAACCTCCGCGAAAGTGCCTCGAACCCCTGCAAAAACCCGTCTAACCACCGCCGACCCGCAGCCGTTTTGAGTATCTTCCGCGGCAAAGCGAGCGAAAGAAACGCTCCCAGCGGCTGGGCTCCACCCATCGCCGCCAGATCGCTCAACCCTCGCGCCAGGCAGCGATGTCCTGCCGATTGTGCAACATGCGTGTCTCGCCGGAAGTGCCGCCCCTCCGCAAACAGGTCCGTCGTCACCGCTACCTGCCACCCCGCCCGCACCCGCAGCAAAGCACAGTCATCCCCCATCCCCACCACCACGCCACGCCCGCTTCTGGCGGGAAAGCGAGCGCGTAAGTCGTTGATAAAGCTCAGCTCTCCATAGCGATCCATCGTCTTGAGCATACGACAGCCGCCAATCCTCGATCAGGAGGTGCAAATCCTGCGCCAAAACATTGCAATCGCTTTCCCCCTGCATTAAACTCACCTAAGCATCGCCCCCAAGGATTGCGCGTTTGCGAATCGCATTTAGATTCAGCGAATTGCAGCCTTCCTTAGAGCCGCCGCCAGAGCGGACAAACCTGGGCATCACGAGCAATCTTTGAGTCGCAACAAGCGGTACTACATCATGTTCGTGAGCCGTGAGTCTGACGGCAGCCTCACCAAAGTTCCAATCCCTCTGCACTATGCGTATGTTGTTGCCGCAGCAGCCGTTATCGGCGTCTTTACGGTCACCGGTCTCGCCGGATCCTACTCCCGGATGCTGATCAAGACTGCCCGCTTCAATCAGCTCCGCGAGGACCACAACAACCTTCAGCGCGACTACGCGCACCTGGAGCACTCCGCCCATGAGCGCGACGTGCAGGTCGCAAGTCTCGGCACCCTGGCAACCGAAGTCTCCGCCCTCTACGGCATGACCGCGAGCAAGCTGTCCGGACCCGCTGGACGCCTCACAGGGCTCACAAGCCACGATAAGAAGAACTCCATCGACGCCGTCGCAAAGGCCTCGCTCGCGACCGAGGCAAACACCGGGTCGGACGCCGGATTCTACAAGTCACTCGATACCTTCTACGCCCTCAGGAACAGCGCGTTCAACGGAACGGCGACCCGCTATCTCGCCACACCGGCATCGACCGGCTACGGTCTCGGAACGAGCCTGAACCGTATTCCCGGCGTGGATACCGTCTTCGACGCGTCTGCTGCGCCGAGTCTCTGGCCGGTCATGGGACCCATCACCTCAGGTTTCGGGCAGCGGGTTGATCCGGTACTCGGCACGGGCGAGGGTGAATTTCATAAGGGAATCGACATCGCCGCACCGATGGGAACTCCCATTCGCGCGACGGCAAACGGCGTGGTCGTCACGGCAGGTATGTCGAATGGCTACGGCCGTGAGGTCGTGATCGATCACGGACACGGTGTCAAGACGCTCTACGGTCACATGTCAGGCTTTAACGTTCTCGCCGGCCAAACCGTCTTCACCGGACAGATCATCGGGTATGTCGGCCACAGTGGCCGTGTGAGTGGAGCGACCGGCAATCACGTGCATTACGAGGTGAAGATTCACGATCTCTCGGTGAACCCGCATAAGTATCTCCGCTTGACCGTTGCCGGACTCGCTGGAAGTGCCGACAAGGGACTGTAGCGGCACCCGAAGTCTGAGTTTGAAAGAGCAGGAGCCCGCCTCCTGCTCTTTTTCTGCGCTGAAGGATGGAACCGCGTCCAAGCCTCGTATGAGAACCATCACGCTGGAAGAGCACTTCGTGACGCACGACTTTCTGAAAGCCACGGGACCCTACCTCGGCGACACGGCGCAACCGGAGCAGTTGCAGGCGCAACTGCTCGATCTCGGGGCTGGCAGATTGCAAGCGATGGACGAAGCTGGGATTGATCTGCAGATCCTGTCGCTGGCAGCAATCGGCTTCGACGCGCTCCCTGGGGACACCGCCACGTCACTCGCGCACGACACCAATGACCAGCTTGCAGCCGCGGTGCGCGCGAACCCGGCCCGCCTCGCTGGATTCGCGTGCCTGGGACTCAAGCAGCCAGAGCGCGCCGCCGAAGAGTTGGCTCGCTGCGTGACCTCGCTCGCCTTTAAAGGTGCGATGCTCGACGGAACCACCGGCGGTCTGTTCCTCGATGATCCAAGGTTCACGCCGGTCTTTGAGGCGGCCGCCAGTCTAAATGTCCCCATCTACTTGCATCCGGCACCCCCACCGGAGTCCGTGCGCAAGGCGTACTACGATGGCTTGCCGGGCGAGCTTGGCCGGCTACTCTCCATCGCCGGTTGGGGATGGCACGCGGAGACGGGCCTGCATCTGCTTCGTCTTATCGTGACAGGCCTGTTCGAGCGATTTCCAAAGCTGCAGCTCATCGTGGGTCATATGGGCGAGGGCCTTCCGTATGCCCTGGCTCGATCAAGCGGCATTCTTTCCCCCGCAGCAAAGCTCCCGCATACGGTGGCAGAGTACTTGAAACGAAATGTGTCGATCACCACGAGCGGTTACTTCACACCAGAGCCGTTCCGTTGCGCCCGCGAAGTGGTCGGTCTCGATCGCCTGATGTTTTCAGTCGATTATCCCTTCAGTCCGAACACACGGGGTCGCAGCTTCCTTGACGGCCTTGCAAGCGAGATCAATGAAGTGGAGATGACCGGATTCACCCACGGTGTCGCTGAGCGCCTCCTCCATCTCTAAACACTCCCCCACGGCAAAGGGCAGCCATTGCTGGCTGCCCTTCGTCAGCGATATGGATCGAGACTAGCGGCTTGCGACCGTCTTCCCGCTTCCACCTGCGTACGTCACGTGCCAGACGGTCCTTGTTCCATCATCGGTCACGAAGAGCGAACCATCTTTTGCGACCGCAACACCCACCGGCCGTCCCCAGACCTTGCCGTCGTCGGTGACGAAGCCAGTCAGGAAGTCCTCATACTCCCCCGTTGCTTTGCCGTTCTGCATAGGCACGCGGATCACTTCATAACCGGCTCGCTTTGCCTTGTTCCACGATCCATGCTCCGCAGCGAAGGCGTCACCCTTGAACTCCGCCGGGAACTGCGATCCCTCGTAGAACTGCATCTCCAGCGACGCAAAGTGCGGTTGCAGAAGGACGTCCGGGACAATCACCTTTCCGACCAGCTCTGGATGCTTTCCTGCATGCCGTGGATCCTGGTTCGACCCCATGTAGTACCAGGGCCAGCCATAGAAGCCATCCTCCTTGACCGAGGTAATGTAGTCCGGCACCAGGTTGTCGCCCAGCCGGTCGCGTTCGTTGGTCGAGCACCAAAGCTGGCCGGTGATCGGGTTGATCGTCTCTCCGACGCAGTTACGAATACCGCTCGCGTAGATCTTCTGGAACTTCCCATCCGGCGAATACTCGAGAACATCAGCGCGATGGAACTCCTTGGGATTGTTGTCCGTGTCGTCCACGTTCGATCCTGAACCAACCGAGACGAGCATCTTCTTGCCGTCCTGCGAGAAAACGACATCCCGTGTCCAGTGACCGCCACCGCGCAGCTGGGCGTAGCCTGGCAGCGTCGGCACGATGGTCTGCGCCGCGCCGGAGGCCTTGAGGTCACCGGCCTTGTAGGCAAAGCGAACGACCGATGTCGTATTCGCAACGTAGATCCATTTGGGCTTGTCCGCCGGATAGAAGTTGATGCCGAAGGGGTGGTCGAGGCCTTCTGCAAACGTCTCAGTCGTTTGCGCCTTGCCGTCTGGTCCGACTCCGCGAAGCACCATCACCTTTCCAGCCTTGCTGTCGGCCAGGAAAAGATCGCCGTTCGGTGCAGTGCGAATCAATCGCGGCTCCGTAAACCCCTGCGCATAGCGCTCTACCTTGAATCCTGCCGGCGCCTTTGGCCATGCACCGTCGGGTTGGGGCACGAGGTCCGCGCCGTTATCAACGGACTGATCTTCCTTGGGCTGCGGGAGGTCGGCAACGGTAATCTTGCGACGAACTCCTGGATGCTCCTGGGAGTAGTCCGTGAAGGCCGCTTCTCCGGTGATGGTGCTGGTCTGCGCCCGAGCCGTGGTGGGCAGGAGCAGGGGACTGGCCGCTACGGCGGCGAGGCCGAGCAGGCCGGTCAACGTCTTCGATCCCAATCGCGTTTTCGTAATCATCTACAATCCTTCCTCGTCTTTGTTCTGTCTTCTCATAACCTGCAAATCTCACACAGGTTGTTCGTGATGTGCGCCATTCCACTGACGAGATCAGCCGCACAGAGCTTGTTGTGGTCAACAGCTTTATTATGATGCTTTTCAGGTCAAGGTATTCAGCCTTTGATGGTTCGACGCAAAAGACCGCTCGCGACTTCGAGCCGATGTTACTGAGCTTCAGCGCGCGCGCTGGAGCGCACTCGCTCATCCGTGCCGAACCTTTACGGATGGGTGATCTGCCGTAAGAGGTCGACCGGGATCTCTGCCGTGATCACAGTTCTGGAGCCAGTCTGCGCGACGGCAACGGATTGAAGCGCCGCCGCAATCTCCGGATTGCTTGTGCCTGCCTTCGCAGTCAGCGTGCGCACCAGACCCAGCAACCCGGTGAGCGCACCAGTCTGCTGCATGGCGGACTCGGGAGTTGGAGCGAGCGCGATCAGGCGAAGCCGAAGGACTCCGAGATAGCGAAGGCTGGCGATCATGGGTTGGTCTGCGGGCAGCGGCAACGAAAGGCCAAGCAGAGCGACATGGCCGGACTCGGCAAACGGCAGACCGAGACTGCCGATACCCCAGGCAGTCGAAAGCGCCGGAACCTCCGGAAAGCGCTCCGCAAGCAAAGACGGCGCTGTTCCATCCAACATGCCGGCGCGCTCGCGATCGATGATGACGTGCATCTGCTCCGCTGTCGGGGCGTTGGACGCAGCAATCAGCCCCGCACCGAGAATGGTGACGCGCAGCATCCGCGGCTCACCCGCGTCAGAGGCACCCGATGGAATGTTGTAGAGGTCGTGTCCGGCATACCGCTCCTGCGATCTGGCCTGCCGGGCCAGGTAGGGCGACAGACGATCCGGGTCAAAGCGGCCTTTGAAGATCTCCGTGTACGCTACAGGACCATTCGGGCCATCGGGCTGAGGTCGACGCGTCAGAGCAAAGGAGACCTCGTCCAGATCCCGTTCCGGCACAATCCCGGTCGCATCGACAAATGCCTGGAACTCCGGGCTTCGTGCGGGGGCAGACCGATCGAAGTGCGTAGCCAGGCGTGCCGGCTTAAGGTTGGCGTAGAGGATCGCGTCCGCCTCCGGCAGCAGCCGGGCGATTCGCGGAGGTCGATGGCTCGTCCACAGAAGAGACAGCAGAGCCGCGGCAAGAACGGCCGCCATGCCCAGAAGGAGAGTGCGCGTGAGGCGTGACATGCGGCTTCAGTATCGCCTATCGCCGAGCGGCACCAGAAATCACAGCGTCATTCGATCACGTGGAAGGTATAAAGCTTTCCGCCGCTGGCGGCATTCGAAGTGGAGACGGCGCCCGGCGGAAGCACACCGTACTCTCCTGGTGTCGTTGAAGCATCAAGAGTAAAGGTGTAGCGCCGCGGTGCAACCTTGGTCGGCGCGATGTCGACCGAGTCGCGGGTGGCTCCTGTCGACGTATGAAACACCCCACCCGTGCTCGATCGAAACTCCCGCGTATTCTTGCTCACCCGAAGCTTCAGCAACTGGTACTCGTTAGGAGCCGTTCCTTCGGGAGTGAAGATCAGAAACTCAACCGGCTTGGTCACCTGCAGCTTGGCGGTCTCGCCATCGAGATGCCCGTTTTGATCCTGCTTTACGATCCCGTTGGTCGCCACACTCTTCAGAAATCCGCCAGACTTGAAGTTGATGATCTCGGGCGCCATCTGCACCCATTTACCCGAGCGATCCTTGTAGTACACGCCAATCTCATCCACTCCGTCGGTGGCGCCGGCGGTGTCGGCCTTCGCTACACTGGCAGTCGTCACATGAGGACTGAGCATGGCGCCGATCACGCGGTCTGAGAGCCCAGCCTGCTTCAACGACACGAGATCGGTCGCGCTGGTGGAGAAATTTACCGGCTGCGAGTTGATCGTCTGCAGAATCAGGTCGTCAGAGAGCCCGGCCTTCGACATCTTGATGATCGCGTCGTTCGTAAGTGCCTGCTGGGCCATGCAGATCGTCGACGTAAGAGCCAGAAGGCAGGGGGCAACCCAACGGAGAGAGAGCATGCATTCCTCGGAGCACAATGGTTTGTTGAACCGCGCCATCCTACCATGAGGAAAAAGGAACGTACAGGAAATCGGACGCCCGTCTCCGGAGATGCCGGCAGGATGCCTCGGCGAAGTCTGTAGGGAAGGGCCTGTGGCTTTGCGGCTCATGGCGCTGCATGCTAGAGTGAAACTCGCGGGGCACTCTTCGCGCGGGCCATTCTGTTCCTTTCAGGGTGCAGCAGCCATCGTGGGAGAGCAGCCGGATGGCACCATTGCGAGCTGGCGTAGCTCAGCTGGTAGAGCATCTGATTTGTAATCAGAGGGT
>CAXTCB010000003.1:0-78269 GCA_964242875.1 uncultured Acidobacteriaceae bacterium
CGGTCCTTGTCGAAACTGTGCGGATGCACGTTGACTTTTAGGAAGGCTCAAGCCGAAGGGTGGTGAACCGCTGGCCGCTCTATTCCATCACATATCTAAAAAGACCAGCGTCGCGGACGATTACTTCCGAGATTGCGACTTGAACGAAGCCGCTGTGCGGCGGACGCGTTCGCGTGTGGCTGAGTGGAAGTTGGTGGCGTTGAGTTAGCGTGTGTCGCAGAGAAGGAGGTTCTCTGTGATCCAACTACGTCAGATCATGCTCGAAGAGCTGATACTGGTACTTCTAATGGGCTAGCCACCCTGTCATTTCTAAGGCTCTTCCGCACATTTGGTGATACTCCCCAACGGTCCCTCAAAGCGCCTATGCTGCTATTGATTTCAGAAGGCTTATGGGGTCGCGCGCTCTTAGCTTGAGCGGCGCCTGAAAAGCCTCGCTTCTTTTCTCGTCTTTTGGGCTCATCTTCACCAAAAGGAAGGAAGAGCCATTTCTAACGAGCTACAACATGACGTGATGAGTGCTGGATGCACTCCTAGGCCGCCACATGCTGCAACGTTATGCCGCCACCAGCGACAAGGCACTGCACAGTTATTTTGCCGCCGTTCTCCCAAATTCCGCCAACCAGCGGCTAGCAAAACTCGAGGTTTCTTAGAACACCGACTTCGCGGGAGCTTCGTCTAGAGAAGAGTGCGGTGTCGTGGGTGAACGCAACTAACCCACCCCACGCAGAAAGCGTGAGGAAAAGCTTATGCAAAGCGCAGTTGTAACGACGCTGGCCGCGGTCAGAGGCCGTCATGCGACGGCCCGAAATTAAGAGCTCTTTAGCCCCTAAGCGTAAAGATTCAATCCAGTGGAGGAGGAATTCCTAACTAGAGCGCTTAGCAGACCTTGAACCTGGGATAGGGCCCTCGAATCGCCTGCCCGGGCAGCCGCCAGCGGCGACAAGGGATTCGATTGAATGCTGCTTTGGAACGCTGCAAACGCCGTCTTCGACGCCGACACATTGGCTGATCCTATCGCCTTACCGAGCGGTGTAAGGCTGGCAGAAATCTGGGCATCCCCGGTTGTGCTGCCGGTCTTGACGCTAAGGTTCTTGTTCAGCGACTGATACCTGATCAAGGCATTCTGCGCTGTCCTCAGATTACCCGAGTTGATAGCCGACTGCAGTGCTTGAAGTGTCCTCTGCGAGGCCGCGATGTTACTTGACGCAGATGTGTACCGCGAAAACCCGGCGAGGGAAAGTGCTGCGATAGCCATAAAAAGTACCTCAATAGGGATTCGTCCCTGACGGTATTTATCGGCATTCGTCCCATAGATTTCAGGGCTCTGGTGCAAATATTGCGAAAGACGACAACTCCATCTTCTCTGCAACGAGCTTGACCAAATCTGACTTCGTCATTTTCTTCAAATTGGCTACCCTTTTCGCAGGGGCTGCACCGGCCTCTAGCCTCTGGACGAGCGAAACGACCGCTTCCGGAGTTAGCGTTCTCGGCCTGCCTTTATAAACGCCGCGCTTCTTCGTCAGCTCAATTCCCTCTCGCTGACGCTCGCGGATCAACTGCCTCTCGAACTCTGCAGTGGCGCCCATCACGCTCAACAGCAGATTCGCCATCGCCGAATCCTCGCTGGTGAAGATAAGATTCTCCTTGCGGAACTCGACACGTATGCCGCGGTCCGTTAGGCCGAACACTAGCTTGCGAAGATCATCTAGGTTGCGCCCGAGCCAATCCATCGAGTTACACACCACAGTGTCTCCCTCCCGAACGAACGAAAGGATTGCCGTGAGCTGGGGCCGCTTTACGTCTTTTCCTGAAACGTGATCCACGAAACGGCGATCCACCTTCACGCCTTCGAGCTGGCGATCCTCGCTCATGAAAGGCCTCTTATAGAGGTTGGTAAATACAACTTTCGTACGGCTTGCGCCACTCTCCGCGCTGTTCCTAGCGTACTGTTTGTATCCAATGCATACTTTCCCCGGCTGGCATTGGATATAAGAGTGATTAAGCGTCGCGGTGGTGCCGCTGGATTTGAGAGCGACACCAAAATGGGACGAGTGACTCCGCGGACTGCGCCCAAGTCCATCAGGATTCGGAAATCATCCTGAATGCAACTATGTCAGCCCCTTCGGTCACAACAAAAGGTGAGAGGAGGAGATGGGCTTGGGGCGAATGAAATTAATCCGGCTAGCAAATAGGTTCCGATGCAACGCTATCAGGTATCGACCTCGCTTTGTTTTCCTCGTTCCTCCAACGTCTTGGGTCAAAATTGAGTCAGAATAGCAAGCAGCACGAATCTGCGGGTGCGACGCAATGAAATGGCAGCAGACGGAAGTCGATCCAGAGGCGGCCACCGCTCCCAAGACGCGAGTAAGCAAGGATGTCATCGCCACAGCGGCGATTGTCCTCATCGGATGCGCCATTGTGCTTAGAGATCCTGCTCAGGCATTTGAATGGGTCGCCGGACACAAAGAAGTTCAATTCGATGAGTTTTTGGCTGCAGCCGTCATCATCGGTGCCGGTTTTGCGATCTTCGCCTGGCGCAGATGGACCGATCTGAGCAGGCAGGTCGCCGAGTACAAACGCCTTCAGGGAGAGCTGAGCGCAGTCAATCGGGAAGCGTCCTTACTGAGTGAGACCGACGACCTTCTCCAGCACTGTCTTTCCTCCGAAGAAGCTTACAAAATCGTTACCCGACATTTCAAAATGCAATTTCCTGCCATGAGCGGGGCCATTTTTGCAATGGCGGAAGCTGGCGATAATGCCGAGGTAGTCGCCAGCTGGGGCCAGCCTGCGATCAAGCAAAATCATTTTGCAACTAAGGATTGTTGGGGACTCAGACGCGGACGAGTCAATGTTTCGCTCGCCAGCGATTCAACATTGGCCTGCACTCATATGGGTCCGAATCTCCCGTCGTATGCAATGTGCGTTCCGATGATGGCACAGGGAGAGACTCTCGGCATCCTGTACCTGGATAGCGGCGTCAACGAGACGTCGGCGAAAATCAAGCATCTTAATGAGGCCGAAGAACGTACGATAAAGACATTGACCGAACATCTTGCTCTTGCTGTAGCGAATCTGAATCTACGAGAAACGCTTCGTACTCAGGCTATCCGTGATCCGCTGACTGGACTTTTCAACCGACGCAATATGGAGGAATCGCTGGAACGCGAGTTCCGCCGCGCAGTTCGCAAAGGTTCTTCTCTAGCCGTCCTGATGGTGGATATCGACCATTTCAAGCGGCTCAATGATTCGCACGGCCATGAAGCTGGAGATGCCGTGCTCCGAGAGTTGGCTAAAGTTTTCCAGTCCCATTTACGGGCGGAAGATATTGCATGCCGCTATGGTGGCGAAGAATTTGTCCTAATTCTGCCCGAGGCAGAGCTTGCAGTCGCGTTGGAACGTGCAGAACGGTTACGCCAGGCAGTCCACAGCATCCAGATACAACATTACGGTGAAACGCTCGAAGGGGTTAGCCTGTCTATCGGTGTCGCCTGTTCCCAGCAGCACGGCAATACAGTTGATGCTCTTATGCGGGCTTCGGATGCGGCCGTCTATCGTGCCAAGGAAAAAGGCCGCGATCGGGTTGAAGTGGCTTTCTGAAGCTCTACCCTTCACCACGTCCCCGAACGCATAGCCGACCAACCGCATCCACGAACTCCCGCTCCGGAACGCTTGGATCAACATGCCCACACACTCGCTCCAAAAGATGTGTCCACCACAACTTTGTGGACACATAAGGGGGCACCTCAAGAAAGGAACTTTTATGTACGCGAAGAGGTAAGAGCACTGTAGCGGTCGTACCTTGGAATGCTCCATGCGCGCTTGAGTGAGCTTGGATAGAACCACCATGCTTCTCAATGATATGTTTGCTGACCCACAAACCCAGGCCATTCCTACGTCACCTTTCGTTGTAAAGAAGGGTTCGAAGATTTGCCGCAAAACAGTACCGGTCATGCCATTTCCATTGTCGGAGATGGTGAAGCTGAGCCGCCGTTCATTCCTGAAGATCTGAGAAATGCCTGCGCGAAAGACTACTGAAGGGGCTCCCTACACCAAACGTCAAAAAATCGTACGCTAGCGATCTGAGGCAGTGCCAACTCGTGAGACTCCGTATTCAGTTTTTAGGGCAGGCCTGGCGCTGTCGCTCTCGTTTGGGCTGGCGTTCGTAGATCGGAAGATCATCACACGAGCCAGCACGGAATTTCACTTGGAAGCCTGATCGTTGTCTTTACACAATGATAAGGTTGGTATTAGCATATGTAGTATGCTGTACAACCGCATTGCCGTACTTCGCGCGGAACGGTCAGTGAGTCGCCAGGATTTAGCGCGGGCGCTTGGGGTGAATGCGCAAACAGTCGGGTTCCTGGAGCGTGGTGACTACGCTCCGTCGCTCGAACTCGCCTTCAAGATGAGCGGATTCTTCTTGCTTCCGATTGAGGCGATCTTTTCGGTTGAACCGTTTCGCCCTCTAAGTGAGCAGTTGTACTTAAGGAATAGGCAGGCTTAGCTTCGTCCAGCTCATGCAACGGAATCAATGGAGGTGATTGGCTGTGCTTAATCCAGACCCCAACAAATTGCGCTTCATCGGCATCGATCTTCGTTCACAGCTTCGCAGGCGGTGTGCGGTTGTCCTGACGTTTGCCGTGTTCTTTGCCGCCTTGCTAAGCCTCTCGGCACAGATGGCTGAATCCAAGCTGCTCCAGGGCCACTTTGTCGGGCCTGTGCTAATGCTCGTGACTTGCTTCGTCTGTAGCTTCGGAATCTTTCGTGAGAACGGTCCTGTAAAGGCCTTCAACGAACCTATATGGCGCTTGAAAGGTGTGAAGGGTGGATCTGTACTGCTACGCAGCCTTGACGATCTTGCTGAGTATCGCTTTGGAGGAAAGTTCGACGATCTTCCCGCAGCACAACAGAATGACGTCCTCGGATCGTACAGGGTTGGCAACTACTTCTATCCCGCCGTTTCCAGTAAAGCGCCGTCCCGCCTTGACGAGCGGGAGCGGATCGAAAAAGATCGAGCTTACAGTACGACGCTCGCCTCCTTAACTCGCTATCTATTCATCATGGCAGGCGTTTACTCGGCTCGAAGATCCGGTATAAGCCCTAGCGAAGTTGTGGCCCTTCTGTTCAGCTTGGGCTTCATCGGCCTGAACGGCCCAAAAGCTACGATTCTCTGGAATGAGCCAACACCGCTTTCAGATGGTGAATTACGCATAGTCGATGACAGAGTGAGAGAGGTCTCCTGAGGTGTTCTGCCTTGCATTCCTCGAGGTCTGCGGGGCTTCACGAGAGTGCGATCAATACCGACTAGTCGCATTCTCGGAAAGGTGGAGATAATGGGGCGACCGGAAGGCAGTCATCTCCGATTGCGCAAAGGAACGTTTACGCAAGGCCAAGAGCATAGAGCTAAACCCCAGCGATTCGAGCTGCAAAAAGCTGTTGCGATTGCCTTTGGATTGGCAACAGGTTTGGGCAAGAACGGCTTAGCGTACTATTTTTGGACGTTTGGTGTAGTGACCCCTAAATAGAATCAAGCCGCACGGTCGGTCATCTTTCCGAAACTGTCCGCGCCGATTGCTTTGCGTCCCATTGCCCGCGATCCACTCCTTTGATCAGGAGCCAGAGCCCCATAGAAAGCATCGCCAGCATCATGGGCGCAATTACATACGGCAGGTCAAACCGTGGCGCGAGGACAATCAGAAAGTTCTTCACGACGAAGCTGGCTCCGCCCAGGATGCCAATGGCGCCAAGCGCACCCGGCAAATAGCCGGAACGCCAAATCAGGCACCCTCGCACTGCCGCTGCAATGCCATAGAACATCGCAAAGATGCCGAAACAGTAGCCGAAGATGGTGATGCAGAGATAGGTCAGCGTTGCCTTAGCCTCGGGCGCGATCACGCGGGCGACATCGGCATCGATCGCCGGCAGCGCGGCGGCAAAGTAAAGCAATTCTCCCGTGGCAAAGATCGCGGTGCCCATGAGCCTGAAACACATCGACAGCAGCGAAAGAGTGCGACTCACTGGGCGAAGCAGCGCATAGAGCAGTACATTGAGCGTAATGTCGCAGGCAACTTCGACCGGGTAGGCTGCAAAGCTGGACCGAAAGCGTCCTACCGAACTAGCCATTTGGTGGGCCGTACCTGCCAGGTCGTTAGCGAGAAGCAGCTTATCTGGCACGTAGGACTCACCCCATCCCCCAGCCACGATCGAAACGAGTAATAGAGCCCCAATCCACCGCGCGTACTGCTGTGCCGTGCCTGCGTCCATCGCATCACCCCGGAATGTCAAAGGGTACGCCCATCGGCCGCGATAAGTTCCTTAGGCCGGTCCCGGGAGCGCGATTCTCGCCACTGAACCGCCTACGCGTTACAAAGACAGTTGTAGCGAAGAAGCGCCTCCAGGATCTCGTTTAGATACGGCGACTGGTAACTGCCTGCTGAAAATCATCCTGCTGCTGCCATCTGTCGGCCCTAACGCCCATGACGAGCAACCACAAGGTCAGCGATGCTTCGCCCACAACAGCAGGTACTACGATCCACGGAAAGAATAAACGATTTCCAAGCGCCGGCCATAAGAAGATAAGGTAAGCGCCACCAGCCACTCCCATGAGCACGCCAAGGATGCGGGGCAAGAAGGTTGATCGAAAGACGAGCTATCCGATCAGGACGCAGCTTATCCCGAAAGGCACCAGAGCGATGCCGTAACCGGCATTGAAAGCATCCGGAGATCGCGACCGATGGAACAAGCCTGTGAGACCGAAGTAATTGAGCGAGGTGGTCGCCATGAAAATTACAAAGATGAGTCTGAACAGTGCCGCCAAGAGAGAGAGGCCTCTACTTACCGGCTTCAGCAGGTTATACAGAAGGAAAGCAACGGCGAGATCGCAGGACAAGTCGATCGCCATCTTCATAGGAGTTGCGCTTGCAGCGCCACTGAGCGCTGCAAGGAAAATCATGAGATATGCGAACCCTGTGATTCTCGCTTTTATGCAAGGAGAGACCTGCTTCATTTCATTACTCCTGCCCATGAGCTCGTGCTTTGTTGTGCTGCGCGTGTGTTCATCGCGTCCGTCCCTGATGCTTTATAAGCTCCTCTTTGACAAGCAGTTCCTCAAACCGCTGCAAATGCTTCCCAATGGCAAAGCTGAGCTTATGGTGAAGAAGCTCCTTGCAAGACGCTGCGACTTCTGAATCCTACCGCGTAACGTACACCGAGCCGCGGTGATCGGTAACGATAAACGCAGCTCACGCCAGTCAGGGGTCAGCCAGCTCGGAAACGGCGCTTCTGCGAGGGAACTTCCGCCTGTGCGACTTGTAGGGATGAATAGAGTGCTCGCAGGCGAGCACTTCAGGCAAAGCGGCCTGCCTCGTCAAAGGTCAGCCGAGGCCCGCGCGGATGAACTAACTCCGGATTCGCATAGCCCAGGCTGCAAAGGAAGTTTGACTGGATGCGTGTACCGGCAAAGAACTCCCGATCAACGCCAGCATTGTCGAAGCCCGACATCGGCCAGCAATCCAGGCCTAGGGCGCGCGCTGCAAGGAGCAAGTACGCGCCTTGCAGGCTTCCATTCCGCATCGCCATGGTCTCGGTCATGCCCTCGTGTGCTTTGAGTATCTCCAACACTACGGGGACACGTTCAGGAGCGATCAGCTTCGACAAAGTATCAGAAAACCCGAGATCGTTGCCGATGATGACGGTGAGGGGTGCGGCAAGAATCTTGGGTCTGTTCGGAGGCATTGCGAGAGAAGACAATCGAGCCTTACCTTCTGGGCTGCGCACCCAGACAAACCGCGCCGGGCATGTATTGGAGGCAGTCGGTCCCCATTTGAGCAGGTCGTAGAGTTGATGCACCAGACCCTCCTCTATGGAAGTGTCGGACCATCCGTTCGGGGTTCGGGCCGTCCGAAAGAGCTGGTCCAAGGATCGTGTGGACAGGGGAAGTTTCATGGAATGGTAGCGTTCCTCATCGTGAAGCACCTGTCATGCTCCTTAGCAGGTCGACATGACAGGTTCCTTGGCTAAACGAGCGACATGCCGCCATCGATACGCAATTCGGTGCCGGTGGTAAACCGAGAGTCGTCCGAAGCAAAATAGAGGGCTGCCGCGGCTATCTCCTCAGCTTCTCCCATGCGCTGTAGCGGCAACTTTGCGATCATCTGTCCGAAGCCGGCCATCTGTTCGGCGGTAAGCCCCATCTTGCTCCCGATCAGGGTATTGATCGGTCCGGGCGTGATGGTGTTCACGCGGATGCGACGTGGAGCCAGCTCTACAGCCAGACTGATTCCAAGTGAACGCAGAGCCGCTTTGCTTGCCCCATAGGCGCTCTGGCCGGGCATCCCGAGGACCGCCGCCGTGGACGAAGTAAGAATGACCGATGCGTTGTCGGAGAGGACAGGCGCGGCATGCTTCAGAAGAAAGTATGGCCCTCGTAGATTGATGTTGAAAATTTCATCGAACAACGACTCCTCAACCTGTTCGAGGGCAGCCAGCCGCCCGATGCCGGCATTCACAAAGAGCACGTCGATCCGCCCATGCTTCTCTGTCACCTGCTTGATAAGGGCTTTGGCCGCTGCTGGATCGCCGGCGTTCGATTGGATAACCTCGATCTCCGGCATCGCCTGACGTGCAGCATCCATTCCGTCCTTACTACCTCCGGTGACGATCACCGTTGCGCCTTCCGCCTGGAACAGCTTTGCCGTCGCGGCACCCATGCCACTTGTACCACCTGTAATCAATGCTATCTTTCCCGCCAATTTCTTCATTTCTCAATCCCCCAGATTGGTGCCTTGTTCTGGTGAGTTTGATGGACGCAGTAGGGCAATGATGCAACAATCGTAGCGGTCGCAAATCACTGTTCCGTATGTGGAACAACAATGGAGTGCCATTGGCGAATCTAAACGAGCTTCAATACTTCGCTCTTGTTGCGCAGACGAGGAGCTTCACGTTGGCGGCCGAACGCCTCAAGCTTCCCAAGTCATCCGTCAGTCGCGCCGTCACTTCGCTTGAAAAGCGGCTGGAAGGTCAACTACTCCAGCGCACGACCCGGAACGTGCGGCTGACCGAAGCGGGGAAGTTGTACCTCGCCCATTGCCAAAGAGCGATTGAGGAAGCCGAACTAGGAGAGATTGCGATCGGAGCCATGATGGCCACGCCTAAAGGCACTCTTCATATCGGGACACACATAGGATTCGCCCGCTTCGTTCTTGAGCCGCTGCTGAACGAGTTCCTACTCTTATACCCGGAGGTAAATGTTCATATCGACCTGCTGCAGACGAAAGAGCGGCAGAGCGACGAGGGGCTGGATCTAGTCGTTCGCACTGGTCCACTGGAAGACTCTGGCTGGCTGGTCACGCCTCTCATGGGGGTCAGGTTTGGCCTGTACGCAAGTCCCGCGCTGCTCAAACGACATCGGCGACCGGAGTCACCGGCCGATCTGCAGCAGTACCCCTGTATTGTGTCCAACTGTAGCCCGCTTGGCGAGCCTGACGGCTTTGGGATGTGGCGCCTGCAACGTGAACGCGAAGTGCGCGAGGTTCAAGTGATCGCACGAGTGGCCGTGCCCGATCCCTCCGTGCATCATCAACTCGCTTTGCACGGTGTAGGCGTTGCAATGCTGGGTCAGAGCGAAGTCGTAGAAGATCTGCAAGAGCGCAAACTGGTGCGGCTGTTACCGGAATGGGAACCGGAACCGATCGAGCTATACGCTCTGCATCCTTCTCGTCTGGCGGCATCGCCGAAGGTGAGAGTTCTACTAGAGTTTCTTGGCAAACACTGCAACGGTGCTTACCAATTCAAAGGACAGCTCCCCGAGGCGAGTTGAAGATGCTTCACCGTCACCAATAGGTAATGCTAAACGCCGCTCACGCCAGTCAGCGAGCCGGGCCAGCTCAAGCGGCGTCGGAAGCGGTCAACTTCCGCCTGTGCGACTTCCCGTTACCGATCTGACTAATCTCTGGATATCTCATATCGTTGGATATCGACTCGCACTTTATTCGCCCATTTTTGCTGAAACGATGCAGCGTGTGGCCCTGCTAGATGAGCGGTAAAGGCATCTTGGTCCAGCCATCGCTGCGCCAACAGCATGCGCCCGGAGGGTGCGTCTTCTAAGGCAATGGCGTAGAAGAGGCACCCCCTTTCCGCTCGCGTACCGGCGGCTATGGTCTCAAGCTCGGCAAGGAACTCCGGAACATCGGATGGTTCCAGGTGGATGTATCCCATCATGACGATCATCTCAAGTGTCCGCCTTGGCTAAAGCTTAACTGCTACGCAACTGTCAGAACGAGCTTGCCCTGTATGTGGCCGTCCCCGGCGCGCTCGTGCGCTTTCCGCGCCTCTGCAAGAGGGAACGTGCTGTCGATGACGACGCGGAGGGTACCTGCATCGAGAAGACGCCCCACTTCCTCAAGTTGTGCGCCGCTCGATTGAACCTGAGTCGCCGAGACAGTGACGCCGAGCTTCGCAGCTTCCTCCCCGCCGTTGAAGCCCAAGGGGAAGACTGGGAAGAGAGCCCCTCCGCGTTTCAGCGTCTTCAGGAACCGGCCCGCCGCCGGACCGCCAACCGCATCGAGAACGAGATCTACATCATGAACGACATCTTCGGGGCGTGTCCTGGTGTAGTCGATAAATTCGTCCGCGCCAAGGTCGCGCAGGATCGTTTCGTTTTTGCCGGAAGCCACTGCAATTACGTGTGCGCCTTTCCACTTGGCCAGTTGCACCGCGAAGTGACCTACACCGCCGGCGGCCCCATTTACGAGAACCGTCTTGCCTTCGAGCGGCAAGGGTTTGTGCTGCTCCGGCTGCAGTGGATTGGGTTCGTTGTGCCCCGGCTCAATCAGGAATTGCCAGGCGGTGAGCAGTGACATCGGGGCTCCCGCTGCATGAACATGGTCGATACCGGCAGGTTTCCGTGCGATCTGCGATGAGGGAACGCTGACGTACTCGGCATAAGCTCTGCTCTCTCCAGCGAGCCCGCTTGGAAACTTCACCATCGAGTACACTTCGTCTCCGACAGCAAAGCCTGTCACATCTTCAGCTAACGCCTCAATCACGCCCGAGATGTCCGTTCCAAGAATGACCGGCATCGTTACATGCGGTTGCCATTCGGGTGGAAGCATCTTGTAGCCATCGCGCAGGTACCAGTCTGGGGGATTGATCCCTACAGCATGAACGCGAACGAGAACCTCTCCTGCATTCAGTTGCGGCACTGGAGCTTCCTCATAGAGCAGTACTTCGGGACCACCGAACTCGTGCTGCCGAATAGCCTTCATAGTCTTTGCTGGCATGTGTTTCTCCTTGAGCGCCGATAGGGTAGAATAATCGGAGCAGTGCTCCCAATATACATGGAGCGGTGCTCCGTTTGCCAAAAGGTTTAATGCGCGCCGATGCTCAAAAGAACTACGATCATGTCCTTGCCATCGCTCGCACCGTCGTTGACGAGCAGGGAGCGAACGCCTCGCTCCGTGATGTAGCTCGCAGAGCAGGCGTGGGGCTTGGCACGCTTTACCGGCATTTTCCAACCCGGGAAGCGTTGCTTGAAGCATTGCTTCGCAACAGTTTCGACGGACTCACCGCAAGAGCCGAGGCGCTGGAAAGGGCAGATTCACCCGCAGAGGCACTCGTCTCGTGGCTTCGTGATGTAGTTGAAGTGGCACATAGCCCGCGCGGTGTTGTGGCGTCTATGGCGGCTGCCATTGCTAACGAAGAATCTGCGCTTCACGCCTCGTGCGTCACCATGCGAGCGGCAGGTGCGAGACTCCTTGCCCGCGCCCAAAAAGCGGGACTGGCGCGGGTTGATCTTGAGGGGACTGACCTGTTCGCCCTGGTTGGCGCACTGGCCTGGGTTTACGACCAGCCATCGCTCGCACATCGGGCTGACCACATCTTCAGATTTATCGCGGGAGCGATTCTAACGAGTGAGGCATAAGCCACCCGCGATAAGCTGACCCCGAGTACTTTAGATGTTAGGTCCTGCTAAACGCCGCTCACGCCAGTCAGCGAGCCATGTCCCGCTCCAGACGATTCCTGAAGTGCCAAACTTCGCCTGTGCGGCTTGGCGTGATTTTCGGCCAAGGCTACCACTCTCAAGGCACCAGGACCGCTTTTGCGCCTGGCATCGCCTCAAAGGCCATTGCCGCATCAATTTGGTCGAACGCGAACTCCTTGCCTACCTGCGTATGGAAGAGAGGATCATCAATCGCACCTTCCAGGTAGGTGATGGCCCTAGTAAGACGCTGGGGATCGGCGACCGTCTCACTTGCAAAGTTGCTGAAACGCTTGAGCACAAGGTTCTTCGCCATGATGAGAAGAGAGGAGATTGTGACGGGTGTGGCAGCCCCCAGGAACCCGTAGAAATAGATCGCTGAGTACATGGGAAGCATCGGCGCAACGCGGCTGGTGAGCTCGCCGCCAACGCCGTCAAACACCGCCGTTGTGCCAAGCTCTGCCGCGAGCTTGCCCAATTCGCTCTCGAAATCCTTATTGCTCGTAACAAGCACATGCTCAACGCCGTGGGAGCGCAGCTTTGCAGCGGCGTCCTCTGACCGAGTGAGAAAGATTGCCGGTACGCTGCGCCTCTGCGTAAGAGCCGCCATCGCGAGCCCTGTTGCTGAAGTGCCTGCCGTGACAATCACGCCTTTGTGGCCTTCCGCCGCGATTTGATCAAGAAAGGCATAGGCAGTAATTACATTGACCAGCGATCCGGAGTAGTCAACCGGGGAGGCGCTCTCCGGTAGGACCACGCAGCTCGTGCGCTCAACCAGAACCTGTTCGCTCCAGAGGCCGAGCGTTTGCGCGCTCTTGCTCAGCGAACGATAGATCGCGACACCGCGGCCAACCAACTCCGGAG
The DNA here is from genome assembly GCA_964242875.1 of uncultured Acidobacteriaceae bacterium. Lineage (GTDB taxonomy): Bacteria > Acidobacteriota > Terriglobia > Terriglobales > Acidobacteriaceae > Edaphobacter. The sequence goes on from CAXTCB010000003.1 coordinate 12,842, forward strand.
ATAAATCCTCCCCGACTGTCAGCACTGTGCCAGCCGCAGAGGAACCCCAAACGTCGTAAGCGCGATTTAGAGCCCGCGATGCTGCCGCGCCGGGATTGATCAGAAACGATTTGTCCCCGTGGTTGATCGCCGCCCCTCGGATGTCGGCGATGAGGTGACCGGGCGGGGCATTGTTCGGGGTTGGAACATCACGCACTTCAAGGTTGCGGTCGGCATTGACACAAATGGCTTTCACTCTTCCTCCATATCCGAAGCGAGCTGCTCCGCTCCGGGCTAATTTCAGAAGATGCCTATGCAAACATTTCAGCAAGTACGGATTTATTTGTTAGTGTAATCTACATGAAGCTCGCCACTGTCTGTCCGGTCGCCTTCACCTCGCGCATTCTGGGTGGCAGATGGAAAGCACGCATCATCTGGGCCTTAATGCGCAATGAGCCGCTACGCTTTTCCGAGATCCGGCGCGCGTGCCCGCCGGTGAGCGACCGTATTCTCACCAAAGAGCTGCGCGAGCTGCAGCAGTGCGGTCTGATCGCGCGTCACGACTACGGCGTCATACCCCCGAAGACGGAGTACTGCCTCACAGCCCTGGGCAAGACACTTCGTCCCGTGATGGCTTCAATGGCCGAGTGGGGACTTGAAAACCGGGTAACGATCGCCGAGCCCTTGTAGCATTCACAAGGCGTTTCCATAAGTCCTGCTAAACGCATATCTCGCAATCTATCGTTCCAGAACGAATGAACGACCGGGCTCCAGAAGTTCGGCTTGTTCGGCGGCAGGACCAAGAATATGAAAATCGAGAGCCGTTTGTTCATGAGCTTCCGGATGCTGCTCACGCCAGAGGACGCGCAGCAATTTCGGCCAGTCTTCGAGCAGAACCAAGGTGCGCGTCACCATGGCATGGTGCGCCAGGCATAATGTAATCATCAGGTCCAACTCAGACTTGCCGGCAATGCGGTGATGAACGGCAAGGCTTCGCTTCCGGCCTCCAGGTTTGCCGCACACGCGGCAGCGGTGGCCGTCTCGCTTCAGCACGGCCTCACGCAGCCCACCGAAATACTCCTCATCCTGTCGCTTGAGCGTATAGCAGGTGGCACAGAGGCCCACTGCAAGAATCTTCGGATTCCCGCAGCGGCAATGCATGGCACGTTGAGTTCCCTTCTTCATCCCTGCTCACGCTCTGCTAGCAGACCGAGGTTGATATCGACCGCGATCCAACCCTCTTTCCAAGGCTCCGTCCGGTCTTCATCGAAAGGAATACCGTTGGCTCTCGCCTCTTCCCCTGAGTCGAAGAGATTGCCCCAAGTGTCTTCAAAATGGTCTTCCATGCCCTCAGCTAAAGCCTGTTTGTGGCGAGCCGACTCAATGGCCTCCGTGTCAGCGTCTTCCCATCCACACCGCCAGCAATGATGCGCGGCTTCTGAGTCCGGGATCTCCGAGAACCGGGCGCGGTAGCCCGCCGCGTACTCTTCCTTATCCCAATGCTTTAGTGCGGCCAGACCAGGATGAATCATGCTCGACCTCCGGTCGTATTCTTGGCATAACGGTTGGCCATCGGAGAATCTTCTCCGGTGAAGATCAGACTTTCCTTGACGATCCGGACATGGACGCCACGAGCAGTCAGGCCGAGAACCATCTTGCGCAGATCGTCCAGGTTCCGGCCGAGCCGGTCCATCGAGTGGCACACAATGGTGTCGCCCTCACGGACGAAGCTCAATATGAGTTCGAGCTGCGGACGGTTTACATCCTTACCCGAAGCTTTATCCAGGAACACCCGGTCAATCTGTACGCCTTCGAGCTGGCGATTTTCGTTCTGGTCGAAGGTGCTCACCCGCACGTAGCCGACGAGCTGGCCCTTCGGAGGGTGCCGGGGCTTTGTGTGGCGTTAGGTTCTTTAGCCTTCACCATGACTTGTAGCGTAATAGCTAAACAGCCTCTTGTGCAACGCGATTCGGCCCTCTCGCGCTACGTGGTGTTGGGCTATACCCTGTCGCTACGTCCATGGATGACGCCCATACATGGGAAGTCCCTTACAGGTGTATGGTGGGCCGCGAACACGGTCGCGGTTGAAACTGAGAGGAGGGATACAGCAGGCTCAGGGCGGTTTTACATAGTGAGAACCTACACCATTTCCGGCCCGTCTTCGGATACCTCCTCTCCTCGACAAGCGATAGTGTGCGCAGTAGCCAGTGGATGGAAAACGATCACAAGACGTAAAGCGCCACCAACTGTCATTAGCGAGAGCTAGAAATACGATTCCGTCCCGACTGGCAAAATGATCACGCAGCCGACGGTTGCGAACAGGCCATGACGTTAAATTACCTCGAGCAGAGGAATCACGCCCTGCTCTCAGCACCAGCAACACAGAGCTCGCGATTTACTCTCCGCCTGAAAGCGAGTCAGCTGTGGCAACGCCGTCACACTTGCTCCGCACGGTAGAACGTCATCACAAGCTCCAACGTCATTTACCAGTGCCAGACGAACCTGCGACCTGTGGCGTTGTCACTGCTGCGTGGACCAGCTGTCGTGTGGTTGATAGAGGCGATTCTCGGTCTGCTTCTCGTATTCAAGGTGGTCGGGACGCCACAATATCTCCATAAATGCGCCCCAAGGGGTTTTGAAATACCAGATTCGCTCGCCCTTTTTTACGTCACCCTTCGCATCAAGGGGTCCTTTAAGCAACTCCGCTCCTTGGTCCTTGAGGGATTTGGCTGCTGCCTCGATGTCGTCCACAAAGAAAGCAATATGTGTTGCGCCGTAATCGATGTTGCTGGGCATCGTGCGCTGCTGCGAATCAGCGTCGAAGGCCATGAGTTCGACGTTGATGTTGGGTCCGAGGCGGAGCATTGCAAGATTGATGCTATTTATTTTGACTCCAGTCGGCGTTTCATGGAATGGTCCTAATTTCCAGAGTAGATCCGCACCCAACGCCCTTTCGAAGAACTCGATAGCGGCATCGAGATCAGGTACGGTGAAGCCGACATGATCAACATGTCTCGCGGATACGATTCCCTTCGACATAACATTTCTCCTTTGCTCGGTTATTGAAGCCACTGTTTGACGAACGTATAGCCGCTTTCTCCCAGCACCATCCCGAGAAGACCGACCAGAGCAACGATAGGCGGAGCAGGACTCTTAACGCGGCACAGTCCGTAAAGGACACCGACGACGCAACCTAGTAAGAATGAGAGCAGGTAGGGTTTCAAGGGCGAACCTCCAAGCGATCGAAGAAGCCGATAAGTTCCCGCGCGACAAGTTCCGGTTGTTCCTCCATCACGTAGTGTCCGCAGTCCTCAATCACTCCCCCTTCGACCTGAAGTGCGAGCGATTCCATAGAGGCCCGAAGGCGGTCGCCAGTCGCGCTTCGTCCACCAAGAGCGAGTACAGGCATAGGAAGCTTTCTCGTGCTGAACTCTTTGTTTTGCTTTGCGCTCTCGGCGACGGCACGATAATAGGCAAAGCCGCGGCCCATAGCACCGGGACGAGAATAGGCTTCAACGTAGCGGTCCCGATTGGCTTGTGGTATCCGCTCAAGTCGCTCTGACTTGTTTTCGAAGAGCCAATCGAAAAGTTCGCGCTCACGTCCAGTTGTCAAGATCTCCGGCAGGTCGGGAAGAACGTTGAAGGAAAACTGCCATAGCTTGACATTCAACTCAGGTGGCAATGGGAAACTCTGCGAGGCGCCGGTACCCGGCACCGCGGTATCGAGCAGAGTGAGGCTTCTTACCTGCTCTTGAAATTGCGCGGCCCAGGCGTACGCGATCCAGCCACCGACATCATGACCAACCAAATGAATGGGTTCAGATGTCACTGTGTTGACCGCAGCCGATAGCATTTTTGCGACCTTTGCTGTGTCATAGCCTTCTGTGGCGGGCTCGGATTTACCCAACCCGGGCGGGTCCAGTGCGAAGACTTGATGACGGTCCGCAAGCCGCGGAAAGACTTCGCTATAAGCTTCGGCGGTCTCGGGCCATCCTGACAAGAGAATCACCGGTGTCCCTGAACCCGCAACGAAGGCGTGAATTCCGCCGTGGAGGGTTGTTTCCTTCCAGATCAAGTTCATACGTTTCTCCTCATAACTGTGCCGCTTTCACTGCGGTCCGTCGATACCAGCATGCCGTCCGGGGACCCATTGCACGCGCAGAACAAGCTTGTTGCCCTCTGGACGATTAAGTGCGCCGACTTCGTGGTACCCGTTGGCGTAAAAAAGGTACTGGCCCCGATCCCACACGATTCCCGGACCGATTGCTCCGACCTGCTCGGGCGACGACAAAATGTCCAGGCCGTTGATCCGAGGCGCAGTGACCTCACGGAGCAAGTAGCCGTTTGCTCCAACCCACACGCCGTGCGGCAGACCGTACGCAGCCGTCGCATTGAAGTGAATAGCCTGGCCCGCTTGGCTGGAGCGTGTCTGGTTTCCGACAGGGGGATCGTTGTTGCTGCCGTTGTACAGATAGGACACCCGCCAGCTAGTCTCGACCTTTCTGGTCGGGAATAACGTGAAGGCGTAGTACGGATGCACCGTGAACGCATGCCCGCTAAGACTAATTGGAGTGTCTTGCCGGTACTCACCTGACGGCACTTCGAAGTCGAGGACAAAGCGCTGATTGAATTGGCTGGAGCCGAACTTGACCGCCTTCCATTGCAAGACGAGAGGGGAGATGGTCAGGTCACCGAGTCCGCTCGCCACACCGCTGGAGCCCGCATTTAAATGCGCGGCAACGACGATCGCTTCGAAGCCCCACCATGCCCCGAAGAGCTTTTGTTTCGTCAGGGCGACGCCATGTGTTAGCCCGCTGATGCTGTTCACATCGGGGGAACCAGCTACAACCTGTCCCGAACCGTCGATCTTTGTGCCGCTGTGACTAGCGTCTCCAATTTGTTCGAGAAGAACCCCTGGTGCGCCAAGAGCATCGAGGAAGCTTGTGTCTCCAAGATTCACAGCTGGCTCCTGCGGGTGTTGCTGCGCACGCAACGTGGCGCTGCCTGCCAAGATGGCAAGAAGGAATAGTCCGAACTGGCGTCCGATGCGAGACATCACAATGTCCCTCCCTGAACTCGACCACTCAAGACTTCTGCGCGTAGTGCATGAATGCCCCTGACGAGAACGCGCAACGTGTCCGCATCAGTAAATCTATTGTCCCGGATTCGGTTCTCCACGCCGGAAAGAAAAATCTCTCGACCGGGAACTACGTGCGCCAGCATAGACACGAGCGTCTCCCTCAGCTGGTATTGAGCTCTAACCCCTCCGGTGCCGCCAGAGGCGGAGGTGATAACCAATACCGGCTTGCCACGAAAACACGATGCGAATGCTGGGCGAGACGCCCAGTCAAGCGCGTTCTTCAGCACTCCCGGCATCCCGTGGTTGTACTCGGGCGTTGCGATCACGACGCCGTCACTTGCTTGGATCTCCTTGCGCAGTTCAGCGATGGGCGTCAGTGGTGGGTTCGTGTCCAGGTCCTCGTTATAGAGCGGTATGTCTTCGAGTCTCTTTACAGTCAAGGTGATGCCGAGATGCTCCTCTTGACTCAGTGCGCGAAGAATCGCAGTGCTGTAAGACGCCGCCCTTAAGCTGCCCGATATGGCCAGAATCTTAGGGTCATCATCTGCCAAGTTTCTCTTGTTTGCGTGTAGTTGGCTCATGGGATTCTCGTACAACCTGTCTAAGAGATGCGATATCGATTGTCCGTGATTGAGAATACTTCGTGATGTAACCTATCACGGCAGAAGATAAGTGGCTTTGAGGAGACAACATGGACATCAGACATTATCGGAGTTTCATCGCCTTGGCAGACGAGGGCAGTTTCACCTCTGCCGCGCGCAAGCTGCATATCGTTCAATCCGGCTTGTCCGTGACGATCAAGGAGATGGAAGAGGAACTTGGCGTCAGGTTAGTGCAACGCACCACGAGACGGGTTTCCCTAACGGACGCAGGCAGTCTCTTTCTCGAGTATGCCAGGCCAGCTGTGACCATGCTTAGGGACGGTGTGGAGGCCGTCAGATCCCAGAGTGGTATAGTGCGGGGTCGGATTAACCTCGGCATCCTTCAGAGTTTGGGGCCGTACATCAATCTACCAACTGTCCTTGGTAGGTTTCATGCACAATACCCCGATGTTGATTTCACAGTTCGCTCGATTGACAGCCCACAGGCGCCACAACTCATTAAGGAGGGATCTATCGATCTCTGCTTTCACGCGGTAACGGCGAAGACGTTGCCGGCCGGAGTCGAAGCTATTCCATTTGTCCAGGACTCCTTGGTTGCAATTTGCGCCAAGAAGCATCCGCTGGCTCAACGAAAAGCAGTAACGCTGGAAGTGATGTGTCCGCTGCCTTTTGTGGATCTCACGCCAGAGCGGGCGCTTCGCGTGCTTGTCGACAAGAGTTGTGCGGCCCATGGGCTTAGCCGCAAGAGCATGTTTGAAGTGAGCGCAGTAGAAACAATGCTTCAGTTCGTTGCCGCAGGACTGGGCGTTTCCATTGTGCCTTTGGCGTTGGCAAAGGCATCGGCGACTTCTCTAGGTCTGCAAATTCTCCCGTTCCGAGACCAAGGCTTCCGTATGCCAAAGTGGAAGCTGGCCATACTGGTCCGGTCCCAACGTCAGAAACTCGCCGGACAGAACGTCCTGAATCTCATGCTTGAAGCTCTCAAGCAAACTGCGAAGAGCACTGCGAAGACAACATAGGGAGCCCTCAGTCATTTATCGTTATTGGTGATATATGGCATCATTACCTTTCATGGAAAGCTAGGCATATAACGCCGCTAGTCTAAACGTCTATGCAAATGTGCAGACGGACGACAACAAAACGGATCAAATCGATGGCGCTGAGGCTGGGCAGCAAGATGAACGCCTGTATGGAGCCGGAGCGTGGAACACCGTGCAGGCTCATATGAGCATGTCGAGCAGCAACCCGGGTCCGAAGAATGAAGATGTCACTCGCCTGGCTCCTAACAGCGACCGTCCTCCGGTGACCGATCACGGTTCTGTGGGCGCTCTCTGGCATTCCTTCGAGCTGACGCATCGGCGGGTGCAAAAAGGTGGTTGGACCCATCAGGTCACCGAACGCGAAGTGCCGCTTTCAAAGGAGATTGCCGGCGTAAACATGCGCATTGTTGGAGGAGCGTTTCGCGAGGCACACTGGCACGTGGCGGATGAATGGGCGTACATGCTCAGCGGCAAGGCTCGTATCACGCTATTCGGTGCGGACGGTTCCATGTTCGTCGATGACGTGCAAGAGGGCGATTTGTGGAACTTTCCCGCGGGCCTCCCTCATTCCATTCAGGGCCTGGAAGAGGATGGCTGCGAGTTTCTCCTAGTCTTCAATCAAGGCTCATTTTCAGAAGAAAGCACCTTCTTGCTCTCGGACTGGCTGAAGCACACGCCACCGGATATTCTGCGCAAGAACCTGCGCCTCAACAACGAATCCCTTGCTAAGCTTCCGAAAGCAGACCCGCTCTACATCTTCGACAGCGAAAAGCCCAAGAATACGCTTGAACAGGACCGGGCTGAAGTCGCGTTGCGAGCTCCTCTACCGAAGATGACGTTCACCTTCAAGGCGAGCACGATGACACCCACGTTTGAGAACGATCATGGAAGTGTAAAAATCGTAGATTCGCGCAATTTCGCAGCATCTTCAAAGATAGCAGCCGGTATCGTTCGCGTGAAGCCTGGCGGGCTGAGGGAGATGCATTGGCACCCGAATGTAAGCGAATGGCAATACTGGATTCAGGGTCGGGGACGCATGACCGTCTTCAATGCAGAGGAGAATGCGCGGACGGTCGACTTCAATGCCAATGATGTTGGGTTTGTGCCAGCAATGGCCGGCCACTACGTTGAGAACACAGGGACGGAAGATCTGGTCTTTCTCGAAATGTTCGCGGCTCCCGAGTTTCAGGAGATATCTCTGAACAACTGGCTTCGATCCCTTCCTGTGCAAGTAGCCGCTGCGCACACGGGACTTTCAGCGGAAGAGGTCGCATCGATACCGATGAAAGCCGAGCACCTTCTCGGTTGAGAAACGCAAAGGAGGCGGGGCTATGCAACGCAATTTCACTACCGGGACGGCGGGATTGGTCGCGGTCGACAAGGTAGGCAACGAAATCCTGTTTCTCGATCCGATCACATATGAAGTGACGAAGAGCATCAACGGCTTCGCACCGAACGTACACGAACTGCTCGTGTCCGAAGATCACACCCGCGCCTATGTTCCGATATACGGAGACGGAATACACGGCAAGAACCCAGATCCCGGCCATCTGATTGCGGTAATTGACCTTGTCCAGCAACGACACCTGAGCGACTTCAGCGTCGATCCTTACCGAGCGCCGCATGGAATGCGCTGGGGCTCTGCGGGACAACTGTATTGCGTGTGCGAGAACAGCGGGGTGGTTTTGGAAATAGAAAGGCAAACGGGAGCCATTCAGCAGGTGTTAAACGTTGAGTCGAAGAAAGCCCACCGCATCGAGATCACTCCTGACGGGTCGAAGCTCTACGCCGAAACAGAAGAAGACGGGTATATCGCGATCCTCGATCTGCGCTCCCGAAAGCTGTCTAAGAAGCTCGGTCTACCCGCCGAGTTGGACGGTTTGGGCATCTCCCCCGATGGGTCCGTCGTGTTGGCAGTCGATGGTGAGGAACCGAAGCTTTACGCTATCAAGACAGCTGAAGATACGCTACACTCGACCATCCAACTCGAACATCACCGCAAGGCTGCACAGATCGTCCGCTACAGCCCTGATGGTCGCTTCATTGTAGTGACCAGTCACGACGAGTCGGTCGGAACTATCCTGGGCGGCGATCTGCGCGGTCAGCGCAAGATTCGATTGGAAAAGGGCCCAATGGACATGGCCTTCCACCCGAATGGCAAGACGGTTCTTATCGCTAATCAGGATGCCGGCTCCGTCTCGGTCGTCAACCTTGAGACGGCTGAGGTCGTAGAGACCTTCTCAGCCGGCAAGGGCATCGAGACGCTCTCGTTCTTCTAATCGAAGGGACTAAAGCTATGCCTGACTGGAATTCGCTGGCTACATCACACACGCTTCTGTTAGATGAATTCATTTTCTCAAACGGCGACAATCGCAACCTGAAGCTGCACTGCCGGACACTGGGTGCGCTGAATCGAGCGAAAGATAATGCGGTGCTGCTGTTGCACGGTACTACCGGAAGCAGCTTGCAGTTCCTGCAGCCGGGCATGGCGGATGCACTGTTCGACCATGGCCAACCTCTGGATTATTCCAAGTACTTCCTGATTGCGCCCGACGCTATTGGCCATGGTGAGTCGAGCAAGCCTAGCACGACGGCCGGCACGAGCTTCCCGCAGTACTCCTACGCCGATATCGTGAAGGCCCAGCACCGGGTTGTTCAAGACCTGTTCGATCTCCAGCAACTACGCCTCATCCTAGGTACGAGCATGGGTGGTATGAACACCTGGATGTGGGGATACCTTTACCCCGAGGTGGCCAGAGCCCTGATGCCTGTTGCGTGTCTTCCTCAAAAGCTAGCGGGACAAAATCTCCTGTTTCGCCGCCTGATGCTGGCCATGATCGAAGCTTGTGCAGAGCGGCAGGACAATGACACGAACCGTTCGCCCATAGGGGTTGGTTTCGCCTGGAACGTCTTTCAGCTGATGGTGAGTAGCCCCGCTAAACTGGAGCGCGACCTTACTACTCCAGAAGCGGCAGACCGGTACATCGCGGAAGCCATGAAGAAAGGTAAAGAGAATCCACCACTTGATGTTCTTTGGGAGTTCCGTGCTTCTTTTGACTACGAACCTGCTCATCAAGATCAGCGGATACTTGCGCCGCTGCTGACCGTCAATTTTGCCGACGATCAGATCAACGCGCCAGGTTTCAGTGCTCTAGAAGACCACATTGCCGCCCTCCCCCACGGGCGCGCGGTGATTGTGGATGCGGGAGAAAAATCACTGGGCCACCAGACCCTGTCCAGAGCCGAGGTCTGGCAAAGCCATGTAGCGGACCTACTTGCCGTCACCAAACGAGCCACTCAGGTTCAGCTACAAAACGGCTATCAGGAGAGAAGTTTCGATGTTTAGCACAAATGACGAAAGCGGTATCCCGACTGCTACAAACGTGGATCATCTTGGTGTAACAGTCCCCGACCTCCAACAGGCCATTGGTTTTTTCACCAAGGTGTTGGGCGCAGAGTTTCTCTTCTGTTTCCGGGAGGGGCCTGGCACAAGCAATCCTGCCGACTTGAACAAAGCGTTCGGTGTGCCGGCAGACAGCCAGTTGCAAATTGCCATGCTTCGTCTCGGGCCTAATCTCAATATCGAGTTGATGGAGTACGAAACGCCGGACCAGCGGAAAGTGATGCCAAGGAGCAGCGACCTTGACGCACCGCACATCGCATTCTTCGTGAGCGACATGGACGCGGCCGCGGATTATCTGGTCGCGCACGGATGCAAGCTGTTCAGCGGTCCACTGGTCAGTGAGGGAGGGCCAAAAGCAGGGCAGGCGATTCGCTACTTTCAAGCGCCCTGGGGTATGTTCCTGGAGATCCTGTCGCGACCCGAGCATATGCCTTATGAGCGGCATACAACTTCCCGTCTATTCGGGCCGGTGAGGGTCAGTGGTCAAAGAATTTCAAAGCAAGAAACGACCATGTCCGCACGGCGAGACCGGCAAATGGTAAACATCTGCCGAACACTCATCGCCTTTCCTTTCTTCATGAACGGATTAGGTGTATTACCGCAGAACCTCACAACTGCGGCGCTGGTTCGCGCCGGCTTCGGAGAAGAGATTGTGCCCTTTTTGGTCCAAGCCGGGCGTGTTGTGCAGTTGGCGGGAGGATGGGCGTTAGCGTCAGGGAAGTTCCCGAAGAGTGCCGGTGCTGTACTGACGACCTTCTTGATTGGGGCGACCATCATTGGTCATCCGTTCTGGAGAGCCCCTGACCAGAAGTCGAAGACTCAGGACAAGGCGGCCACATTCGTCAACCTAGGTTTACTGGGGGCCTTGCTCTACGTTGCTGCTGTTCACCGGAAAGCAAAAGAAACGGACTTCGTCTTCCAAAACAGCTCCTCGAATCCATAGATTGAGCGGCTCTCCCTCCAGTCTGCTGCACAATTGGTTCGGTCCTCATATCTGGAGGTAAACCCCAACACATCCCCACTTCATCCCGAAACAAGGAGAACAGTATGGCAAAGCAGCGAATCGATGTTCATACCCATCTCATTCCGCCCTTCTGGGCGGAAGAGCTGCAATCTCACGGAGGCGATCCTTCAGGGTGGGGCGCGCCTGAGCGGAGTCCGGAGCAGCTTCTCAGGTTCATGGATGATGAAGAGATTGCAGTATCGGTTCTCTCGTTGACCGCACCCGGCATCGAGGGATGGACGGGTGATCCACGAATCGACATGGCGCGCCGTGTCAACGATTACGGTGCACAGTTGATGGAACAACGTCCTGACCGGTTCGGATACTTCAGCACCCTCGCGCTTCCGGATGTTGACGCGGCTTTGTCTGAAATTGAGAGATCGCTGGATCTTCTGCACGTGGATGGCGTTACGCTGCACAGTAATTACGATGGTGTCTATCTGTCGGACCCGCGTTTCGATCCCGTCTGGCGGGAGCTCGAACGGCGTTCAGCGACTGTCTTCGTCCATCCAACCCGGCCGCCTGAGCTGCCTGTACTACCGGGCGCGCCGAGCCCTTTCGCAGATTATCCAGCCGACACCACTCGTTGCGCCCTGGACCTGGTTTTGAAGGGGCATCGCAAGCGCTTCGCATCCACCAAAGTCATCCTGTCTCATGGAGGCGGATATCTTCCCTTTGCCGCCACTCGGTTCGCAGAGCTTGGGGCTTCGCTGGCGAAGGATCGCTCTCCCGAAGACATTATGGCGGATATCAAGAGCTTCTACTTCGACACGGCCCTGGTCGCGCCGAGCGGCATTCCCAGCCTGATAGGAACTGTTCCTCTTGACCAGATTGTCTTCGGCACGGATTATCCATACGCGTCCGAAAAAGTCAGTAAGACCTTCAACGCGAACCTTGACCATTCAACGCTACTCGCTCCTGATCAGGTCGACATGATCAACAGGGGAGCAGCACAGCTGATCCCCCGGCTCAAACACGACCATCGTTGGTCGTACGCTTCGGAGAGTCGCTGAACAGATCCAGGATTCAGGATAAAGCGGCCACATTCGTCAACACAGGCTTACTGGGAGTCTAGCTCTACTTGCTGGCGTCTCTGTTGTTCATCAAGACGGAATGTTGCGGAACGAATCATACGGCGCCAGGGCTCCAGCAACCAGCCAAGTGGGGCGATGACACTGAATGTCGTTGAGTTCCGAGACGTTCATGACGCGATTTATGTCGCCGTATGCGCGTGATGATAGACATTTCGCATGCATGTAGATCACTCGTTGCACAAACGCAAAGCCGCTTTGCAAGGCCTTAGGGTTCGGTTCGAAGAGACAGGGCATCTACCTTAGTAAGGTGAACGACATAAGCCTCGTCGAGGGCGGACCAGAGCCGATGCAAGCGAGATGACTCGCGGAGAAGCGAACATGAAGATTCTGGCAATAGGCGGAACGGGAAACGTAGGGAGCGTCGTCATAACAGAACTGCTTAAGCGTGGCGCTGATGTTCGAGTGTTCGTTCGCAAACAGCCAGACGAAGGCAAGATACCTGCCGGTGTAGAGGTCGCAATCGGTGATCTCCTCGATCCAGTAGCAGTCGAAGCGGCTATGCAAGGAGTCGACAAGCTTTTCCTTCTGAATGCCGTTGTCGCTGACGAACTGACCCAGGCTCTGATCGCTTACGGAATTGCTAGGCGGATCGGCCTAAAGCACGTGACTTATCTTTCCGTATACAAGGTGGAGCAATTTCGTGATGTACCTCACTTCGCATCTAAACTCGCCGTCGAGGGTGCAATGCGGGAGTTTGGGGTGCCGTACACCATTCTGCGTCCTGGCTATTACATCCAAAACGATCTAGAGCTGAAGGCTGCTCTAACAGGACCAGGTATCTATCCAATGCCACTAGGCACCGCCGGGATCGCTGCAGCAGACATAAGGGACATAGCGGAAGCCGCCGCGATCTCGCTGACCGAAAAGGGTCATGAAGAGCAGACGTACGATATTGTGGCTACCTCTCTTATCAGCGGTCCGGGAAACGCTGCGATCTGGAGCAAACTGCTCGGTAAAGAGATCAAGTACACGGGGCATGACTTCGACCAGTGGGAAACGGGCATGCGTTCAAAGATGCCCAGCTGGAGTGCCTTCGATCTTCGCATGATGCTCCAAGGCTACTTTGACCGCGGATTCGCCTCGACAGAGACTGAGGTTGCGCGTCTGACGAAGGTGTTAGGTCATACGCCTCGTAGCTACGAAGATTTTGCGATTGAGACCGCTAAGACATGGAAGTCTATTCCGCTTAACTTAGGTGCGTAAGGAAGCTGCCTAGAGGTTCCAGACGAAAGTGACTCTCGCTCGACGAAAGGCGTTCGCTTCGGCAGCCGCTCAGGAGGCTATCTCGATGAATACTACTTCGACGACCGTTCCTCCTTACCACGTGCAATTGACCGCGCTCCAGTTGCGATCAGGCTTCCCCTACTTTTGTCATCACGAGTCGGTCTCCGCTCTCTGGTCACAGAAGTGGCGAAAACCGTGTGAGCACGGCATCTATCCCTTTTCCGATGCAAAGGTCGAGGACTTTGACCCCATCTTTGCTGAATTGGTGAAGATTTCTAACGATTCTTCAGAGATATTGAACCAACCGGATAGGTATGCGAAGCCCTTCTTTGGCGTCGCGGAAAACCTCTCAGTACTTGCGGAGCAGGCTGAGAAGCAGCAAGACACTGCGAAGGCGATGGACTTGTATCTTCGGGCTGCGTCAGTTTACCGGATCGCCAGGTTTCCAATCAATCGTTCGAAATTGACCCAGGAAGCGTGGGAGAAAGGTAAATCTGCATACCTCAAAGGAGCACGGTACTTAGATCCGCCGAGTATCGCACTCGACATTCCTTTCACACATGCGGATGAGTCGGCCGGTGATCAGAGGGCACCCATCCAGACTTATTTGCGCCTGCCGAAACAGGAGAAGCCTAAGGCCGGATGGCCCGTGTTGTTGTTCATCTGTGGGCTGGATGCCTACAAGACGGATCTGACGCCTCGAACACAAAAGCACGTGGACCGTGGCTTCGTGACGATCAGCTTTGAAATTCCGGGGACCGGCGATTGCCCAGCGGCGCCGAACGATCCCATCTCGCCAGATCGATTGATGAGCAGTGTACTCGACTGGGTGACGTCCAACGCCGCGTCCTATGGCTTCGATACGAGCGAGATTTTCGCGCGTGGCATCAGTACTGGCGGCTACTATGCGATGCGCGTTGCACACACCCATGCCGAGCGGTTGTTTGCGGTTGTGGCGCAAGGTGGTGGGTGCCACCATATGTTCGATCCTGAGTGGATCGGCAACCAAAATCAGATGGAATACCCCTTCGCACTGGCTGACGCGCTAGCGTACAAGTTCGGCTACCGCGGGGAAGATGCTGTGAAAACTTATGCTGCCGAGGCCAGGAAGTTCAGCCTGCTTGAAGCCGGCGTCTTGGATAAGCCGAGCTGCAAACTCTTTGTGATCGACGGCATGGAGGATTCGATCTTTCCAATTGAAGACAACATCATCGTTGGCCTTCGCGGACACAAGAAGGATCTGTTGGCGCGAGGAGATCGCGGGCACATGGGTGACCCGGGCGCAGAGGATCTTCTGCACGCATGGATCGACAAAGCACTTGCAGGTAAGCCCTGAAGCCGAGCTGCGGATAGGAACAGAGAGGTACTTGGGATGGAAAAGGGAAGGGTTGTAGTAGTCACTGGAGCTGGCGGTGGCATCGGCAGCAAGATCGTCGATCGATTTCTTACCAACGGCGATCAAGTGATCGGTCTGGATAAAGCAGAACTCGGATTGCAGGAACTTGCCGATACCCGGAAGGCGGCAGATCAACTTTTCACGACGTGCGTTGATGTGACAGACACTGATGCTGTCCTTGCCTTCGAGAGGCAGGTGCGACAGAGATATGGTCACCTGGACGTGCTGATCAACTGCGCCGGCTTCTATCCTGTTGTGCCGTTTGAGCAGATGACACTGGCGCAGTGGCAGGAAGTCATTGCGATTAATCTCACGAGCACGTTCCAAATGACGCACACATTACTGCCCGTGATGAAGGGCCGGGGTTGGGGACGGATCGTAAACATAGGCTCCGCATCGGTGTTCGAGGGCGTGGTTGGGCAATCGCATTATGTCGCCGCCAAGGCAGGAATCGTCGGATTCACGCGTTCACTCGCCATGGAGGTAGGTGATTACGGGATCACCGTCAATATCGTGGCTCCAGGGCTGACCTTGACAGAACCTGTACTCAGAAGCATGCCGGAGGAGCTGATTAAGGCTCAGGGCGGACTTCGAGCCATCAAGCGGGATGAGCAACCGCAGGACCTTGCCGGCCCAACCTTTCTTCTTTGCTCGCCGGATGCGGATTTCATCTCCGGCCAAACACTCGTTGTAGACGGCGGGAAGATTAAGCACTGACACGCTCAGGAACTGAATGGAGAATGAATGATCGAAGCCAATCGCAAGATCCTAAAGGTGCTCGCCGTAGGCGCGGCAGGTCCGTCCGCAAGCCTCGTTGTACCGGAGTTGCTGAAACGTAATGTCACCGTCAGGGCCTTCGTCCACAAACAGGAAGATCGAGCCATTGTGCAGAAGTTGGGGATCACAGACAGTGTTGTAGGCGAACTCTCCGATACTGCGGCAATAGAAGCAGCCGTGGAAGGTGTGGATGCCGTCTTCTACATCGCACCGGCCGCGCTTGAGAACGAAGCCGAGGTTGGCAAGCAATTTGTTGCAGTTGCCAAGCAGGCAGGTGTGAGGCGGATCGTTTTCTCGTCCGTCATTCACCCGGTCCTTAGTGAACTTGTCAACCATGCCGACAAGGCACCCGTGGAAGAGGCACTGCTTGACTCCGGTATGGAGTACGTGTTCCTGCATCCCGCGATGTTCTTCCAGAACCTAGCTCCTGGCTGGGCGAAGGTGAAGGAAAGTGGCGTTATCGGCGAGCCTTGGTCTACCGAGACTCGCTTCAGCCGCGTGGACTATCGTGATGTTGCCGAAGTAGCGGCGATGGCCTTGACGGAAGATGGCCTACTGTACGGCACATTCGAGCTATGTGCCGAGGGGAGGCTGAATCGGCATGAGCTGGCTGAGCTCATGGGTGAAGTTCTCGGAATGACCGTGAACCCGATCAAGGTAGAGATACCGGCTCAAGCAAGTTTGCCACCGAAACTTACGCGCATGTTCGCGTGGTACGACAAACATGCTCTGCTCGGCAACAGCGTGACCCTTCGGGCAATCCTTGGGCGCGAACCACGCACCTTGCGTTCCTTCTTCGAAGAACTTAATGCACAGGCGTAGTAAGAAATCACCACACGCAGCTTACCCAAGGAGACATTCATGTTCGGTACAACAAAGCCTAAGTTCCAAATGCGGGGGCAGTTCACGCCCGAGAATTCTGCACTCATTCTGGTCGACTATCAGGTTGGCACGCTGCAGTTGATTCGTTCTTCGAGCTCGGACGTGTCACTAAAGAATGCGGTCATGCTGGCAACGGCTGCAGTCAAGCTCAACATGCCCATCGTGCTGACTTCGAGTCAGGAGGACCACATTCAGGGGCCAATATCACCAGCTCTGCAAAAGGCAGCGCCGGACGCGTACAAGAACCGCGTCAAACGAGTTGGCATCGTGAATGCCTGGGCCGATCCGAACTTTAGCGGAGCAGTCGAGGCAACCGGGCGCAAAAACCTCATCATGGGAGGCGTCACGACAGACATCTGCCTCGTGTTCCCAAGTATCAGCGCGATCCAGCTTGGCTATAGCGTACAGGCCATCCTTGACGCCTCTGGCTCGTCCTGGGCGGTTCAGGAAGAGGTGACTCGTCTGCGGATGCAACAAGCAGGCGTCGTGCTGACCACAACAAATACCGCGATTGCTGAACTGGTGCAGGACTGGGCATCACCTGCTGGCAGTGAACTGGTCAAGTTACTCGTCAGCTCAGCACCGATGATGCAACCCGCTTCCTAGGAGATCGAAGAATGACACAAGGCAGCGCACAGGAATCGTCATCGTTTCGTAGCGAGACCGCCGTCGTCAACGGGATTCGCCTGCATTACCTGATAGGCGGCAACCCGCATGGAAAACCCATCGTGCTCTGGCATGGCTTTCTTGGCACGGCCGCTAGCTGGTACAAAGTTATGCCTCTCTTAGCAGAGGAAGGCTACTCGGTCCTGGTGCCGGATATGCGCGGCTATGGGGATTCGGACAAACCTGCTGGGAATGATGGGTATGATGCCCGGGCGCTAGCGGAAGAGTTCCGTGCCCTGGTCAAGCAGATCGAGTTCGGAATTGGACGGAAGCTCATCCTTGTGGCGCACGATATGGGCGCACACCCCGCGCTGATCTGGGCTGCAGATCACCCCGAAGAGATCGCTTGCCTCGCGTATATGGAAGTTCCGACTATGCTTGAAGAATTTTTATCGAAAATTATTGTGTATACGCCTGAAGCGATGGCGAAGGGATCCATGTGGTGGTGGATTCTCCCGTTGGCCCCTGGTGTATCGGAATGCTTGATCGTGGGCCACGAGCGGAAGTTCTTGACGTGGTTCTATGAGGGAGCCACAGCAGATCCCGCGTCGATCACTGAAGCGTCGATCGTTGAAACTCTACGCAGCTTTAGCGGCACTGAAGGTGTGCTCGGGGCGCTTGGCGTATATCGTGCCGCTTTCACCACGATTGACCAGACAACTCTTTTAAAGAAGAGCAAGGTCACAATTCCGATACTTGCGATCGGAGGCGAGAAAGCGCTCGGCGCAAAGGTCGCACAGATGGTCGAGGCAGTCGCGAAGAATGTGACAGGTAAGGTCATCCCTGCTTGTGGTCACTTCATTCCAGAGGAACAGCCTGCCGAGTTCATGCGCCTCTTCCAGGAATTTGTCGGGAAGGTCGCCTGATCATGGCGGACTTTACCCGACGCTCGGCCATCGCGCTTGCCGCAATGGCGAGCGCAGGTTTTTCTTCTTCCACCCTTTGGGCTTCTGCAGCTGTGGGTAGCCCCCTCCCTAAATCGAAGACTGAAGAATCAAAATGGAGAACCGCGATGTCTGAATCCACTCCGCAATACCCTCCGTTGCCACCCGACGATCTACGACGCACGCTTACAGTCGCAAGTCCCGACACCGATCAAACGTTGCCGCATATCGGCCTTGTCGGCGACACCTACACCATTACCGTATCGGGCGAGGAGACTGCTGGTCGCTTCTGCGTAATCGACATGCACATCCCGCCGGACGGCGGCCCAGCACCGCATCGCCATGATTTCGAGGAAACGTTCATTTTGCTTGAAGGCGAGATGGAAGCAACATTCCGCGGGAAGAAATCACTCGTACGTGCCGGCGACACAATCAACATTCCTGCGAACGCGCCGCACCAGTTCCACAACTCATCGTCGAAACCGGTTCGTCTGCTCTGCATTTGCTCGCCTTCGGGTCAAGAGAACTTCTTCAAGGAAGTCGGCATTCCAGTAGCGACCCGGACCACAGCTCCGCCCAAGTTGGATGAGGATCAGCAACAACGGTTCATGCAAAAGGCCAAAGCTCTTGCCCCCAAGTACAAAACAGAGTTGCTGAAGGAAGCCTAGATCTGCGGTTCTCACCAAGATCTGATCGGACCAATTCGGGTGAATCGTTTAGACTTTGTTCGGCTCTCACGTCATCGTTTCTGGATCAGGTCTTGGTGCTTCTGTACATGGATGTAGAGGGGCAGCGCATGGATTTTGCCAGGCTTCTTGGCTGTCTCGCTTCAGTTGGGCGAAGACGGCCGAGAACTCGTCACGGCCCATAGCTACGGACGTCTGAACGAATTCGTATTTTCGCCGTGGTTGGCCAGGAAGGAACCCTTACAGCGGCAGTCGGCAGGCTGAAGGCTGCCCACGTCCACTGTGAGCTACGCTCTTACGCGCTTTGAGAAGCCTTGACGTACTGCTGATTCGTCGAAATTCAAGAGGCTTCGTCCTGACGGACTTCGGTAAAGAATATCTGCAGTTTGTAGACGAGCGCTTCGCACCCTACACGAAGGAAGTCACCCCCTGGCATCCCGGCGTTGTTTTGGGCTTGGCTACCTGGCTGATGCTGCCATATTTCATTCAGAGTTGTTTAGCTCATACCCACCCCGAATGCCATGAGGCAGAAACCAATGTCGGCCATATATGTTCGACCGAGATGCCTCGCTTCAGTCGCCAGTTTGACTGTCGTCGTTTTCTTGCTTTGTGGTCCTTGGCCTGCGGCTTTTGGACAGAACGGACGAACGTCTGCGGGTTCCTCACCCGCATTAGAAGACGGAAACGGGAGCCAGGTACCTGGTGCCTTCATGCCAGAATGGAGAAGGTCTGCAGAAGAGCACGGAATCAAGTTTTCGCTCCAAGACACGTACGACTTCCAAGGGAACCCCTCCGGCGGACGGACGCAGATGGGAACCGTCTTCGGACGCACCAATGCGACGCTGACTCTGGACCTATCCAAGCTCGCCGGCATATCCGGGGCCACTCTCTACGGAAGCGGGCTTTTTCAATCTGGGTCAAATCTTGCTACGACCTATGTTGGAGTCTTCGATCTGACCAGCTCGATTGCTGGCACGCACACCATCCGGGTCAACGAATACTACTGGCAGCAAATGCTGCTGCGGAAAAAGCTGACCTTTCGGGGTGGCCAGATTGCCGGGGGAACGGAATTCGGCAACCAGGCGATAGGATTTGACGATAAGGGGAGCGCATTCAAGACATGGATCAACAATTCGCTTGCGAGCGGCCTGCCTAGCGCGACGGAGGCATACCTCCCGGTACCGCCAGCTGGAAAGCCGGGATTACTGATTTTGAGCGATCCTACCAAGAACATCTTCCTTAAAGTTGGTGTTTTGAGCGGCAGTCACAACATGTTCAAGGGCGATGAGAACGGCACCCGCTTTGATCTCCGCAATGCTCCCATTGGAGCGATCTCACTTGGCTGGAGGACCGCCGATGCAGCCGCAGCGCATCCTGGTGTGTACAAGATCGGGCTCATTCACAACTTTGGACATTTCGAGCGCTATGGGGCACATACTTTGACGCACGGTAATGACGTTGTCTTCGCCAACGCAGGCTACGCACTGTGGCGAGTGCGCAAGCCGGACGGTTCGTTCAGTCACCGTGGAATCGACGCGCAACTTAGTCTCACCGCCGCGCCACGCGTGTTGAACAAGAACGACTTCGAAACAGGCGACGGTGTCCGTTTCGTAGGGCTTGTGCCTCATCGGCCTTCCGACATTTTTGGCATCGGCATCGTCTATGCACACTTCAGCCGTGACTGGAGCAATGACCTTCAGGCGCAGCAGCAGCCGGGCCGGTCAGCACAGACGAACCTCGAAATCACTTACAAGATCGTATTTTCGAAGTGGTTCAGCCTTTGACCTGACTTCCAATATGTGTGGAAGCCCAGCGGTGATCGCCGTCTGGGTGACGCGCCGATCTTCGGCATGCGAGTCGTATTTGATCACTAAGTTCGGCTTCTGCTGTGCACGTTGCTGCGAGCAAGTCCTTTCAAGCCAGAAACTCGATTGGTACCATTTCTGAAACCTGCGTTGTCGTGTACAGCCTTAGAGAACCCATCTTAGAGCAGATAGCCAAAACATGCCTGCGTGAACTTGAGTGAGACGGAACACAAGCATACCTCGCTTTGAGGCGTGTAGATCTTAGGCCGTTGGCTGTCGCGGCTAGCTTACAGTTCAGGCAAAACAGTCCTCAGCACGCTTGCGAACCGCCCTCGGGTCAAGAGCCGTTCCCAAGTGTTCGCCGATGAAATCTAAAAAGACTTTGACTTTAGGCAGTGACAAACGGGAGCGCGAATAGGTCGCAAGCAAAGGTACTGGAGTTGGCTCCCAATCGGGGAGAATGCGAAGAAGTTGTGCCTCGACATTCTCATCGAGAGCCATCCACACCGGAAGGATTGTGATCCCTAACCCCTCCAGCAGAAGGTTTCGCAATGTGGCTGGGTCAGCAGCCATGAACTGGTAACTCAATTCAAGCTGTACCTCTTGCTTTTCGCTTCTCAGGTGCCACTTGCTAAGCGCGGGCACTCCCCGAGAACCGAGACAATCGAATAGAGCAAGGTCCTCAGGCATTCGCGGGATGCCCGCGACACCCGCATAACGCTTCGATGTATAAATCCCACGGCGAGTAGAAGGAAACGTTCTTGTAACATTCCCTTTCTTCTCCTCCGGCCAGATGTGGAACAGGACGTCTATGTCTACGTTCGGTGGCTGGTCCCGGCCCGGAGTGTACGGAATCATCTCCACCCCTAGGGTTGGATGGCGCTTCAACAATGCTGGGATAAGTGGAGCCATCACCTCTCGCGCCATGGTCGCTGGGCAAGCTACCCGGATCACGCCCACTGGCTGTTCTGCTTGTCTTGAGAGGGCTTCTTGTCCATCTTGCAACAGTTGGAGTGCATGACGACAGGAAGGCAGATATTCCTGGCCCGCATCGGTGAGAACGATACCGCTCTTCCCACGGCGAACTAGAAGTAGGCCTAAGTTCTTCTGAAATCGCGCGATACTCCGGCTGACGGTGGAAGTGGGCAAACCTAGGATCTTCGCCGCTCCGCTCATGCTGCCTGCGTCCACAGCCGCCACAAAGATGCGAACGTCATTCAGATCTGTGTTGGGCTGCATGACCCCAGTTTACCGATTCAATATGGGTAAAACTTGGCAAATCCCGGCAGGATTGCAGATATGCAAAGCGCCTTTGCGTAGGACAGGGTTTCCTTGTGTCGTGCGAGCTCCTAAAGTTCGTAGAGGCGAGGGGAGTTGCCGCTGATAGTAGGCAGTATCTCTTCGACGGAGATGTGGCGCGTCGGCCCCTAATTTGATTGTTGCCTTTCTCTTGCCGATGTGGACAATCGTTTTGGGCCTTCGAACAGAACGGAGGCGCTTCTGGCAAGAAGTCTTTTAAGCGTGGCCACACTGTTAACAATCCCGTGCAGGTTCCTTATCAATGGCACGATTCTTCAGCGAAGCCCGGGCGCCTACTCTGCATCTATTCGGTCAATGGTTAAAAGCTCTTCAGCGGTGACGCTCGATATGGAGGACGCACTAGATTGGCGACTTAAACACTTTGCATATTGCTACGAAGCCGCGGGAGCAACTCGGTTCTACGAACATCATGGTGAAAGACCTGTGGTTTACCTGCTGAAACGATCGAATCGGCCACGCGGCTCTAGATGTTCACGGAAGTACAGTGGTCCATATACATTGAAGTTTCGCTGAGGCTGGAATGCACCACATTCAGGGACATCGAAACCTACGCAAAATGTACCTCCAGTGGTATCCACGTTTACGATTACCTAACCATAGAAGTCTGAGTCTTGGTGCGCGCCTGAACGGGTTGAGGGTCACTTTATGCAGATGGATCTCAACGACATCCGAACCTTCGTCTGTGTTGCTTACGCAGGCACGTTCAGCGCCGCAGCGAAGGAACTCGGTCTACCAACCTCCACCGTCAGCCGTTCCATCACACGACTTGAGGAAAGCATTGGCACCATGCTGTGTCAGCGGAGTCCGAAAGGGCTGACACTGACTGACGCGGGTGCCGCATATCTCACAACATGCAAACGCGCGTTACGTTCTCTCCGCGATGGCCGCGATCTGCTTGAAAGGCATCGTCAGAACCCCGGCGGTCTGATCCGCATTGCCTGCCCTATTACAATGGCTCGCAACCTTCTTGCACCCTTGCTGAGTCGTTTCGTGGAAGCATATCCAAGCCTCCGAATAGAGATTGAAGCTTATTCGTCAGCTTGTGACCAGGAACCCTTTGAGGAAGTGGATATTTTCTTCAAAATGATGGCTCCAAAAAGTAGTGAACGGCGGGCGCGACGTTTTCCCGGGACCGCGTGTGCTCTATTCGCCTCGGCCAAATACCTTAAGGAGCACGGAACCCCGAGCGATCCGGCCCATTTAGCACAGCATCGCTGCATCGGGTCAGGAGTGTGGAAACTGGCGAAAGGGAACAAAGTAGTCACACCCGAGATCAACTTCCACATCGTTGCGACTGATCCGGGATTCAATATGCAATTGGCATGTACGGACGTAGGCATTGCAAACCTTCCGTTATGGATGGCGAGTCAACTGCACGCCAATTCAACTCTCGTCCCGGTCCTCCCTCTCTGGAAACCAGTCTCGCTTAGCATCTTTGCCCTATACACGGGCTCGAACGACCTGACCCCTAAAGTACGCGCGTTCCTCGATTTTTTGGCCAAGTACTTCGGCACAGATGAGGATCCCCGTTTGATGGGTCACAAGCCTAAAGACTTCTTCACCGACCTGCATCTGCGTGCCACGCCCGGCGCATGACTTGCTAGACACGGATCGATGAGGCCTTCCGGGGGCGTTTGACGTCAAAATGGAGCGCTCATTTCGAAATGCTTGATTGCAGCTTCTCCAGCCGAGCCCTTTCCATCCGAATCATGTGCCTCTACTCACGCAGACCGTTTCCGTCTGTGCTGTCGTCGCGATTGCTCTGTTAGCTGGCATCATGCTTGGTATCGCGATGACACAACAGACTGCGCAAGATCTCGAAGGAGATTGCTGGGTTATCCGTCAAATCTGAGCGATCGTCTCTTCAGGAAAGTCATGCAAGCCGCTTTCATGATTGTGCTTTCCTCTTCGTTCTGTGCTGCAGTCCTCCTGCAGCACAGGTCTCGTGTGTGGATGGCTGCAAGATGATTTACATCGATCCTTATAGTCCTCATCACGATTGCGCCGGAAGTTCCATTGAACAAGAAAACAGCTCGCTGGGCACCCAAAGAACTCCCGGGTGATTGGCGCGTCGCGCGTGATGCATGGCTGCCAAACCATTGGCTACGCACATAGTGCGGTCTGCTTTCATTCCTGTGTTCCCTGGTTGCTGTGTTGCTTTCTCACTGCTAACATCTGGTGTCGAATCTGCAACGCCCGTTTGCGTGTGCGCAATGGAATGGACTGACTAAAAGGCCTACATTGAAGCTTGAATGTAGGAGGCAACATTCCTTGCTTAAAGGAGACGGGAGACAACGTGTCCGAAAGGCTCGACTTTAGCTGAGAAATGGAGAAGTCAAAGTTTAACAAGCTGCACAGGCGTATTCACTTGAGTTGACCCTGGGGCCCTATGACAAGAGTTTCGCACCTGTTGGAACGTAATTTGCTGTACATCTTCAACCAGCGCGACGGAAAGAAGCGTAGAGCGGCCTTAAGAGAGCTATGGGCAGCAGAAGGCGTGTTGTGGAGCGCCGAAGGTACCTACGTGGGATACAAATCCGTCGATCAAGCCGCTGCAAGTCTACTGCGGCGGTACCCCGAGTACGACTTCACCCCGGCGGGAGAAGTTGACGATATACCCGATGCGGCGCGGATGCGCTGGGCCTTTGGTGCCGTCGGGAGCGCCCCAGCCATCACGGGTATGGATGTCATCACAGCAGCAAATGGACGCATCGTGGCGATGTACAGGTTTCTTGATGGTGCCGGGCTGTGATGATCAGCAAAGATGTCAGACCACAATGTAGCCACTCCCACTCAGGCTCATGAAAAAGAGCCCGCTCCGATCTGGGTCAAAGAAGACGACCATCGACGCCTGGTGCGTGTCATTCTTCGCAGAGATCAATCGAAAAGCGTCGGCCCATCTTCGCGCAGGAACCGGCCACAAGGGTCCTGAGCGCCCGGGCCATTTGGCCTTTGGTGCCAATCAAGACGGCAATCGCAGCTGGAGAAGCCCGGACTCTTAATGTTGAGAAAGTCTCTCCAGTAGCAACCTCGATAGAAATAGCTTCTTGATCGTCGACTAGCGATCGAGCAACGTCAAGAACAAGTTGCCGGATGTACTCGTCCTGTCGCGGACCTTCTTCAAGAACACTCATTTTTAACTCCCCAGAAGAGTGGCTAGAACGTCTGCGGTGCGCCCCCGCAAACGACCCTCAACCTGAAGTCGGGGAGTTGGAAACCGACAAAGCACGGTCCTGTAACCTTTAGCCGTGGGGCCTGGACATACGTCACAGGCTCCCCGACACGAAGGTCAAGGGAGATCATCAGTGCGCTTTCCAGCGCACCTAGCTTTGTGGGGTTTCCACACCCCAAGGCGGTGCGTTCCCGCCTCATTTGAATCATTCCGAATCCGAGGAGAAAAAGCAAGGCGCGACCTGCGATCATCTTCGCCACGACAGCTTCGTCGCTCTTCGGAGGACAAATAGATTCTCTAGGTGACTAAGGGAAAACCGAGGAGGGAAGACGACCGGAACATTCCCAACGGAAGCCCACTGCTTCTGAGTTGCGACACGTAATGGGCATCGTGTTCATTCTGAGGTGTTTCGGTGTTGTGGGCATTCATTCTGTCTGCTCGCGACTTGGGCTAAGCGACCAATCGAAAGAATGTTTTCCCGCTAACGAAAACGAGATGCGGGCCGTCGAGGACGGCATCGACGGACATGAGAGGCTCATCCCAAGCTTGTTTCGTGCCCCACTCCAGGTGCGAATGATTACTGACGACAGCCGACTTCGCGTTAGCTATTGACCGGGCGGGCCCGAAGGACTTGCCAGTCGCTCGTACTCGTCTTCGTTCGCCGGCTTTTGTGCCCGAGTGAATTCCTAGATTGCCGTGGTACCGCCGTCGACCGATAGATCCACCCCGTTCACATAGCTTGAGTCGTCTGAAGCAAGAAACAGGGCCACCGTCGCAATCTCCTCGGGACGGCCCATCTTTCCTCGTGGAATCAGCGATTCGAATTGTTGTATCGTCGCAGCATCGAAAAGCTGTTCCTGGATCGGTGTAGCGACTTGTCCTGGGCTCAGCACGTTGACTCGGATGTTTCGGTCTTTCAGCTCGTTCAGCCAGGTGCGGGCGAAAGATCGTAGCGCAGCTTTGCTCGCAGAATAGACGCTGAACGCCGGCCAGCCTTTGACCGAAGCCACCGAGCCGGTCATGATGATCGAGCCACCTTCGTTGAACAGCGGTAATGCCTTCTGGACTGCAAACAGTGTGCCGCGGGTGTTCAGGCCGAACACAGTATCGAAGTGCTTTTCCGTGACCTCACCGATCTTGGCAGATTCTCCTGACCCGGCGCTTGCGAACAGAACGTCTATCTTGCCCTTCTCGCGTCGCACGGTATCAAACAAGCGGTCCAGATCATCGAGATTCGCCGCGTCGCCCTGGACACCGGTCACATTTCGGCCGATCAGCTTGACGGCTTCATCGACCTTCTCCTGTCGCCTTCCCGTGATGAAGACATAAGCGCCCTCTTCGACGAACAACTGGGCGGATGCCAGCGCCATGCCGCTTGTCCCGCCGGTGATCACTGCAACCTTGCCATCAAGCTTTCCCATAAATGCTCCTTTAAAACGAAGTCGACATCAGTGACGCTTGAACTGCGCTACCGATAATCGCTTCCGTGTTTCATATTCGCACGTTCGGGTTTTATGCACAACTTGGCTGCTTACCTTTAGGATGGAACGAAGATGAAACCGCTCCTGCACCCAGCCATTGAAGATGTCCCGCTTGAAGCAATCCTGCATGCGCTCTCTGATCCAGCGCGTGTGGCGCTTTTCTACGAGATCGTTTATCAGGAAGGCCCAAAGAACTGCACCAAGCTGGTGAGCGTGCTGGATAAACCCATCCCGAAGTCCACTCTGTCACAGCACATGCGGATTCTTCGCGAAGCTGGCCTGATCCGTGGCGAACGCCATGGACACGAGATGCGACACACGTCTCGCTACGAAGAGGTGGAGGCCAGCTACCCCGGCCTGCTGTACGCAGTCATCGCGGCGCATGCTGCGCAGATTGAGATCAAGAAGAAGCAGCAAAAACGCCGTGGGAGCAGACAGATCCTGGCCTAGCGATAGAGCGCACTCAGGCGCTACGGCCGAGCTGATTAGTCCTCATAAACGCCGTTCTCATCCTCGAGCGATGACGGGTAGCTTATGAAAAGTCAACTTCTCGTCACCAACAAGGCTCTAGTGTGGTGAGTCGTTAGTTCATTCAACTATTTTTTTGCGATACGGCATCCAATTGCTATGAGCCGAGTCATGCTACGAGGACGCCGCCTACCGCCGCTGACGCTTATCGCAGAGGATAGAGAGACCTTGCAGAGTTGGTCCCGTCGTCGCAAAACGGCGCAGGCACTTGCTCTTCGTTCACGGATTATCTTGCGGGCTTCGACCGGGCTGACTGCCACGGTGATTGCTGCCGAGTTGGGTATCTGCATCCAGACGGTCAGCAAATGGTGGCGTCGCTTTGCGAACCTCGGGCCGGACGGTCTTCTGGATGAGCCTCGACCAGGTCAGCCGCGCAAGCTCGGTGACGCCGAGATCGAGCGTGTCCTGGTCCGCACGCTCGAGAGCAAACCCGCCGGCGCCACGCACTGGTCGACACGCACGATGGCACAGGCCACAGGGCTCAATCAGACAGCGATCAGCCGCATCTGGCGTGCCTTCTCGCTTCAGCCGCATCGGCAGGAGAGCTTCAACTCAGTCATGACCCTCTCTTCCTCGACAAGGTGCGTGATGTCGTTGGCCTCTATCTCGATCCGCCCGACCGCGCATTAGTCCTGTGTGTGGATGAGAAGAGTCAGATTCAGGCACTCGAACGCACAGCGCCTCTGCTGCCAATGCGCCCCGGGCAGGTCGAACGGCGAGCCCACGACTATCTCCGCCATGGCACTACCAGCCTCTCCGCCGCGCTCGACACGAAGACGGGAAAGGTAATCAGCCAAATACAGCGCCGCCACCGTGCACTGGAATTTCGAAAGTTCCTCGACACCATCGAGGCCAATGTGCCGGCCGAGCTTGATGTACATCTGGTGATGGACAATTACGCCACCCACAAGACAGCCGCGATTCAACGCTGGATGGTGCGGCATCCACGTTTCCACGTCCACTTCACGCCCACTTCAGCAAGCTGGTTGAATCAGGTGGAGCGCTTCTTCGCCACGCTTACCGAGAAGCAAATTCGTCGAGGCAGCTTCCGCTCCACACAACAACTGGAAGCCTCCATCCGACAATATGTGGAACACCACAACGCTCAGCCAAAACCGTTCCGATGGACAAAATCGGCAGATGACATCCTCAACTCCCTTGCGAAGTATTGTGAACGAATTATCGACTCACCACACTAGCGCGATTTTGGACCTATCGTCTCACCAGTGGCGCCGTAACGTAGGCCATCCACCAACAGCGCGACCATTCTTCGCGCGTAGATGGGTTCTTTCTCGTGGGACACCCTGCACAGGTTGGCGACGGCATGAATCAGTTCTTCGGGATCAACGCCTGAGCGCACTTCTCCTGCTGAAACTGCGGCGTCCAATAGAGACTTCAACGCGGGAAGCAAGCGTGTATTGAAGAGACGCGGGAGAGTGTTGTAAGCCGGGTCGCCAGAGTGCAGCGCTACTGCAAGCCCTCGCTTGGTGGCAACAAAATCCACGTACCGTTGCATCCAGCGAGCCAACGCTTCACCTGGCCCATACTGGCTCGCCAGTTCCGCGGCGGCATCCGCGCAGGCATCGAGCCGGCAAGTCTACGAGAAGCCTTCGACGGAGCCGAGCAGGTGCTGATCGTGTCCGGTACGGCGTTGGGCGAGGACGGCAAACGGCAGCATTGCAACGCAATCCAGGCCGCCAAGGACGCTGGGGTCAAGCGCATCCTCTACACCAGTCATCAGGGCAAAGGGCCGGCTTCAATCTTCGTCCCGACCAGGGATAATCACGTGCCAACGGACGCTCTGCTTGCCGAATGTGGGGTTCCCTATGTATCACTCCAGAACGGGTTCTATGCGGAGTCGGCGCTCTATC
This sequence comes from uncultured Acidobacteriaceae bacterium, assembly GCA_964242875.1. GTDB lineage: Bacteria > Acidobacteriota > Terriglobia > Terriglobales > Acidobacteriaceae > Edaphobacter. Next base: position 41,735 of record CAXTCB010000003.1, read on the forward strand.
AGTTGCGAGGCCTGCGAGAGACAGACAGAATTGCTCTACCCGAAGATGGACCGGTGTCCTGGACGGCGCGGACTGATCTGGCGGAAGCAGCCGTTGTAGTATTGCTGGACCCGGGCTTGCTGGCTGATGGAGCTTCGCCTCCGCTGACTGCTTCCGAAATGCTGAGTTTCAGCGATGTGGCGCAGATTGCTTCGGAGATCTTAGGAAAGCCAATCACCCGCGAGTTGGTGAGCGACGAGTCGTACAGAGCGATGCTGGTTGAACAGGGTATGCCCGAAATCTTTGCGGTCCTGCTGCTGAGCTTGTACACGGCGGCTCGTGCAGGGGAGTTCGCAGTCGTAGACCCGACGTTGGAGCGACTGATTGGGCGTAAGCCGACGACGATGCGACAGGTATTGGAAGAGTTCTTGACCAAGCCGGAAAATTCTTTGTTTCAAGGGCGTTGACGTTCTTGGCGCACATGCCTCAACCTAATCGCCTGATCCTACGCACGCACTCCTACTGTTTCAGTAGAAGCATCACTTTACCGCGCGGATTTTGACCTTGACTGAGTTGAAGCGCCGAGCGCCATTCCTCCAGCGGGAACACGCGGGCCACCGGCATCTCAAACTTCGCCTCAGCTGCGAGCTGCGCAAACTCGCCCAAAACGTCGAATCGCATAGTCATGTCTTCGGTCAAGCTGTCCCGTACGCCGAGCTCCCTTGCAGCGGCGAAATCCGTCAGGGCTAGCACATGCTTCGGATCGCCCGCAATCTTGACGAGATCGGGTAAGACTCCGCTAGGCGGTGCGGTGTCCAGAACCCAATCCGGTGAACCACCAGCAATGTGCAGCACTCTATCTACCATGCCCTCGCCATACGAAGTCACCGTTGCTCCAAGAGCGCGCAACCTGTGGGCAAAGGTCGGACCGGCGGTTGCAATGACACGAGCACCACGCATCAGCGCCATTTGTACAGCCGCAAAACCCACCATGGTTCCCGCCCCATGGACCAGAATGCTGTGGCCCGATGTAACCCCCAAATTGTCGAGGCTACGGTACGCGGTTTCAACCACCATCGGGAGCGCTGCTGCTTGCATGTAGTCCAAGCCGGACGGCAAGCGGGCCCAAAAGTTCAGAACCGCGTAGTCCGCCGCGCCCGCACTCGTGTACTCCGTAAAGTCCACGCGGCCGAGAACAGCGTCACCGACTGCAACATCCTGTACTCCCTCGCCAATTGACTCGACAATCCCGGAAACGTCCAACCCTACTCCCCGGGGCATGAGACCGGCGTATAGCCCCTGACACAACGCCCAGTCGGCCGGGTTCAGGCCGCATGCATTAACGCGCACTCGAATATTATTCTCACGTGGAGCTGTAAGCTCCGCTTCTTCTAAACGGAGCACCTCTTCCGCCTTGCCGTATTCGTGAAAGCGAAGAGTTCTTGTCCTGATTGGCATCTGCTCAGCAGTGTTCATAGTTTCTCCTGGGAGCGCCGGGACCTAGAGTATTGATCTTCCGGCCCTCCAGAATTGACTGTAACGATGTGCGAATGTACGATCAATGCTTCTCCGTCCGGATAATCGTCGCGATCGTACACTTTTATGGATCCTCTCTCCGACGTTTTATCTCTTCTCAAACCGCGTAATTACGTCACTGGCGCGCTCACGGCGGGCGAGCCGTGGTCACTCCGCTTCGAAGCTCACGAAGGGTTAAAGTGTTACAGCGTCGTCCGAGGCGAGTGTTGGCTGGCGATGGATGGCGTGGAAGAGCCCATTCAACTTCGAGCAGGCGCCTGTGTGCTGCTTCCGCATGGAAGGTCTTTCGTGATCGGAAGCGATCTCACAACCCCCAGCAGAGACGCGTGGGAGTTCCTCTCCTCTGTGGAGAGATATAACGGGGTAGTGTCTGCCAGCCCGGGCGACGACTTCTTCTTGCTTGGCAGCTATTTCGCACTGGATGGAGATGGCCGGTTTCTGCTGGACGTTCTTCCGCCCATCGTAAAGGTCGATAACGAAGTGCAGCGCGAATCGATGCGCTGGGCTGTGGAGCGCTTACAGCGGGAGATGCGCGACCCTCAACCTGGAGGCACTCTGGTGGCACAACAGATTGCCTACACTCTCTTGGTTGAAGCTCTTCGCCTTCACCTAACAGACCAAGATCAACGCGGCCGAGGTTGGCTCCCGGCACTCGCAGATAAACGCATGCGGGCGGCGCTCTCCTCAATGCATCAGGACCCCGCACGCGCCTGGACAGTGCAGGAACTAGCTCATACCGTTGGCATGTCCAGAACAGCTTCGCGCAGACTTTCAAGAGATTCGTGGGGAGCTCGCCTTTGGAGTATTTAACGAAGTGGCGGATGACGCTGGCGGCGAATCGAGTGCAAAACCCCTCCGAATCGATCGCATCGATAGCGCCTTTGCTCGGCTACCAATCCGAGAGTGCGTTCAGTGCGGCTTTCAAGCGGCACTGGGGTAGGTCTCCGCGGGATTACGTGCGCGCTCGCCGACTGGAAACGCAGCAGGTCTAGCGTTCTAGGATCTGATCATGACGAACGGGAATGAGCAGACTATGGCAATGGCGAAGAACTATGAGACGTGCCAGAGTGCCGATCACACCCTCAACTTCAGGAAGGACATGCAGCCATTTCTCGATGGCCCGTTTGACTCACAGGAACACCGGCCATTCCGCTCGAAATCAGAGCGCATCGCATTGAATATCGGGCACCCGTTACAGTCAAAAGAATGCGACTTCTCTTTACCACCCGGACAAAGCTGCTCGGCCAGACGATGCTGTGTGATTCACTATTGACAACGATCTGCAATCCTGAGCAGACTGGAAGTGGACGTGCGAAAGTCACAGCCCGGTCGGTAGTCCGGGCGACCCTAGCGTTCGTGCAGCTTACCTGTCTACTGATGACGTGGAGCAACCTGTACGTCCTTTCCCCGACTGGGGAGAGGAGCGTCTATGCAAATCGCAAAGTGGATCATCGCCCTTATTGCCGTCTTCAACTTCGGAGGCCTTGTAGCAGATGCGCTCGTGCCTGCTACGGCGAAACAGCACCTTTGGAATCCGCACTGGCCTCCACATGCCAAATTTCATAATGGGCAGACGATGCTCATGGGGATTCTAGGTGGCTCGATCTCACTGGCCATCTTGTTTGGCTCCCGGCCTCTTAAGCTTCCACTCTTCCTGCTGGCGGCGGCTATTGCCGCAAACTACTTCGTCGCAATGGTTCTGGCCCGTGTGTTCCCCGGTACCGATTGGACCGATCCCGAGTTTGCGGCTGAGACAGGTCGTCCGCTGGGTCTCGCTCCTCAACAACTTGTCTCCTACGTCGTTTGCGGTCTCGTATTTGTCGCGGTCAGCCTGGCCCTTTTCGGGCGGTGAGCGGTCAGTCAGTGGATGTGCGTCAAGCGCGCTCATTGCCTTTGACTCTGTTGGCAGATGTAAACGCATTTGACGCCCGTTGGCAATGCGAACTGCTCCAGATCGGGCCTGCCAGATGCAACTTTCGCTAATGCGACTTAGCACGACTTAATAAGCTGAGGGGCATTCGCTCTTCAATCAGAGCTTGGCAAGCTGGCTAGACTTGTCTGTGCAGATGGCTTTTCTGTATGCACCAGGTCTGCATTGAACGAGTTTATAAAATGCGCTGCTAAACGCGCTTTCGGATGCATAGCCAACAGCGGCGGCGATGCTTGCTATCGACTGCTCCCCCTTTTTCAGCAGCTCACAGGCAATTTGCATTCGCCAGTTCATCAGGTACACCATAGGCGCGACGCCTATTTTCTTCCTGAACGTGAGTGCAAGTCCTGAGCGGGACATGTTGGCCAGCTTCGCGAAACGATCAAGCGACCACTCCTTCCCATAGGCATTCTGCATTGCGTCAACCACCTGAGATAGCGCCGGGTTCGAAAGCGCGACCAGCCAGTTCTCATCCTTCGGAGACGAGGAAAGATACAGCCGTAGTACCTGCAACAGCATGATGGGAGCCAAGTGGGTTAGCATCAGCGACTGCCCGACGCTGCCTCCGCGCATCTCGGCGCTGAAGCGATCCAGACTCCAGCGCAGCACCGCAGCCTGATCGGAACCGCCATCGATAGAGATAACCGGCGGCAGACGACGGAACAGGATCGACGGAAGATGCCCTTCAAACCGGAATATCGGGCCAGCAACGAAGAAGTCTCCGCCTCCGTTGCACACAGCAAGACCACGCTCAGCGTTGGTAAACAGTCGCTCTGCGCGAAACCGCTTCTTGAGCTGCAGGTTGGTTGCGAGTGTGAATTTTTCGCCGCCAGTCAGTAGAAAGCAGTCTCCGGTTCTCAAGCGAATGGGGTCTGAGCTGCCGGCGATGCTAAGCCAGCATTCTCCTTTTTGGACGACATTGAGCGTAAACCCTTCATACGCAGGAAAATCGATCGCCCAGCTTCCCCCTGCGTCGAGCGTGACGTTGAGATAAGCCCTGAGCTTGATGGTGGTCAAGGCGGTTGAAAGCGGGTCGAGGGTGGCGGAAGGTGTGGCTTCGATCAAGACTATGGACTCCAGAGCATTGTTTTAGGTAATTCCATCATTGATCGACGGTTGAGTTTCTTCGATCATAGAGGTATGGGCAAGGCAACAAACACCTCTTCTTCTCAGCCTCTACATATCGCCATTGTCGGCATGGGCGGTATCGGGAGTCTTTTCGCATTCCAGTTCTCGTCGATGGGCCACCACGCGGTGACGGCGATCGCTCGCCCGGGGTCACCACGCTTTCAACAGCTCGAGCGTGACGGTGGTGTGGTCGACGCCCGGGGCAAACGCGTGGACATGAAGATCAGCGACTGTCTCGACGAAGCCATCGCATACGATCTGGTGATCGTGACTTTACCCGCCCACCAGGTGGGAACAGTGCTGCCCGCTCTCCAGCGGAGCGCCGCAAAATGGGTTCAGTTCATGTTCAATACCTTTGACCCGGAGCGACTGCAGATTGCCGTTGGAGCGCACCGTTGCTCCTTTGGGATGCCGTTCGTTCAGGGAAGCATTGACTCGAACGGCAGGCTCAATGCAAAGATTGGTGCGGGTGGGCAGAAAACGATGATGAACTCCCAGTTGTGGGTCGATGTATTCAACGCCTCGGGCCTGCCATCGAAGCTGGAGCCGGACATGCTCCTGTGGCTGCGCTGTCACGTCCCACTTTGCATCGCCTTCGAAAGCGTCTCGGTCGCCGGAGTGCGACGGAACGGCGGTGCCTCGTGGAGTCAGGCCATGGTGATTGCCCATGGAGTAAAAGAGAGCTTCACGCTGATTCGACGGCTTGGTTATTCTTTATATCCTGCGAGCAAGGCGAGGCTCGACGGAAGCCCGGCGTTTGTGACGGCAAGTATGTTGTGGTTTATGTCGCGTATACCCTCTTTTCGCAACCTGCTTGCCACGGGAATCAACGAATGCCGCGCACTGGTGGACACGCTGGTGGCAACTGTCCCTAAAACGAATCCCCCTATCTCCGTTACCAGGATCGCAGCGATGAAGCCGTAGCACGCTGAAAATTATTCCTGATAGACACTTTCACGACAGTCAGCGCCACGGCCAGCTCGGAACGGGGCCTGGTGGCAGACTTTCGCTGTTAGGAGTGATTTCTGTACTCGCGGGATTCGCCTGCAAAGCCTATGCTTCCATGTGTCATGGAGGTTCGATGAAGAGTGCAGTAAGAGTGTTTGCATTCATGCTGCTCGTGAGCCAAGGAAGCGTGAGGAAGTTGGACGCCCAGACGAGCGAGATGCAAGCAGATCGTGCACGTCGCGATATGGAAATTCGTTGGCCTGCCGCTTACGATCCCTCAGTCGCTCCAGTGTTCTCCCATAATGAACTGCTGATCCACGCAGATTGCCACCGTATCTTTGCTCGGCTCTCCGATGCCACTGCGTGGCCAAGCTGGCTCGTCATCATCAAAGATGTGACCAACGAGACGCCGCAGACTACGGGCAAGGGCGCTCTCTACCGTCTAAAGATCTTCAACGGCCCGATTCAATCTCGCATCGTAGAGTTTGAGGCAGACCAGCGTATCAGCTGGATTCCGTTCGGTGCGGATGAAACAGAGACCCGTCATGGTCATTACCACGCCTGGCGCTTTGTCCCAGAAGCCGGAAATTGCCTCGTCATTACTGAAGAGACAGGAATCGGAACCGGAGATCGCAAGGACCCTACCTCTGTTAGTCATCTCATGCATAAAGCGCACGAACTCTGGCTAGACAGCCTCCGCTACATCAGCGAACCGTAGACGAGCAGATCTAAAACCTTGTCGCCTGGGTCTTGATAGACGCCTGTCATGCCAGTCAGCGAGCGTACCCCTCTCCAAGAGGCGCTGAATTGGAAACTTCCGCCTGTGCGACTTCACGGTATTTGGTGAAAGGTGCTGCCGGTCGCGGCAGCACCTTTTCACCTACTTATTGAGGCATTTCGTCGGTGAGCGCACACTTTGCCAGAAGCACCGCCGCGCTCAAGTCTTCACAAACGCCGCTCACGCCAGTCAGTGAACCGTATCCAGCTCAAAGCGGCGTCTGAACCCGCAAACTTCCGCCTATGCGACTTTTGGGGACTTGAGCCGAGAGGCCGATAAACTATCGGCGAGGGTGCTCGTGCTGCGACCGCAGTTCCCATCGCAAGGTCAAAAGGAAGGTCTTGAGAATATGCGCGGATCGGCTTATGGGTTTAACTTGCTTGCGATGGTGAAGCGTTCAGGGGCAGGCTTATGTCTTGCACTTCCGCTTCTCCTGGGAGATTGCAGCAGCGGAAATCCCCTGTCGACCACACAAACGAACCCAGGGACGTTCACGCTGCAATTACAGACGCCCAGCCCGGCGCTTACCGTAGCCCAGCGCACGGCGCTCGGTTTCAAGGATGGACCGCCTGACGGCACGCTCGGCGTCCTGCTCACAAACGGAACATACAGCTTCTATGGGGCAGCGCTGAGCGGCCCAGCTTGCCCGGGCACGCCGGGGGTCCTGGGGACCTACCGCCTGGGTGGAAGTTTGACGGCCTTGACGGGCGCTTACGGGTGCACAGCCCTCCTGCAGGCCGGTGGCGACCCAAACGGATATACCTTTGACGTGAACTATGCGGGCGGGGGGCCCGTGCTTGCCGTTACCGGTCCCTCCGGACAGGCTGGCGTGCTTCATATTTACCATGGCGAGTTCCATGGCGGTGTGTGCGCCATGGGGACCTGCACCTACGCCTCGCTCGGAATGGCCCTGTCAAAAGACGGCGGAGCGACGTTTCAGAAGCTCGGCGAGATCGTGCAGCCCTATGCGACTCGCGGCACGCAAATCAGCGCGAGCACCTACACCCAGGTGGGCGGCGGCACGCTGATTCTGGCGGATGCGAATGGAAATCACATCGCGAATGCCACGGCGGCCGATCCGTCCACCGTGTATCTCTATGTCTTCTACTACGACGCAGATCCTTCCGCAGCCTCGCCCTGCAACACCGGGCAGTGCCTGGGGGTGGCGCGGGCGCAGCTTTCCGCCGTACTTACCGCAGCTTTTGCAGGCAACACGGCGGGTTTTCCCACCCTTTTTACAAAGTTCTACAACAATGGCTGGACCCAACCGGCTACCAGTGGGGATCCGAACGCCGCAACGAACTCGGGTCATTACACTCCAGTCATCGCAGCTACCGGCGCATTCCCAAGCGTTATTTACGACACCAGGACGCAGCAATATCTGATCGCCTACGCCGCGGCAAATCATACGTCGATCATGATGCAACACGGTTCGAGCTTGCTGGCATGGTCCGGCCCCATATCGGCCGGGATCCTGACGGACTGCAACAATGCTCTTCTCTATCCAACGCTGGTCGGTGAGGGTAGCGATCCGACGACGAGCTCAGGCCAACCCTGGCTGTTCTATCTGGATGCAACGACATGGCCTGACTGGCAGGCTGCAATCATTATGAACCGGCGGGTACAGCTCAGCCTTCAGTAAGGGTCGAGTAGGGAGTCGCGCTGCGGATAGAACTTTACTCGTGGCCTGTAACGCTAGACCCGACTCACGCAGTTGGCGAGGATAAGCCCGGATCGATGCAATTTAGGGGCGGCACACTTCCACTACTGCGACTTCCGGAGACTAAAGGGGTGGACTCAGAGTCCAAAAACTTGCTTACACTACATAATCCTTCACGTCATTGGCGATACTGTGAAAACGCTCAAAGTTTACGCTGTCACTTGTGCACTCACCATCACTGCTGCGGCATGCGATGCGCAACGGACGAAAGCGGCTCAGTATGTAGAAGGGTTGAACCGGCAGCGTCACGGAGAGTCTACGCTTTGGCTGAGAGTTTCTTCGATGCTAAGTGAATACCGCTGATCATGTTTCATGCTCGCGGCCTGCAAGATGATCCGCATTGAACGCGCCGTTCGCCCTTGCTTACCAATCACCTTACCAAAGTCGGCGGGAGCCACGCGAAGGAGTATTCCAGTCAAACCTCCTGCATCGGTCGTCAGCTCCACTACCACGCTTTCCTTGTCGTCGACAAGAGCTTGAGCGAGGTTCAGAATCAGATTGATGATCGATCGATTTCGCAAATCTCTTTCCTGAGTCCCAGTCATCCAAATCCCTCCTGTAGGGTTGATCGATGGCATCTATGGACGGCTAGTCAACTGACCAGCTTTACAAACGGGTCATATCAACAAACCTGCACATTGCAACGATGCATCCGAGTTGCGGCCAGTTAATTCTCATATTGCGGTCCGAACCTAAGGTCTCGTTGCAAGTCATGATCGACGGGAAGTAAGCTCATGATCTTTTGTTGGGTCCGCATCCAGAAGCTCAGAATCGTCAGGAATCCTAGCAATCACAGCCGCATTACAGTTCCGCCCCATCATGAAAACGATACATGGCAACGATGCGTCCATATGATGTCACGATTATGTCAAGTCCACTTAGAGCGGGTGAGTTTACCGCCGATCCAAAAGACCAGCGCATTCGCGCTACATCTGGGATTTCATCTACCTCTCCCACAAAGAAAAAGTCATATTCAGGGTAATTGCGAAGAGTTTCTGCGGCAGCGCTGTCGATCGACTTATAGCCTATATACGTTCCTGCAGCCGTCCACAAGACACCATCTGCAATCCACAGCTTGCGCAGAGCAGCCCTACGTCTCTTTCCGTCTCTCTCGTTGAAAACAGACATAAGATTCAGTTCCAATAGTCGTGAAAGCTGTGTCATGGGCCCCGCTTAGTTGTACAGACCATCGTTGATCAATCACGAACCGTCAGCACTATTTGCTAATCCATACGGCGTAGTTTGTTCCCGATGTAAGAAGGGTCCAACCTGTTCCGCCCGTGGGGGACCATCCATTCGGGCCAATTTTCATAGCCAACTGGTGCGTTGTTCCCGTGATAATCGCTGCATACAATCCGCTCACCGCCGCCTGTACGGTTATTGCTGACGTAGAAGTCACGCCTGCTGAGTGCCGCGCGTTGACTAGGGGCAGGATCTGGGACCTTAGGCCCCAGTCATAGACATGTGGATAGAAAATCGTTGGGATTCCAGGATGCGTCAAAACGTATGCGTAGCCCTGCATGACGGAGCCACAAGGAACAGGATTTTCGTTTTGACCGACGTTGCAGCTCTCAGCCGGTCCAGTATCGTGATTATCAACAAAAGTTATCTCCATAGCTGGCAAAGTACCGATCACCCCAGCGGCGCCTTGTCCAGTTGTCTGATTGAGCAGCAGATAGTAGTCGTTGTACTGGAGAGCCTGTACCAGTAGAGTGTGCGTCGTGTAGTCAAACGTTCCGCAACTCATCTGGTTCCCGCCGCCACAGGAAGAGTCAGAGCTGTTAGTGCAACTGGCTCCATCTCCCTGCATAAAATTCACCTCAGACTGAACGTTTGCTCTCACCCCGGCATTGCTGAAATCTGTGAATTTGTTCCATACTTCGGCCACGCAGAGATCCGGAGCGAATTGGTTTGTATAGCTTTCTTCTAACCCTGCACGATAGCCAGTAGCGTAGTCGTAGCGCAAACCCGAGAAACCCGCGGACTTCAGCGCTGCCATATAGGTGATGATTCCATTCGCCACCGTTGTATTGGTGTGATCGAGGTCAGGTGCAAGGTTGAACCCGAAACCTGTGTCGGCAGCACCTGTCCCGCCCCCGCCCTCATCATTGCTGACAATGCTGCTTGAGCCCCAATTTGGGTTAGTAAAGGCTCCGTAAGTGCTTGCGGTGCCCACGCGATGGTTGATAACAATATCAGCAACAGATTTGATACCCTGTGCCGCAAAGGCGCTGATCGTAGCCTGAAGTTCCGTTTGGGATCCATAGGCACTACTTAACATATTTAGCTGACGCGGCAAATAACCTTCTGCATTGCCCGTATTTGAATTTAGTCCAGCATCGGTCGAAGGTGGGAACCACACGTGCGTGATGCCCAAGGACTTCATGTCTGCTGCTAGTCCTTTCATCGTCGTGTACCAATCTGGGCTTTTTGCCGCGGCCGAATCCCAACGCCAACCCTGCATCAGAATTGCTGTACTTCCGCCTTGCTGTTGCTTAGGTGTTGTCGCCGAAATGGATGGTGTTATTAGGAGTAAGGCACCCGCCATACAGACAGCTTTATGGAGCTTCATGTGAGACCTCTTTATGTGGCACTAGGTATGACTCGTAACGTGGATAAGGTCCGGACCAGCTAAGCTTTGAAAGACCGCAGGCCTGCTCGTTACGCCAGACTATGGTCACTGCAACTCGATCTTGCTTCCCGAAGCGACGGCAGGGAAAGTGAGTCCCCAACGCCCATTCACCTCAGTCATCACTGCAGCATGTTCATCTATGACGGCGTGAACTGATCGGGACGACATGCCGGCAACCTCGATACGGTATTCTCGCCACCAAGGGGTCCATGAACCCTCCTGTCTGCCGACGTTGACCGTAAGTTTCCCGTCCCGCGCCATAGAACAGCTGAAATGCACCCGGGCAAACTTTCCGTTGCGGTAATCGAGACTGTGACCATCGTCTGTATACACATCTCCCGAGCAAGACCTTGAGGCGTCGTCGAAGCCAGGCTTCAGGGGAAACACACGGAGGGTCAGCGGTCCGACAGGAATCTCGGCAGTGCTTTGAGTGAGTGGCGCGATAGGTAAGATACTTCCAGCGCGCACAAAGACCGGTAGCTCAGTAAGTGCGGGTGTAATCATGAGAGGCTTTTGGGCCAACACCTTGTCTCTCTGTTCCATGTCCACCGGCCCGGATGGCTGACCGCTCAATATCTGGTCACCCGTCCAGTAGTCGTACCATGCGCCTGGAGGAAGATGGACAGCGTAAGGCGCAACATCTTCCAGAGCTTCACTCGGAGCAACGAGAACACGGTTACCAACCAAGAATTCAGTTCCTGCGTTGAAGTCGTCAGGATATTCAAGAAACAGCGGTCTGTTGATCGGAAGGCCGTCCCGAGACGTCTCTTCTGCCACGGTATAGAGGTAGGGCATTAGCCGATAGCGTTCTTCTATAAAGCGTCGCCGAGTGTTTTCCTGTTCAGGCCCATCGACCCATACCTCATGCATCCTTGTTCCTTTGGCGGAATGAATACGATCGATCGGTTGAAAGGCGGCGATCTCCACCCACTTGGTAAGCAAATCTGGCGACGGTGAACCGGCAAATCCACCCACGTCTGCACCTGCTAGAGCAAACCCGCTTATTCCCAAGTTGAGAATTTGGGGAATTGTTTGACGTAGATGATTCCAGGAGGAACTGTTATCACCGGTCCAGGTGCTTCCATACCGCTGGCCGCCGGCATAGCTAGCGCGCGTCATTACGAACGGCCTCTCGTTGGGCTTCAACGAGAGGACTCCATCCCATGTGGCACGAGCATTCTGCAAACCTAATATGTTGTGGGTCTCCGACACAGTGGTAACCCTTTTTTCAAACCCTGGCTCATCAATGCGACTCTGGACCGTAGATGGCATGGTTTTGCCTGGTGAGTCAAAGACCGCTGGCTCATTCATGTCATTCCAGAAGCCCGCGACGCCGTCGTCAATCAGACTCTTGTAGAGCGATCCCCACCATCGTCGTGTGCTTGCTCTGGTGAAATCGGGGAAGACTGAAGCTCCTGGCCAAACAGTTCCAACGTAGTTAGATCCATCTGGATTCTTCATGAAGTGATCCCCAGCCACACCCGAATCGTACGGAAGATAACCGACTTGTGGCTGCTTGGCGATGTGAAGATCTGTGATCACCACTAGCTTGAACTGTTCGGCGCCGAGATCTCGCACAAGCCCCTTAAAATCCGGGTACGCCTCTTGATCGATCGTGAACGGCCAATTCTTGTGTTGTACATCGATATCGAGCCACAGCACGTCTGTCGGAATCCGATCTTTCCGAAGGCGAGCCGCGACATCTCGTATCTGGGTTTCTGGGAAATAGGTGTACCGAGACTGTTGGAAACCGAGAGCCCAGAGCGGGGGGAGTGGTGTTGGTCCTGTCAACCACGACCATGTGGTGACAACCTGTTTCGGTTCTGGACCGTAGATTAAGTAGTAATCGACGGGACCGTCAGAGGCCCTGATCGTGTACTCATCAGGATTATCTCGCCCGAAATCAAAGCTGGAACGGAACGTGTTGTCTAGGAATAGGCCAACAGTTCGTCCGTGTTTGACGTGAAGAAAGAATGGAATACTCTTATAGAGTGGATCAGTCGTTTCCTGCCATGCGAAGGCGTCCGTATTCCAAAGGGTGAAAGCTTCGCCAGCATGATCAAGTGGCCCTGCCTTGTCTCCGAGGCCGAAGAAATGGTCGTCTGTATCTTTCGTCTTTCGAACTACAAAGCCCTTTTCGTCCCACCGAACGGGGGAAGAATCATCCTCCAGGATGTTTCCTAGATTGTCTGAGACGGTTAGGCGCAGGTCCTCGTGAACCAAAACGTGAAGCCGTTGCGTTTTGAATCCATGTGGTTCTCGATTCAACTCAACACTGCTCATCCTAGAGGCAGCTAAGACTGCCCAAGACGCGTCCTCTGGAGCATTCTTACCTCTCCACATGCGAACCCTCAGAACATCGTCTCTGAGTGCGGCAATTTGAATCGTAACTTCCCCTCGAGTAGCGACGAATGTTTCATCATTGCCCTTATGCCGCTGGCCCTGTAACGCCTGACACGCAAAGAGGATTATTAGTAAGGTAAGTGGGGTGCTGCGTCGGTAGCAGTGCATACTTCTCCTGTTGGCTGTCGAGATGCTATGAAAGCTCGAGGTCAAAAAGCGGTCCCAGTTTCGGGGCCACTGCACTTTGCAAGAGGGACTACTCCCGAGCGTCGATAAAGACAGCGGTTGTGAGGGCGGGTATCGTGGCTGTTCCCGTCTTCGGGTCAAATCTAGACTGCAGTACGACTGGATCAGAAGAAGCTTGTTGCACCGGATGAAGTTGGAGCTTCAAGCCTTGTAGTTCGGCGTTCGTGTAAGTTGCCGCAGCATTTGCCGCATTGATGTAAACGACAAGCCGGTGTGGGCCGCCATAGTTGTGGCCGTGGTCATCCAAACGCATCACGATAAGCCCGGTAGTCTGGTTCTGGCCTGTGTTGAGGAAGCTAAGATTCTGTTGAATCTCCGCAAGAGTCGTCATGCGGAAGAGACGAGTGCTGTAGCGGATCTTCAGGAAATCCTGAAATGCCTGCGTGGTGGAAACGATGTTAGCGGATGATGGCTTGACCCCGGCGTTGGACAACAGAGGCTGTTCAATGGGCCATTGTGTCTGGTTGACACCGGCGAGTGGCAGCCCGATGCCCCAGTTATTGCCCTGAAGACTCCAGTCGATTTTATTGAACCAGTCACCGGAGTTGTAGCTACCGTTGTCCATGTCTTTTGAACGTAGGAGGTCGTCGCCCGCGTGGAAGAAAGGGACGCCCTGAGCCAGCGTCAGTATGCTCATGGCGAGTACCTGACGGCGTGCTCGAGAGGCTGCTGAATCCGACTCCGCAGACTTGATCTGAATCGCGTCGAAGAGGGTCTGATTGTCATGTACCGAACAGTAGTTGACATCTTCGAGCGGCGATCCGGCGTAGCCTGCAGGTTGGCCACCGTAGTCTAGCTGCGAGGCGGGGAGAGTGATGCCGAGTGCATTTTGGAAAGTGAAGTCTTTTAACGCACCGGCGAGTGAGACGCGAATTAGGTCCGCTTGATTTAGAACAGCCGTGCGCTGATCGGACATGCCGATCATGCTGCTGGTAAAGGCACTCGGATCGGTTCCAAGTCCTGTGGTAAAGCCCTGCGTTTGAAGGGTGTTATTGTCAGTGGCAAAGATGTAGCCGCCACGGATGGAATCGCGGACACGGTCGTTAAAGCTACCTATACCCGTGCCGTAAAGGTTGATCTGACTGGCATTGGGCCCGATCGCATTATTGGCTGCCTCGGCGATCTGAAAGCCTTCCCCATACATGTAGATCTTGCCTCCGTCCACGCCGTCCTTCTTCAATGTCAGCGCATTCAGGGCGTTGCGGATATCCACCATGTTGTAGACAAAGTGCAGGCCCATGGCGTCGAAGCGGAAGCCATCGATCTTATACTCCTTCGCGTTCAGCACGACGGTGTCGATCATCAACTTTTCCATCATCACGTGTTCGCTTGCCGTGTCCGCGCAGCAGGAGCCGGTTTCAAGTACACCACTTGAGTCGAGCCGATGGTAGTAGTTGGGCACCAACTCGTCGAAGTTGGCAGCTGCCACTTGGCCACTTGTATAGGTGTGATTAAAGACGACATCCTGGATGACCCGGAGGCCGGTTGCATGCAAACCCTCGACCATGGCACGATACTCCCGGATCCGATCGCTCGGATTGAAGGCGTATTGACCCGCCGGGGCCATGTAGTGGACCGGATCGTAGCCCCAGTTATAAGCGTCCGTATTCTGGACGGCCTGTACGGCAGCCTGCTGCTGAGTACCGTCGGGCGGAGTCGGGGAGAGCGGACCGGGGCTGGTCCATTGGGTCTTGTCTTCGTTGACGCTGCCGAAGTGGAAGGTAGGCAGCAGGTGGACGGAGGTCAAGCCGGATCGTGCGAGCTCACGCAGGTGACGCATGCCGTTGCCGGCCGGATCATCGAATGCGAGATAGGTGCCTCGGATAGATGCGGGTATGGAGGAGTCGCCAATCGAGAAGTCACGTACGTGCAGCTCATAGATGCTCGTGTCATTAAGGCTATTAAGCTGCGGCGAGGATAAGACATCCCAAAGTGGTGGCTTGGTGGCCTCTGCATCTAGGTCTGTGATGCGTGCCATCACGCCATTCAGACCGAGGTCGATCGAGTATGGGTCCGTGGTGGTGTTGGTGGCGATGGCCTGGTTTGCGGAGACAAATACCCTAGCCGTGTACTGATAATATTTGCCTTCCCAGCTTGCGTCTCCGTGAGCTACCCAGACACCGTTGTGCTCGTGCATGGCGATGGTCTGTTCGGGCGCGGCATCAGTCTGCCTATCGAAAAGCAGCAGAGAGACGCTCTGCGCGGTAGGGGCCCAGACCTTGAGTTTGATCGCACTGCCATCATCGTCCTCGAAGTCAAACCAAGAGGAGTCGCCAGGGTGCTTGAAGATGACCCCAAGCCGCCCCGAGTAAGCGAGGAGCGCATCCAGAGCGCCAAAGGTCTGCACGCCTGTGGTGTATTTGAGCGTGCCATCGCCGGTGCGGCTCGAAACTTCGAGTTGGCTCTTGAGGGCTTCCAGCAGAACCTGAGGTTTGACCGTAGCAGGAATTTTGAAAAGGGCGTAGCTGGCAAGCTGCGGAAATCGGGTGAGCTCGTCTGATGTGAGGGTTCCCGTGAACGGCGCCAGCGGAATGGACGTGCCTCCTGTCAGACCGGTCGCAGTCACCTTCAGGCTGGCGGTTGGACTGGCGATCAGCGAGTAGGTATAGGCAGAATTCGCATAGATAGACTGGATGGCGATCGTTGAGGCATCGATCCAGTAAGCCTGGAGTTGATTGAAGGGGCCGCTAAGCAGTTGGGCGGCGGTGGGCGCCTGCGGAAAGACTGTTGTGTTGCCGGATACGACCCAGCCTTCGAGCTGCTGAGGGATCTGAAGCGACTGGTCCGGACCGGGATCTTTGGTGTTTGTCTGGCAATTATGGATGATGAAGCCCAGATGGCCCGGAACGACGTTTACATCGAAATACGGCCCCAGGCTGTCATAGCCGGAAAACTGATCGTTATTTGCACAAAAGTCAGCGTTCGGGTCGGTTGTGGCACCATAAACATAGAGGACCCAGTTATCGTAATTGCCATCCGGCCGGTAGTAGTGAATGCGAGCTTTACCAGGTTGCAACGTGGGATCTGCTCCAATGGGAGGCCGGTAGGTCAGCAGTGTGGTGCTACCGGAAAGCTCCCAAAACTCATTGCCTTGCGTCGCTGGGTCGACGTATTGGTTAGGTCCCGGGTCCTTGGTATTGCCATTGTGAAGAATGATGCCCACGTTCTGAGCGTTGGCGATCACCCCGACATCGAAGTAGGCGCCGAAGCTGTCGAATCCCGTGACAGCGACAGGTCCGCCCGCAAAATTGTTAGGCTCCGTGGTGTCAAAGAACGCGTAAACAGTCCAGCCTGAGTAGGCTGCATCAGGGCGGTAGTAGTGAATGCGTATGTCGCCGGAAGGGATTGGAGGATCCGATTGCGCTTGCGCAGGTTGCAAGGTGCAAAGACCGACAAGGAGAAAAACGAGAAAACTGAGGCGCGTCGATCTAGAAAGAAGGTTCATTCAAGTTGTCCTGGGTGCAAGTCGATTTACGACACGTCAAAGGGATTACCGCGTGGGAGGAATGTAAGCGTTACGGAAAATGCGAATTCCAAAAGGAGGCAGGGAAAGCGTCGGCAGAGCGACTGGGGGCGGCGTAGACGAAGCTTGCGCGGTAGGCATACCTGCCTCCCCCTGGTGTGCAAGATCTCCCAATGGCACTTCCTTCCAGGAGGTGGAATCTGCTTCTATGCTTCCCACAAAAGGAACGTTAGCGAGGTTTACAGCGACAAGAACCGTCTCTTCCGGGGAGCGTCGTAGGTAAGTGACAACGTGAGCTTCATCCGAGTTGCGAATCCAAATAAGCTCGCCATGCCGCAAGGCGGGTGAGGTCTCACGCAATGGGATCATCGCTTTGTAGAACATCGGAAATGCGCGCTCCACCTGTGCCGATTGCCAGAAGATTGGCACCTTTTCAAAGAGCGCTGGTCCGGCAGAAGGCATCACGTCGCCAACCTCCATGCCGTTATAAAGCATCGGAGCTCCCGGCAAGGTGAACACCAATGCGGAGGCCGCAAGCGCTGCCTGGGCGCCGTAGCGAACAGTGGCTCGTCTCGTGTCATGATCATCGCTGGTCAGCATGTGCCACGTACCGGCGGGAAAGCGGGCCTCTTGGGCTGTAACTTCATCGCGAACGGCAGATGCTAGTCTTCCGTGCATGATGACCTGGTTCATCGTCTCCATCAGGGGCCATGCATAATCGATATTGAAGTCTTGACCCAGCAGATCGGGCTGGGATGCCTCCGCCAGCATCAGCACGTCCGGACGGATCGCTTTCAGAGCGGAAGTGGTCTCATCCCAGAACACCTTCGGCACGTCGCCTGCGTCGTCGCAGCGGAAGCCATCGAGGTCGAAGGTCTTCAGCCAATACGCAAACATGTCAACCATGTACTTACGCAGATTTAGATCGTCATAGTTCAGTGCCGCGACGTCCGTCCAATCATGGGGATAGAGAATTCTTCCCATGGCATCGTGCTTGTAATAGGCAGGGTGCGACATCATTACGCTGTCCCACGCCGTGTGGTCTGGTACCTCATCAAGAATTACGCGCATATGCCGCTGGTGCGCGGCTTTTATCAAACGCAGCAAATCATCCTTCGTCCCCAGGTCAGAATCGATGGCATAGTAGTCCCTTACGGCATACATGCTGCCGTAGGAGCCCAACTTCTTGACCTTGCCGATGGGATGGATTGGCATCAGCCAGAGCACATTCACCCCAAGGGTCTGAAGGTCGTCGAGTTTGGCCGTAACGCCATTCAGCGTGCCAGAGGGTGAGAACGCGCGTGGGAAAATCTCGTAAAAAATGGCCTGATCCATCCACGAAGGTGCAAAAGGGGTTACTGCCGGAGTACCGCGCTCGAACAAACCTAGAGCTCTGACGGGCATCGAGCAGGCCAACAAGAGCGAGACCAGCACCGGTCCGAAGAAAGTACATTGACGTTTGCATTTATGTGCTCTTTGCGCCTGCTTATGAGCTGTTCCGACGACCGACGGCATGGTGATCCTCACAGAGAAGAATGGAACGGGTCCATAAATCGAACCAGAGGTCCGCACCTTTGAATGTTTGGTGCGGACCCGTACGTTTAGAACACCAAACGAGCAGCTATCTGGATTTTTCTTGATGAACTACGCAGCCCGGTTATGGCGCTAAACACGGTACCAGCGTCCACATTGCTTGGGTTTGCGAAGCTCGGTGTATTTGTAACGTTGAAGGCGTCGCCGTGGAGCTCCAGTTGCTTGCCTTCCGCAATATGAAGATTCTTCTGAATTCCAAGATCCATGTCGCGGAAACCAGGTCCATACACCGCATTCCGGCCCAGGGTACCTACGCGGGTATACACGAGGTTTTGTGGGTTGTCGGTTGCCTTTTGGTAGGGAAGATCGGCAGAGTCGAATGAGGAAGGATCGAACCAATGAGACAGCGTCTTCGGATACTTGATTGGGCCAACCTGGTCAGGCCGGTTTGTCACCTGTTGCTGGCCGCTGCCGCCCGCTTGGATGTCGACCGGCTGTCCAGTCGATAGCTGAACGATATTGTTTAGCTGCCAGCCACCAATCAAAAGATCCAGTGCACGATTTGCGTTTCCGCCGAAACGCTGGCCTTTTCCAAAGGGCAGACTATAGACAAACGACGAGCTGAAGATGTGCCGTTCATCCTGGCTGGAGTTGCCATAGTTCGCGGCTTGGTTGTAGAAGAGCAGTACGGCGACCGGAGTCCCCCCATAAGGGCTATTCGTATTGTCAAGTGCATGAGACCAGGCGTACGAGGCTGTCGCAAGGAAGTTCGTAGCGCGATGCTCATAGTGCAGTTGCAGCCCGTTGTAGTTGGAACTTCCGTTGTAGAGGTTATAAGTAATGCCACCATCTTGGTTTGCGTACGGCCGAGTCGTTGCGCCGATGTGGTAAGCAGTCAAGTTATAGAAGGTGGAAAGCCGGTCTCCATGCGTTCCGACGTAAGCAGCGCTGAACACATCTCTGGGACTGAGCTGCTGTTGTAGTTGCAGATTGTACTGCTGCAGGCGGCTGTGCTGGTTGTTGACGTTGATCGCCGTGCCTCCAAGTCCCGCTGGAGGATTTGCGGGGTTGAAGGTGGCGGTTGTAGCCGGCAATGGAAGCGGAGAGGTCACGGCCGAAGGACCCGTATAGCCGGCACAGGAGTTTGCGGCCTGTTTCTGTGCCGTCTGACCGCTCAAAGTAATGCAGTATCCATCTTGGGCCAAGAAATAATTGTTCCCGCTGAAGGGTCCGTTCTGCCCCAACTGGTTGTTAATGCCACCGTAATCTGGAAAGTAGAAGATGCCGTAGCCGCCGTGGAGAGCCAGCTTCCCGTCTCCACTGAGATCATAGGCAAAGCCAACACGCGGCGCGAAGTTCGCGTAATCCTGTTTGACAATGGTTTTCGAGACACCATTCACACCGGCCTCGAGCACCTGTCCGTTCGTCACATCGAACGAACTCTGTTGGTTATGAGCCTCGTAGGGCCAGGTGATGAGGTCATAGCGAATGCCTAGATTTAGGGTGAGCCGCTTGTTGACCCGCCAGTCATCCTGGGCGAATAGGCCATCTTCCTGGTTGATGTTTGAGAAGAAACCGGTCTGCGCCCCGATCTGATATTGGCTTACGCCGCCTACAAGGTATTCACTTTCGTCGTACCCGGTGAAGAGCTGCGGACTGTAGAAGAGACCACCCTTGCCCTCGATTGGTCGGTAGTAATTGGTGACCCGACGAAGGAGGGTTCCGCCGACGCTGAGTTGATGATTATGGACGGTGAGGCCTAGTGTGTCGGTGACCTCATAGATGTTCTGCGGCACTTCAAAGGGGCCGTAATCGCCCGTGTACTGAAGCTCTGTACCATAGCCACCAGTGAGAGGGCCTCCCGTGTTCACAGCAGCACCCAGGGTCGTATTCTGTATCCCAAGGATTGCACCCGTTGAAGTGCCGTAATTAGGAGGCAGGTACCCATAGTTGTCGCGGTTGTATGCGATACGTGCCTCATTGACTGCCTTGGGAGAGAAGGTGTGCGTGTATCCGAGGTCATACCCGCGGCCATGGAGATAGTTTTGCTGACCTGAAGCATTCAAGAGGGGAGCTGTACCATTCTGGGCGAGTTGGGAATTCTGGTTTGAGCTGGTGTTGTCATAGGAAAACCGAAAAAAGAACAGATCGCTGGCGGAGGCGTTCCAGTCCAAACGCGTGTCGAAGGTGTTGTACTTCCCGACCTGGGTTTGCTGATAGAAGTAGTTTCCGATAAGCCGATCTGTGCGAGTGGGCAGCGGAAATGCATTAAGGTAATTTACGGAAACGGGGTTCAGACGATTCGGAGGAATGATGTTGCCCGTAAACGGGGCGCAGGTAAGAGGATCGAAGATTTGGCCCTTGCTGCCGGTGGCAGGGTAGACGCTGTTTAAAGCGCCGGAGTTTGGGTAGCAGTTTGGAAAGTATGTAGTAAAGAAGGGGGCCGCCCCGTTTGTGATGCCGTTACTTGCGAGGACCGGATCGAGCAATTCGGTAAAATTCCCTTGGCGCATCAGCGCGGTTGGCACGGTGTCATAGCCGCTTCCCGCAGGCTGCTGATAACGCGTGCCTTCATAATCGCCAAAGATGAAAAGCTTGTTCTTAATGATCGGTAATCCAGCTGAGCCACCGAACTGATTCCGATTGTATGGAGGTTTGGGTCCCGCGGGCGAGCCATTGTATGGAAACGAGTAATTCGGGTTCGCGGCCCACTTGTTGCTGCGGTAGAAATCAAACGCTGAACCATGGATCTGATTGGTGCCGGACTTAATAGAAGCGACGACCAAGGCCCCGCCTGCCCGGCCATATTGTGCCGGTGCAACGCTTGTGTCGACCTTAAACTCTTGGGTTGCATCCACGGGTGGGAAGAAGAGGATGACATTCTGGAGACTGTCGTTGTTGTCTACGCCGTCCAGGATGAAATTGTTCGCCTGGGGACGCGTTGCATTTACGGAGAGAGCGCTTCCGCCGGTGTCCCCATGGCGGCCCGCCGTATCTTGTCCCTGTTCCGCATAGGCACCCTGGGTCACCCCCGGGGTAAGCAAGGCGAGGTTAAGGGCATTTCGCCCGTTTAAAGGCAGCTCGGTAATTTGCTTCGACTCGACCGTCTCGCCAAGTGTGGGGTCGGACGTATTCACCAGGGAGGCTGCTCCAGTGACTTCAACGCTGGTCGTCTCTGCACCCGGTTTGAGGGAGAACTTCAGAGTCAGACTTGTGGTCACTCGAACCGTGAGCGCCTGCGTTTGAGTTTCGAAGCCAGGTGCGGTTACGGTAGCGGTGTAGTCACCGGCGGGGACGGCAGAAACACTGAGTTCGCCGCTTCCGTTGGAGGTGCCAATCAGCTTCGCACCGGTAGCCCTATTCAGGAGGGAAATGCTGGCTTGAGGAATTGCGGCGCCGGTCGTGTCGGTAACGGTGCCGACGATTCTTCCTGAATCGGTTTGTCCGAAAGCTCTTGGAACGCCAGCAGCGCTGAGGATCGACACAGCGAGGACTAAGCTTGTTGTTCCCTGTCTCTGCAGGATTGCACTCCACTTGATTCTGATCGTCATTGGATCTTCTCCCAATATCTGCTTTGATTTGCGCTCTGTTCGAGTACGACAGAGAAGTTGTTTTGCGCTCGATCGTCACGCTCGGCGCAAACGAGAACTTCATGCAATGGTCTGTCGATTCTTATTCAATGGTATTTTTGATTCACGAGTAAAGCACCTAGAATGAGTGGCTTAGAAGAAGTGATTCATGGCGAAGCAGGGGATCGTATAACATGATTGCGCACGAGGAGAAGCAAGTGCTCACTAGGGCCAAACTAGATCGCGTAACATTTGGACTGTTTGAGGCAGATCTGCGCTCTGGGGAGCTGTGGAAGGCAGGTCACCGCGTCAAACTCTCACGGCAACCTTTCCGAGTCCTCGCTTCGCTGTTGGAGCATTCTGGTGACGTCGTTACCAGGGAAGATCTGCAACGTGAGATTTGGGGAGCGAACACAAATGTTGATTTCGATCAGGCGATTGCTGCCTCAGTAAACAAAATTCGGGAGGCCTTAGGTGATTCGGCGGAAGACCCACGCTATATACAGACGCTCACGAAACGTGGCTATCGCTTTATTGCTCCTGTTCATTCCCTTCCCTCGCCTGACGTCCAACCCTCTACATCCGAGACGGAGCATCCATCTTCGGCGCCAGCTAATTCTTTGGCCCGAACGGAAGATGATGACAGCAGTCGACTCGATGCCACGCTGGGTTTGTCGCCTACAGTTTCACCCGACAGCGTATCGTCTCCCGAGCCAAACGTTGACGGAAACTTAGGCACATCGAACTTGAATTTTCGCTTGTCTAGCGCCATTCGGCCGGATCTTCGCATGTTCATTCGCTGGTGCTGCTTTATCGTCGCGACCTGTGCGGGCGTCCTTGCCGGAAGATGGTTTGCTCCTAAAGAATTGCAGAATCCGCCGAGTCGAGTAGACCAAGTAACTCACTACGTGCCGATCTCACTTGGACCGCCGAACCCCGAAAGTTTTCTTACGACGGCTATGGGTGGCGACCACGTGTTGACCTCAGTTTTGGTGAACGGTCGACCTCGCTTATCAGCCATCGACGTCGACACCGCAGCGGTGCGGCAAATTGAAGTTCCTGAAGAAATTGCTGCGAATTCCCTTTCAGATATCACCTACGACGGCTCCAGATTACTTTTGCGTAGTCAGCAGTCTACCGAATCGGAGCAGCCACTCTGGGTTGTGCCTTCCGCAGGGGGCAGCGGGCGACGTGTCCCCGGCGTGATCGCCCATGATGCCGTTTGGATGCCAGACGGAGCAACCATTCTCTACGCAACTGGAAACGATTTGGCTACAATCGGCCCAAACGAAGACCTGTCGACCACCTTCGCCAAACTGCCTGGCCGAGCCTTTTGGTTAAGGTGGTCCCCAGACGGGAAGTTGCTCCGGTTCACGCTCTTCGATCCTGTAACTCACGCGGCAGCTTTATGGGAGATGGCCAGCGATAGTCATGTTCCAACACCACTTTCGCTTCCTCAACTCAAAGGATTGTCGCCCTGTTGTGGGGTTTGGCTTCCGAATGGGCATTCCTACGTCTTTCAAGCGAACGATAATCTTTGGCGACTTTCGGGTTTTGGAAGGCGAGCAAAACTTCTCCAACTCACCAATGGGCCGCTTCGGTTCCTTTCGCCGGTTGCCGCACGAAGTGGAAACCGAGTCTTTTTTGTTGGCTTGGAATCTCCTTCTGGATTGCAGAAGTTTAGTGCCGAGCGCAAGGAATTTGTCCCAGCGCCAGCCTTTCTTGCCGAAGCAAACCGCATTGACTACTCCAGAGACGGAAGGTGGGTTGCTTGGACCGACATCCACGAGAAATTATGGCGAGCCCATATAGATGGCTCTGACAAGGTCAGGCTGACATCGGACGCACTGGAGGTTTTCCTTGCTCATTGGTCACCTGATGGCAAGCGGCTTGCAGCAATGGCTAGAAGACCTGGAGGCGTCTGGCAGATTTATCTCGTCGACGCGAGCGGAGGCAAGGCAGAAGCTCTACTAAACGAAACACGCAATGCAGCGGACCCGGGATGGTCATCTGACGGTAATAGTCTTGTGTTTGGTCGTGAGCCGGATCTAATGGGCAAGGAAAGTGGAACCCGTACTCTCCAGATCGTTAATCTCTCGAGTCATCAAACCGACCAAATTCCGAATTCAAACGATCTCTTCAGCCCTCGATGGTCACCTGACGGCAAATGGATTGTGGCGCTTACGGCAGATCAGAAGGCCGTGATGCTTTACGATGTCAATCTACGTCGATGGCAACTTCTTGCTTCTACAAGCGCAGCAGACCCAATTTGGAGCACAGACAGCAAAGCAATCTACCTCCACGCCTTTCTTGCTGATCACGAACCCGTCATTAGGATAGACATCCCTAGCGGAGCAGTAAGAATGATTGCTGATCTGAAGAGCTTTCATAATGGAGAGGCTTCCAACTACTTTTTTGGAGGAATCACGCCTCTTGGTGAGCCATTAGTTCAGCCGAGGGTTGGAACCGGCAACTTGTACTCCATCGATCTTAAAGAAGATGAAGATCCATAAACAGATGCTCCTCCGGCAATTTGTTTTACTCTTCTGAAGGAATCTGACAACAGCATTGCCTGATCCCAAGCATTGCTGCCCCAATCGCAGATACAAACCGCCTGAACGGTTGCGTGCCCGCCAACTCATGAGTGGTAATTGCGCACTGGACGCCAGTCCGGGAGCCATTGCCAGCCCATGAAGCTAAGCAGTTCGCCTGAAAGCAGGAGAGCGGCACTATGGAGCTCACCAGCACATGCAAACGGGTCGGCACCTCTCTATCCATGCATAATAGGAGTCGAGGACCTCATGCGCCAAGACACATACCAAGCACGTCCAATTCCAACTAGCGTACGTTAACACTGAGTTGGCCGCAGTGGTGGTGACACATGGACTTGAAGCAGTTGAAGTCGTTCATCGCTGTAGCGAACGCCCTGAATTTTGGCCGCGCCGCACGACAACTTCATCTCTCACAGTCAGCGCTTTCAATCCAGATTCAGAACCTCGAATCCCATCTTGGCGTATCGCTGCTCGCGCGCAACAGACGAAGCGTTCATCTCACAGCGGCCGGCGAGTCCATACTGGCGGATAGTGAGCACCTGCTGGCGCAGGTTGAGGCAATTGAGCTGAGGGCAGCCAGGATAGGGTCGGGAGAGACCGGGCACTTGCGCATCGCCTTTGTCGCTTCGGCAACTGCTCAGCTCCTTCCGTCCATCGTCGTTGCTTTTCGCAAACTGCATCCGGGTGTCAGTTTTGACCTACGAAACGTTCCAACAGTCTCTCAGATCGATGCGTTGAAGAATGGCACGATCGATATTGGCTTCGTTCGGTTGCCACTCGAGGTTGAAGGCCTCTCGATTGAACCTGTTCATCGGGAACACTTTGCCATTGTTCTTCCGAAAACTCATCGTCTGGCGTCAGACAAAGCACTCACAGTCCAGAAGCTCGCGGAAGAACCCTTTATTGCGTACGGCCGCAAATGGGCGCCAGCTTTCTACGATCATTGGACTGCGCTCTGTCGCAGGGCAGGTTTTACGCCCAACGTAGTTCAGGAAACTGCTGAGATGGAGACTGCGCTCGTTCTTATCGCAGCTGGACTAGGCGTCGCAATCTTGCCTCAGGAGATTACGAAGCGCAGCCGCGCCGTTCTCGCTATTACGCCTCTCTCAACCGAGAAAATTGTCTCAGAAATTGGGATTGCAGTGGCCGCCAACAGAATGACGCCTTTAGCTCAACGATTTGTCACTCTTTCCAAACAGATCGGTCTCAGGTAAAGTCACGATCCCTCGATATGCATCTTGTGATCGCTATAGCCGATCACTGTCGTGCAAACATACGTAGACCCCAAATCCGCTGCGCGGCCTCTAAGAAGTAAGTGCAGTTTGCAAAGCTCCAAGGTTTGCGAGCGGAAAGCAGGGAGACGGATGAGTTCTCAACAGCAAGTTCTGGAAGATATCGATCAACAGGCCAAGGAGACCGCCCCCCGAGGTTTATCGAGACGTGTGTTTGTGGGCGCAGCTGCATTAGCCAGCGCCGGATTCATGGGCACACCAGCTCTGGGTCAGAATCGTTCGGAACAAAAGGCCGGCAGAACTTCTCCGAGTTCCAGCGACCCAGGGCCGGAGAACGATCCTCTCTTGAGGCAAAATCCGAACTCTAACATGCCACCCTTCACCGATCACGGAAACCCGGGTCCGATATGGTTTTCCTTCGATCTGGCGCCGAAGCGAATGCAGGGCGGGGGCTGGACACACCAGGTGACGCAGCGCGAACTGCCGCCTTCAAAGGACTTGGCGGGCGTGAACATGCGTCTGACTGCCGGCTCGTTTCGAGAACTTCACTGGCATACCGCCGATGAGTGGGCCATCATGCTAACTGGAAAAGCGCGCGTCAGCATCATGCAGCCCGATGGCAAGATGTTTATCGATGACATCGCGGCGGGTGACCTGTGGTACTTCCCGGCCGGGTTTCCTCATTCCATTCAAGGCCTTGCAGAAGACGGATGCGAGTTCCTGCTGGTCTTTGATGAGGGAGCTTTTTCAGAGGACGATACGTTTCTTCTTTCTGAATTTCTCGCGCATACCCCTCCGGAGATCGTGAAGAAAAACACCGGCTGGTCACGAGAGACCTTCGATAAGCTTCCCGCAACAGAGCTATATATTTTCGAGGCTCCGCTCCCTGGTCCACTCGAAGACGATCGGCGGTTCCTTGGAGACAATTTGGAGACAACGAATAAATACACCTTCAAAATGTCTTCCATGCCCGCGACAGCCTCTACCTCAGGGGGTGAGGTCCGGATCGTTGACTCGAGTAACTTTCCAACTGCGCAAAACATCGCTGCCGCAATGGTCACGCTGAAGCCGGGCGCTATCCGCGAGATGCACTGGCACCCAAACGTGAGCGAGTGGCAGTATTGGATCAAAGGCGCAGGCAGAATGACGGTCGTCACGACAGGAGCAAAGGCCCGCACCATGGATTTTCATGCCAATGATGTTGGATTTGTTCCTACGATGGCAGGCCACTCGATTGAGAACACCGGAACGGAGGATGTCGTCTTCCTGGAAATGTTCAAGACGTCGCGATATCAAGACGTTTCGCTCAATCAGTGGATTGCGAGGATGCCCGAGAAGATGGCGGAGGCTCATCTGAAGCTCACGGCTTCCACGATTCGCATGGCACCGCAAGACAAGGAGATTGTCTTGAAGCGCTGAGCATAGGCGGAGTAAAGAAAGAGCGCCTCCAACTACTCGTCTAGGATCGATCTTTTCAATGTTTCTAAAGCACTTAAAAGTTTCTGGAGGTAAGTAAAATGGAAAGCCACAATGATCAGGTAAAGGCATTTGACCGCCGCGAGTTTCTTGTCGGCACAGGGGCAGCCCTCGCGGCAGCGGGCGTAACGGCGCGAGCCCGTGCAGAAGAAGGCGCTCAGTTTAACGATAGCAGCCAAGTTTTTCACAGTCAGGCTCTAAAGGGGAAAGTTGCCGTTGTGACCGGGGCTGCTCGGGGCATCGGACGTGCTTGTTCACTTGCGCTGGCGCAGGCCGGAGCATCCGTTGCGGGCATAGACATTTGCGCGATGGTTGATCCGCGCTCGGGCGTAACCCCCGCCACTCCGACGGACCTTGAGGAAACCGGCAGACTTGTAAAGGCTACCGGCGCCAAGTGGGCGCAGTACATCGCGGATCAGCGTGACATTGCTGCATTGCGCAAGATTGCGCTTGATCTAAATACAAAGTTCGGCGGTCTTGACATCATCCTTGCGAATGCCGGCATCCAGTCTTTTTATCCACTTTTGGAGATGCAGGATGCCGACTGGCAGATTACGATCGACACGAACCTGACAGGAACGGCAAACGTCCTTCGGGCTTTTGGACCCTCCCTGGTCAAGCGCGGGGCAGGTCGCATCATTCTGACAACGTCTACTCAAGGGCAGCACGGAACGCTGAATGCATCCGCCTATTCAGCTTCCAAATGGGGCATCATCGGGCTCACCAAGTCGGCAGCCCTGGAGTTGGGTAAGCACAAGATCA
Source organism: uncultured Acidobacteriaceae bacterium (assembly GCA_964242875.1). Classification (GTDB taxonomy): domain Bacteria; phylum Acidobacteriota; class Terriglobia; order Terriglobales; family Acidobacteriaceae; genus Edaphobacter. The sequence goes on from CAXTCB010000003.1 coordinate 69,562, forward strand.
CAGTGAATGCACTTGTTCCGGGGTTGATCGACACGCCCCTGACGCGTCATGAAGCCCGGTACGCCCAAGCCTTAGAAGTTGCAAGTAAGAAGCCAAGCGGGAACGAGAGTACCGACGAGAAAGCGGCCCAAGAAGCCCTAACCAGTAGCTCACCCTTGCGGGTGCCGTGGATAGATCCGAACGCGGTGGCGCCTGTGGTGGTGTTTCTTGCCTCGGATGCCGCGCGCATGGTCTCCGGGTCTACGTACGAGGTCACAGCGGGCGACAGCGCTAAGAACACCGCCTAAAGTCACTTCTTTAGCACCTGAGAGTACGCTTTCTCTTGACGCAGCTTTTCCGATCTTTGAAGGGATCACCTCAAGAAACGGAATCTTATACGCTGACGGTTACTTGAAGATGATCCTAAGCAGCTTATCGGTCAGACCCCGCGTAGCCCAAGGCGTCTTGTTTCTCTGTTTCTCCGAATCGCTCATCGTCGAGGCTATGGGTTTGTGAGACGCGGGGCACTATCCGCGCCCAAGTTCGCATAGTGTGCGAGCGTCAAATCCATAGCCTGCCTTTGCAGGAGACACATACGCTTATGCGCTCTTGCTGGGGACAGCTCAAAGAAGGGTGAGGCGTACAATTTCAGTTGACGTGCCGGCGAGTTCGCCTGCTCGCACACGAGGCCTTTGATGCTTTCTAAAGTCCATCGATCTTTAGGCATGGACTACTTAGCAGTCTCCCGTCGCCGCGCCTTGACTTGGGCATCGCTGCTCGCTTCGGGGTTGATAACCAATTTGGCGGCGGGGGCTCCGATCAAGATGCTACAAGCTACGGGAACTGGAAGTGATCGGGTCAAGCCGTTGGGCGGGGGCCGGGGTGACGGTCGGACTACGCAGCAGGTCGCAGCAGACTCTAGCGCTGTCACTGACGTCATCCTGCGCGAGCGCTTGGCCCGGGAGACCCACAACGCAGCGGATGAGGCAGCTTGCTTTCATCCCGATGCAGTCGTAGAAGTCTCCTGGTTCAAGGGCAGTGCAGCAAAATTTATCGAGGCGGGAAAGAACAATCCCGACACGGAAACCGTCCATTTTGATTCGATGAGTCCTGGCGTCGTCTGGCTCAAGAACGATCGCGCGATTTCCGACACAGCCTGCGCGGTCCATACCTTCTCTCTATTGGACGGGATCGAGGTCAGCACTACGAGCTATACGCGCTTGTTGTGGCGGGTCCAGCGGTCTGAGGGACAGTGGCTTATTCGTGGTCTTCGCGGCATTTACATTCGCGATACGCTGATCCCGCGCGATCCTACCAAGGTGCCGAAAATAGACGAAGAAAAGCTTCGCGGGTTCCGCGCCTCCTATCGGTTCCTTAGCTACATCCTCACCGCGAACGGAGCCCCTGCCCACAACGATCTTCCAGGCGTCGATCAACCTGCGGTGGTTGCCGCGTTGAGGGCAGAGGAGCGCGAATGGCTGGAACAAGGCTAAGGACTGTTGGCTGGCCGAACCTGCATGGGGCAGTCGTCTGCAAATGGACGCAGCTCTCCATCCCGGGGTTAAGCCACGAGTTCCGCATCTGCTCATGGTTTTATTGCCTGGATATCAGAAGCCTTAACAGGCTACTGATTGTGGGTCAGCGCTTCTTTACTCACCATCACGAACCTGAAGGCCGTCGAAAAGCGTCTTGATGAGCCTTCGCAGGAGCCGCTCGCGATTATGTATGGCAGAGTGTTTTACCAGACTCGGGTGGTGAAAGGTAGAGGTGGCCTCAAATAGAAGTTCTGCCGTTTCTGCGGCGGAGTAGGTTCCAAGTAAATCTCCAGCCTCATCCACCAAACCGGCCAGCTGAGCTTTGAGCCTTTTCACATACGCAGCCGCGAAAGGCTTTCGCAGTGTGGTCGCTACATCGAACGCGCGATATGGCTCAGGGTCTGTCTGGATGCGCGTTCGCTTTAGTTTGTAGAGCGTGAGAAACCAGTCTTCAATCTTCCGAAGGGCCGGTCGCTTGCCCTGACAAACAGCTTCGAGGGCCGATTCCGTTTCGGTCAGCCATCGTTCCATCACAGCATCCAAAAGACTTTCGCGGTTGGTGAAGTGGGCATACAACGCCGCATGGCTCACACCCATATCCTTCGCGATGTCGACAAGACGAACCTTGTCGAAACCTTGGGTACGCATACGGTTCAGGCCCAAGTCGATCACCTTGGCGCGAAGCGCTTCAACGGGCATTCCAAAGCGGGGCATGAGGGAAGCTCCTTGACACCAATCCGGCATCTACATTCTACTATTTTTGTAGATTGACACGAGGTGATTCAATTGCGTTCTGATTCTGTAACGCTAGGCTACAACGGTCCCAGGATATTTCGTGTTGCACTTGGCGGTGCCGCCATGTCGCCGGGAAGAACGCCGGGCAATGAGAAGGAAAGCCTCGAGACTATTCACCGTGCACTTGACGGGGGCATTAACCTCCTGGATACAGCGGATTTTTACGGCAACGGTCATAATGAATTGCTGATCGGCAAGGCCATCCGCGACCGTCGCGCCTCCGCCGTACTCTCAGTCAAATTTGGCAGTCTGCGTTCCCCGAATGGCGCTTTTATCGGGACCGACGCTCGGCCGAACGCGGTAAAGAACTTCCTAAGTTACTCCCTGATGAGACTCGGGGTGGATTACGTGGATATCTACAGGCTCGCGCGCTTGGATCCCGTCGTACCCATCGAAGAGACCGTGGGAGCTATCGGCGATCTCGTGAAAGCGGGATACGTCAAGCATATCGGCCTGTCCGAGGTCGGTGTCAAGACGATCCGCCGCGCTCACGCGACGCATCCCATTTGCGATCTGCAGATCGAGTATTCGCTTATGAGCAGGGGTCCGGAAGAGGAAGTCCTCCCCGTGCTCCAGGAGCTTGGTATCGGAATGACCGCCTATGGGGTGTTGTCTCATGGACTGCTGTCCGGAACCGCGCGTGAGGCTCCGGAAAGCAGTCATCTGCCGCGTCTACAGGGTGCGAACTTCGATCATAACCAAACGCTTGTCGCCGCCCTCGCTACCATCGCGCGCGAGAAGGGTATAACCACTTCACAATTGGCGACAGCCTGGGTGCTGGCGAAGCAACCGGCAGCTGTCGCCATCATGGGGGCGAAGAGACCCTCGCAGATGGAGGAGACCCTGAAAGCCTTAGAGGTGGAACTCTCTGCGCAAGATATCCTTCGCGTCGAGGAGGCGGTTCCTGCCGGTTCGGTCGCGGGCACACGCTACGCTGCCCCGTTGATGAAGCTATTGGATAGCGAGGAGAAAGACGCCTACGCATCGCCTTCCGGCTGCAACCCTGAAAGGTCTAGATGAAAATAATTGCTTTGGAAGAACACCTTATAACGGAAGAGCTGGCGAATGCGTGGCTGACCGTGGAACCTCGATGGCAAGACCTGGCGGTCGGCTATTCCGCCCAAGAGAGCATCCGACGACCTCTCGCCGATACGCGACTGGAACGGCTGGCTGCGATGGACCGGGCCGGCGTGGACGTTCAGGTGCTCTCCATTACAAATCCGGGCGTACAGAGTTTGCTAGGCCAGCCCGCTATCTCGCTTGCTCGTGAGGCCAACGAGCATATCGCCGAGCTTGTTCGCCAGAACCCAGCCAAATTCCAAGGCTTTGCCACCCTGCCGACCCCGGAACCCGAAGCGGCCGCGCTTGAGTTGGACCGAGCCGTGCGCGAGCTTGGCCTGCACGGTGCGATGGTATTTGGCCGCACAAGGGACCGCAACTTCGACGATCAAGCGTTTTGGCCCATTTTCGAGGCTGCCTCGGCGCTCAAAACACCTCTCTACATCCATCCCCAATCACCTCAGAAAGAGGTGCGGGACATTTACTACTCCGGCTTCGGCGAACAGGTGGATACGTCCTTTGCCTGCGCAGGCATCGGATGGCACTACGAGACCGGTATCCAGATCCTTCGCATGATTCTGGCTGGCGTCTTCGATCGCTTCCCGGACCTCCGCATCATCGCGGGCCATTGGGGGGAGGTTGTCATGTTCTACCTGGAAAGAGTTGACCTGCTGGCACCAGCGAGCAAGCTGCCGCGAAAACCGTCGGAGTACTTTAAAAATCATGTCTATGTCACACCCAGCGGCTTGTTCAGCGACCGGTATTTGCATTGGTCCAAAGAGGTTCTCGGCGCGGAGCACATCCTCATGTCAACGGATTACCCGTATGTTCCCATTGCGCCGGGCGCGGCTCGCAGCTTCCTAGAACAGGCTGATCTTACCGTGGATGAGCGGGAGAAAATTGGCTTTCGCAACTGGGAACGTTTGATTGGTCAGATTCAGCGCTAACCGCATGTTGGATTGCCACGGCTCGCGAAACTGCTTCGTGTCATCGACCAGTCCGCAACCACCACAAAGTCCACCGCCACATCCTTGTGAGCGCAGCACACCTAACCCCATATCACCAGAGGCTATCAGATGAGGAACGCCAAGCTCCTACTCAGCGTGACGGTAATTCTCGTGGTGCTAGCCACAATATTTTCTTCAAGCGGAGTTGCGCAGATGCCAGCAGCGAATGCCAATCGATTCATTGTTCCCTCGACGGTCTCTCCGGAGGCAACGGCCCAGTTAGACAAGCTGTATGTCATGCTTGCCCATAGGCCGCAGCGAGAGCGCCCGAAGACCCAAGAAGATTGGGATCTCGCGAACGCTCAGCTTGAGAAAATCGCTGGACCGATGTCGCTAGCGGTCGCGGATGCTCTGCACGTCAAGCGAATGGAAGATCACCTGGGCGGGGTTCCGGTTTTGCGCGTGCATCCCCCTAATTACAAAGTGGGCGGACCGACCCTTCTGTATCTCCATGGGGGTGCATATACTTCCCTCTCTGCCGGAAGCAGCTTGACCATCCCAGCTTTGATTAGCTCAGCGAGCGGCTACGAGGTGATCTCGATCGACTACACGCTCGCGCCGCGTGCCGACTGGCACATCGTCACCGATCAGGTTGTGACAGTCTGGAAGGCTGTTCTCGCCTCGGGCGTGAAGCCGGCGAGCGTGGGGATGATGGGCGACTCCGCCGGCGGAGGTCTCGCGGCAGGGTCCGTCCTAAAGATGCGCGACGAACACCTGCCACTACCGGGTGCGCTCTACCTGATATCGCCTTCGGCGGACATTTCGGGTGCTGGCGACACCAGTACGACGCTTGCACCGGTAGACCCAGTACTCTCGCCCGATACAAGTTCGTGGAGCAGAGAGGCCTATGCAACGGTTTCCGACCAGAAGAATCCCTATGTGTCACCGGTATACGGAGACTATACGCAGGCCTTTCCCGCGACCCTGATACAGGTAGGTACCCGAGAAATGCTTCTGAGCGCAGCGGTGCGAGAGTATCAGGCGATCAGGGCGGGAGGCCACGAAGCGGTGCTCGATGTGTATGAAGGAATGCCACATGTCTGGTTGAGTTTGATTCCCCAGGCGCCTGAAACTAAAACTGCGATCAAGCGAGCGACAGACTTTCTCGTGCTACATCTGCAGGACTAGAGAAGGTGCGTGGGGAGCGGCTCAAGGCACGTCGCTTCGAACTCCTTCCACCTGTTGCACGGTGGGAACGTTCTTGAGCTCTGGATATTGCTTCTTGAGGGCAAGGACCATTGCTGGAACCAGCCCGCTCGTCGCCGAAGCAACAAAACTGACGCGCAGATTTCTTATATTGCCCGCCGAGGTACGCCGGACACGTAACTCCATTTCCACATCCGCTGCATGGGTGTATCGGCATCCACCTGCAAGACATAACCGGCCAAGCTCAAGAGTACCCCTCCGACGGCTGCGCGTGAAGAGGCTCACACCGAGATGCATCTCCAAGCCCTTAGTCTGCGTCCTCAGGGCGGGTTGCGACAGATGCAATGTCCGAGTCAAACGACTGAGCTTAGGTACCACCAGAGAGCCGTCTAGAAATCGTCAGCATGTAAAAAGGATTTAGGCTTGTGTCCGTCTACTAACCACGATTGCAAATTTCACTACTTACCATCAAAGAGAGGAATTTACCGTGAGCTCTACGGAGTAGATGTTGCCGAGTCAGGCCTGCGTGCTGCTCCAACTCTCCCAAGGCTCCGAACATCTCTCCCAGCGGCCGTACGCAAAGTGCTTCCACCTACGCTAACGGGGATCGGCAGGGTCGATGTAGACGCTATTCACGAATGTGGATGCGTTGGTGTCCGGCCAGTCGGGATGTTGCTCTTTGAGAGTGGCACTGATTTCTTTTGCAGCAGCATCCACCGAGATTCCTCTTCGCTTCAATGCAAGGGCTTGAGCGCGGATTGCGGTGAGCAGTTCCCGCTCTGCGGCGACGAGAGATCCATTGCCCGGTGCGCTATGATCCGGCAACACGTGCGCGACGTTCAGCATCGCAACTTTGTCCAGAGTGGCAAGCCATTCCGTAGGGGTACTGTTCCCGCCGAAGATATTCGGGATGGTTCTGTTCTGCACCACGTCGCCCGAAATCAGGGTTTGATCGGGCTCGACCAGGGTTAGTTCGTCTCCTTTAGTGTGGGCACCACCGAGCCAGAGCAAACGGGCCTTGACACCACCACCGAGATCGATTGTGGCTTCGCTATCGAAAAGAACATCCGGCGTGCGCAAGACGACACCTGCAAGCAGCTCCTTATTCTGCGCCGACATAGTGCGGAATCGATCATTGATCGCCTGCCCGTCTTTATCCAGTTCCCGCTGCTGCATTGCGTTGCGGATCAGGACGGTGCTAGCAGGAAAGCCGGGCTCGCCGGTGACATGCTCCGTGTGGTAGTGCGTCGTTGTTAGAAACAGCTTGGAATTATTGGGCGCGAGCTTAGCAACGACGCGCGCCACGGTAGCACCATTCTTTGGACCCATCCCTGTATCGACGACGAGCGTCGCGCGAGTGCCGACGACGATCGCAATGTTCGGAAATCCCGTGATCTCCCACACATGGTCGGAGACCTTCGTCGTGTTCTCGCTCAGTATCGGCTGGTTCGAATACGGAACTTGGGGAGGCTGAGCGGCTGCCGAAAGGGAGAGCAAGGAAAGAACGGCAAAAAGCAGCTTCTGAGTCATATCAAAATCTCCGTTGAAGCCACTACGCTTTCTGTTTGGGCGACGATGCGATCGAAAGAGACTCCGCTCGATTCAGGGGGTCCTACTGTTAGCTATAGACTACCGGTCGCAGCTGAACGATTCTGCAATGACAAGAACAGAATCACATGGGCAGCTTTCATGTGTATATCGATACAGATGCCGTTGTTAGCAGTTGACCCACTTTTCCTCAAATTGCTAACGTGCGATTCTGGCGTTCGATGTTGTGAGCCCGAGCACTCCTAAAAAGGTTGCGGCGATAAGCAGAGTAGAGATGGCCGAACCGCGGGTGACCAAGGCAAGCGCTTCTTGTTGCTAAGCTGTGGTTAAGGTGAGCCGTGCACTGTAAAGAATGGCATCGCTCGTCAACACTTATAGATATCTTGTCGATCCGCCCTTGTAGAGGATGGAGTTGATTGCGGATTTTACCGGGCCGAAATGCGAGACAGCGTCATTTCTTGAAGGGCTCACGCCAAGTGGGACCTTTGGTAATCGTCTCTGTTCGAGCATTGAAGGTCGATAGACCTTTCACATCCTGCACATCCTTTGTAAAACGGTACGAGGCCCCAGCGGGCCAACATCATCTCCCGTTAGCCCGTCTCTCGGCTCTGACGGATAATGGGCTGATGAGTCGTCGGCGCGATGTTGCAATCCGGCTCGGCATCAGCAGCTCAGCTGGTTGTGGCTTCGCGTGAAAGTGTTCCGCGATCTTCTGTTTGTCACTGCGGCAACCACCCCGACCACACATGCTCGGCCCTCTATGTCTTTAGCTGAGCTTTGAACGGATGCTTGAGCAAGCCCATGCCTTCCAACATGTGACCGTTGTACCAAATTACGCCAATCCACAGAAGCATGAAGATGACCAGAACCAGCAACACCATCATAGAGTATTGGTAACGACGCCACGGCGCGCGCTTGTCCCGCGCAGATCTCCATCGTTCGAAATCTGCTGCTAGAAGCACCGGCCTCAAGCCTTCTACTTTGGGAGCGGCCTCCCAGGCTTCAAAGCCAACCGTGTCGAACTCAATAAGCTTCTCCCACCAAAACTTGATGTATTCATGCTGGCGGTCACAGTTGAAGAACCAGATGATCGTCAGGAGAAGAGCGGCAACCGCCGTGAAAAGACCGGTCCAATGGTGATCCTTGGATACCGTTACAACGCCACCTAGGGCCGCTATCTCGAAGCCAGCAAAGTAGCCGTTGCGGGTCCAGTAAGACTCAATTTGGAATCGCCAAGTGGCGAATGCTTCCTTGTGCAGATCCGTGAGTTCCTTCATAGCTTGCACCCACTAAATTTTACTGGAGTGCTATTGAGGGGGAGGCCTCCCCGCTGTCTCCAGAGTGCTCCAGCAAGAACTCTGGCCCACTCTTCCGCCACCCCCTCCGCGGGGACACCCCGCAACGCCCCGAATGCAGTTCATGCGCTTCGCGCCAAGCAAGGAAACCGAACCTGCTAGGAAGCTCTGCTTCCACGCGCGCGCAAGGGGCACCTTTATCTTCCGCGCTTCGCTTGTGCAGACCTTCGCTGCGCTCGCCCTCCGTTGCACTCCGGGAAAGGAATCCTCCCCTTGCACTTGCTACCCATCGCTGGCGTGGGCCAGGGCCAAGGCGTGTTTGTGAGCAAACACAGCACAGCCAT